>JAUXAS010000084.1 GCA_030619825.1 Hadesarchaea archaeon
AATTTCGGGCTTGGTAATTGAAGGTATGTTTCGCGCACCGAAGGCTTCCGTCTGTATCCAAGAGTGGTCTGGGGCAATGTATCTCTCAAGCTCTTTTCCTTTTTCGTCCCTCACAATCATAGTTACTTTAGTCACTTAGAAACACCTACCTCCGCCTGATGCGCCCTTCAGCATCTTCTATTGCCATTTCAAACCAATTTATCTAAAGCCCCCTTTCTCTCTCAAATGCTCGATATCCTGTTATCATTGATTTCGCGCACGTGACAACATCTTCTGGCATAACTCTGGGGGGGTCTCTTAACGTGTCCTTTTCTGCCAATTTTTCTGCACACTCGATTATCCGTGTGGGCAACAACGAACTATAATCCCTCAACTCATCAACTGCTTTTGAATCCCATAGAGCTATTCCCATTTTGATTACACCCCCCATGCCTTTCATCTCATAACCTGTGCTCGATAGCAAATGTTTGCCTCATCGCCCCAGCTTCCTTATCCAGCTCCACAAGAATATCCTCGAATTGATGATGTACTCCACCGCCCGAGAGCTGTGGGCTTAAGTCCTCCCTAGATAAAATCAGGCAGGCTTCGAAGCCATCTTGAGTAGCTGCTAAACTGCAAGTCCTCACCATATCTGCGACTCTAATCTCCCGAATGCTGGTGACTCCTTTTCTTCTCATTATCTCCATAAGGACTCTTTGAGCCAAATCGGGACTAGTTCTAAAGTAGTCCTTGATAAAATCCCAGTTCTTAAGCCTAACCGCCATTTCAACCAATTTAAGGAGGATTTGATGGTTTTTATAACTTGTAGGGTAAATTGGACACTATATCAACAGCTAACGACCCCTTTTAGAAATGATTTTATCGTGCCGATCTTCTGTTCACTAACTGTACTCAGGGGTTTGGACATCCTTATCCGCCTGATTTCCGGCAAAAGCGGGCACCCGAAACACGCGTTTGTCAGGGGGCAGGACCCACGGCAGGAGTCCATGAACTCACACCCGATGCATTTGGAGGGGGGGCGCTTGAAGGTCCTGACGTATGTTTGGGCGTTCGCCTCGATGAGATCGAAGGGGTCGCCCACTTTCCCCAGATGGTAGCTGAACTGCCACTGGCATGGGTGGAGTTCCCCGTTCCAATCGACCGCGAGCCTTCTTTCTCCGGCGGGGCAGTAGGATTCTTTCCCGAATGTATAGCAGAAATAATGAGGCTGATCTACCCAACAGTTCTCACACCTCTCCATCTGTTTAAACAGCCAAATTTGTTGCTTCGGGTTAAGCGGAGCGGTTCCGAGCATGGGAAAGAACATGAGCCCCGTGTCGAGCTCCTCCGCCAGTTCGATTAGTCCGGGTACATCCTTGAGGTTGCCGTCCCAGATCGAGGATCTTAAAGTCACATCTACTCCTTGCTCACGCAGAAGCTTCGCGGCTTCCTTGACCTTCTCGAATACCTCTTCCCCGCGTATGAAGTTCGTGTTTTTCTCGAGTCCCTCAACCGACAAGAGAATCATTCTCGCTTTTTCTAGCAGTTTAATCTTTTCTGGCACAAGCAATCCGTTTGTCGATATGGTGATTGGACGGTCGCTGAACACGTCTAAGGCATCCTCAAAGTTTTCAGCGATGAGGGGCTCTCCGCCAAGCAAGTTGATTTTATAGGGTCCGTAATCAGCCAGAGTTTCGAGGTCTTTGCGCTCGAGTTCGTGCACGGGGTTTTTAGTGATGGTGCAGTGACGACACGAGAGATTACAGTTGTTGCTCAAAAAAATCACAAGTTCAAATTTCATCGTCTTTCCATCCCCATCGTTTTCCAGAAAAGCTCGGCGCACCCCTGCTTAAACGACTCAAAATCCCGATACGTCCACCCGATCGCGTCGAGGAACCCATCCCTAAACGGGCACTGCTTTCCCCCACCGTGCGGGTTCAGCGGGGTGCCACAGCAGTAAGCCAAATTAGCGAAACAGAGAACCTTCTTCATCGCCTCTTCCACGTCTTCCCATGTCTTCTGGTCCTTATCCTTGAGACGCTTTAAGATTTCATATTTCTCTCGCAACTCGGCCATCCTTTGCCTGGCCTCCGCGTCTCCCTTGGTTATCTCCCGCTCGCGCTTGTCTATTACCCTTTTGAACTCTTCGAGGGTTACCATCTCAGTCATTTATGCCACCGTCGAACTTACTTTCTTTGGCCCCCTTCGACCCACTAGCTCCTCCCGGGCAGGGCGTAGGCTGGAGGTGACCTCTCATTTTGGGAAGGGGAATCGAACCCATCGACCTCGCGTTTCTCATCATCCGCCCTGCCCTGAATTTTCGACGCGAGCTTGAGCGGGCGGCGGCGGTCATCGTTTCACCTTCTCCGCCCTGAACACCAAGCACGTGCTGAGGTGGGAGAGCTTCCTCCCCAGCCACCTGTTGAGGCGCATAGTGAGCTTGGAAACTGGCAAAAGGGTGTTCCCCGTGAACTCCGTAATCCTCATGCCGTTCAACTCGAACAATGCTCTGAGTTGCGCTCGGCTGAAGACATATAAGTGCCCGAATCGCCCGCCCATTTTCCCTCTACTCAATAACATAGGGTTTATGATTTCATCCAGAATGTAATGGGACGGGCTGGCAGCATTCGGAGTCGAGCCGACGAAAATCCCGCTAGGCTTTAGAACCCGATTCACCTCGGCCAAGAAGCTAGAAACGTTCGGCATGTGTTCGATGAGTTCGCCCGCCACCACTACATCGAAATATCCGTCAGGAAACGGTATGCCGTGATTCAGATCGTGGCAAATCACGTTCAACCCCCTCCGCCTAGCGGTTGCTATCTTCTTGGAGGAAACCTCCACCCCGTGATAATCGTAACCGTCGCCCAGAAACGACGCAAACACCCCCTCCGCGCATCCGAGGTCCAACAGCCTCCCGTTCCTGTCGCCAATCAATTCGATGAACCTTTCAAACCGGATTCTTTCATAAAAAGGATTCTTCCCACGCCTCTCAACTTTCTCCGCCATGGTCCTGACCTCCTTCTAATCAACCCACCTTTGCCCTCATGTTCGTTCGGTACGCGAACTTCCCCTCTATCTTACTCTGCTCGATGTAGCCCCGCTCAACCAGTTTGCCGAACCTTATCAAATGCCCCATCGAGTCCTCAGAGGTATAGCCCAACAGGAGCGGAAGCTTGTCCCGTCTGAACCACGACCCATCATTTTGGAGGAGGAGCTTCCAGAACCTCTGCTCGCTCTTCGACAGGGTTTGCATGATTCGCTGGACACCCGGCAGGTTCAGAACATCGGCTACTGGGCCCTGGGGGACTGGTTGAGCCAGGGGGGCAGGCTCTCCTTTACTTGGCCTCGCAACCCTCCTGGGCCTCCAAGTTTCAGTCAGCCTCTTTTCGACCGCACGCTCGCTGATGCCCTCCCTGTGGATTTCGACCTTGAACCCCTTGTCCATCACCGAGAAAAGGCGCTTCCGATCGTGCAGGTACTCGTCCAGCGTCATCAGGATGTGGTGCTCGCCCTCGCCCGTGATCTCAAAGCCGTGGAGGAGACGTGTGAATCTTTGGAGTTCTTGGCGTCGGCTGCCGTATAGCCAAGAAACTTCGATGACCTTACCCACCGTGTGCAAGGAGATCCCCTCGTCGCCTACACGGGAAACAACCGCCACTGGGCTTTTCTCGATCAAGTCCAAGC
>JAUXAS010000033.1 GCA_030619825.1 Hadesarchaea archaeon
GCGCCTCCTCCTGCAAAAGCTCGAGGACCGACTCGAGACGGAGCGGGACACGATGTTCTTCAATTGCGGGAACGGAGACCCCAAGGTATCATTCGAACTCGCGGCGGAGAACGATTTCAAGTGCCCGCGCTGTGGGAGTAATTGGGCCCCTACGATAACTCGAGCGTGATCACGGCGCTCGAGCGCCAGATCGAATCGCTTCGACAGCGTCTAGTGGAAAGTTAAACTTCGACCTTTTTATTGAGATTTTTCGAGAATTTAGAGGTGCGGGTACAAATCTAGGTTCAGACCCAAATTACTTTGTCACCGTCGAAGTGTTTCGTTCTTGGATTTTTATGTTTTATTATTTTTAAAAAAAGTGCGACTTTCAAAATCTCTCCTAAAACGTCTTGTCATGTAAAATACAAATGCAATGCCGATTATTACTACTACCCCAACGATTCCACCAATCAGGGGCACTTCGTTTAGGCAGGCGGTGGATTTACCACTTATTTAAATCCTCCTTGGTCCTTTGAGCACCCTTCGCCGTGCCGCCCTTTTTGACCGCACGCGCAGCAGGTAGGCCGGCGCGAGTATGGCAGCGCCTATCAGAAACGCTGAGATCGTGAGCGGAATGGGAAGCACCTCAGGCCTTTCTGGCACACCCTTGACGGTCGCCTTACAGGTAACACTGCCGACCACCGTGGGATCCCCTACGGAGATCGCGGTCACGGTAACCGTTTTCGAGGCGCCCTCGCTCGCGCCGGGCGGGATTGTGACGGTTAGGGTGGTCTCGCCGGCCCTCCCCGTGTTGAGGGTGAGCGAGGTATTTTCGACTCGCGGCGACCAGTCGGGCGCTCCAGCCGTGCTCAGAATATACGTGTCCCCGACGTTCCCCTCGTTTTTGACCGTAACCATGTAGGTGAGCATTTCCTCGGGGGGCCCGCTCTTGGTTTCGGGTGATATGGAAACCTTCACGCCCCCCACCGCAGCAGCGCTCGCGATGCAGGTAGCGCTATCGCTCACCGTCAGATCCGCCCTCGATGTCGTCTTGACCGTTATCTCGTCCTCTATGCCACTCGCTGTGCCCGCAGGAATAACGACGCTTACGGTAGCGGTGTCGCTGCCGCCAGCCGCGATCGTGAGCGAGTTCGGAGAGACACTCGCACCCCAAGCTAGGGCGTCAGTTGCCGTTAAATCGTACGTGTCCTCGGCGTCGCCCTCGTTTACGGTTGTGACCGTGTAGGTGAGCGTTTCCCCGGGGGGCCCGCTCTTGGTTTCGGGTGATATGGAAACATCCACCCTCCTCCTTAAGGCCGTGGCCTGCGCCGTGCACATAGCGCTGTCACTCACCGTCGGGTTCACGGTTGACTTGGCCGTGAGGGTTATGTTATCTTGGTCGCCCACCGATGCATCGGTGGGTATGGTGACGGTCAGGGTAACCGTGTCGTAAGTTTTTGGAGCGAGCGCGAGCGAATCATTGGATAGGGTCGGGCCCCAGCCTGCGCTGTCGGTCGCAGTCAAGGCATAGGTATCGGAAATGTTCCCCTCGTTCTTTACCGTGACAGTGTAGCCGAGCGTCGCCCCGGGCAGGCCGCTTTGGTAGCTGGGCGAGATAAATACATCGACACCTCGCGCAGCGCTGATGAGCAGGGTCCAAATGCTTGACCAGTCACTAACATTGTTGGCGGCATCCCGAGCCCTTACTTTCCACGAGTAGTTATCGTCGGGCAGCTCGTCCGTCGTGTAGGTGGATACGGGCACGGTCACCTGGATTTCAGGCGAGGAGAAGTCGGCGTCATCATCGACGAGGAGGTCATAATTCTCAGCCTCCGCCACATCGGACCAATCGAACGTCGGGGTGCTGTCGTCCGTTATCGTTCCATCTGCCGGAGATATCAACGAAGGCGCAGGAAGAACCGGAACTAGGGCCTTAACAGTTCCCGTCCAAGTCTCGATGAGCTCCCACCCGATTGTACGAATGGTTCCAGTCCATGTTTCGATAGGCTGCCACAGTGCTGGGACTTCGATGACTCCTGTCCAAGCCTCGATCAGACGCCATGGTGAAGTAGCCCGAACGGTTCCAGTCCAAGTCTCGACGAGCTGCCATTTGGCAGGGGCTTGGACAGTCCCGGTCCATGTTTCGATTAGCTGCCACACGAAATGGGCTTCAATAGTGCTAGCCCAAGTCTCGATGAGGTTCCATTTATAGAGCGGGAGGTAAACGACCTCGAGATACGGGTCGTTGCCGTTGTATTCGCTAGAAGAGAAAATAATGGATAGTTCGTCGAGCTCGCTCTCGATTACGAGGAATCGGCCGTCATCAATTCCAACTGATGGTTCGCCTCCGTTATCGTTTGCCCACCTGAGTCTGTAGCTCGAATACGTATGCCCAGCTTCGTGATCGACATTCAGCTGGTTCTCCACATCCAAATAATCCCAGCCGGGCGATATTAATTTGCTCGCTCGGTTTTCTTCGTTTGTGAGGGCCTGGGCGTCGAATTCGGTGGCAGTTATATTTTCACTCCAGAGCTGATCGTCAACTCCGTTGAGCAGGATATTCCCATCCCAGTTATCAGCTGCGAATCTGTGTAACCAGAGTTTCGCTGAAAGTATGTTTGATCCGGACGGAATGTTGCGGATATCAAATTTCAGTTGCGATCTTGAGTATCCCGTTCCATATCCGCTAAATCCATAAACATCAGCAGCTGGGTAGATCACCGTTCTGATTTCCACCCCGGGTTCGCCCCACGGCCTCATGAGCGGGTAGCGGTCCTGATTGTTATCTCCGGGGATGTTGTACGGTGTGTCGCCTATCTCATCGCTCCCGGGTATATCCTGATTTTCACCTTGATAGTTGTCCGCGCCCGTGTAATCGCTCCAGTAGTTCCCTCCCGATGGGTATCCGTCGTCCCAGTAATTTGAGCAATAATCGTATGCTTGGTTCGTATTGTTTTTGAAGTTATTGTGATAGATGCGGTTGTTGTCCGAGTACCAAGAGGAAAAAATACCATAGCCATTGCTTAAGATGGTACAATTAGCTATACTGTTACTATTTGAATGATCAAAGAGGACGACACCACTATCGTCATGATTCTGAACGACGCAGTTGATTATGTCGTTGTTTGAAGAGAGTTCAAGGGAGACCCCAACGTAGGTATTTGAGATGGTACCTCCACCGATAATGTTGTTATTAGAACAATAAAGGTGCACGTTGGCATTATCGCTGTGGGAGACGGCGGAATCGATCATTTTGTTGTTATTTGAGTTATCAAATCGAATGCCTTCACCAATCTGACTGTCGCAGATACTGCAACCGATTATGCTATTATTGTCTGAATAGGAAAGACGAACGCCATAACCATTGTTTTCAAGAATGCAGCTTTCGATGTTATTATTAGAGGAGTTCATGAGAAGGATACCGAAGTGGTTATTGTCGATTGTCGTGTTCTCGATTTTACCATTTATCACATTGTCGAAGTAGATTCCACGTTTAAACTTGGCCCTTCCGTGGTGCACGTAGCAGTTCCTGACGATGAAGTGTGCGGTCGTATTCCTTATCTCGATCCCATGGGCGTTCTCCGCGCTTATGTCCCAGCCCTCTATGATGTAGGGATCGTTTTCAGTGCCAGAACCGCCACCATTTACGCCGTTTTCAGGTGTAAAGCCAGCATTGCCGTCGATGTAGATTGGCAAACGTGAAGTGAGGCCTTCTGGAGCCGCAGAACTTGGACTAACGGATAGAAGCGATATCGTTGGCACCATAAACGAAGCGATCACCAAGGTCGACAGCAAAGCGCCTCTAAAACGCTCGGTCCTCACTTATTGCCTCCTTCCCCAATTAAAATCAGGTAGTTAAAGCCTAAAATGTTGTCGATATGCTATAAAATCAACCTCAATTATGGTAGTAGAATTAGCCACAGTTTTACGCGATTCTCCGCTCGCACTTTACGGCGCTTACGGCCACTTGCTCTTTGACCCCTGATCTCAGTTATCGGGCATTCCTTTAGTCGGGCAAGGCGTAGGGCCCATTCGCTCTTGATCGCCAAAAGAAAGAAATAAGTGGTATTGTCTATTCCTAACCTAATGGGGAGCTACTTGTTCGGGCGCAAGGAAGCGCTTCGCGCGCTGCGCGAGGCTGGTTGTTCAAGGGAAGTCATCCAGCACTGTCTTGCCGTCGAGCGGATTTCTCTAAGGCTCGCCCGGCGAATTCGTGCGAATGGTCACAAGCTCGACCTGCGCCTAGTGAGTCTGGGCGCATTGCTGCACGACATCGGGCGGGCTCGGACGCACGGCATCAGGCATGGTGTCGAGGGGGCAAAGATCCTGCGGGGCCTCGGGTTGAGCAAATTTGCGCAGTTCGCCGAGCGTCATTTGGGTGCCGGGATCCCAGCTGGGGAGGCGAGGGAGCTTGGGCTCCCAGCGCGGGATTTCATGCCCCGAACGCTCGAGGAGAAGGTCATCGCCTACGCGGACAAGCTGGTGATGGGGCGTCGCACGGCATCGTACGAGCGAGCCCTCGATTGGTTCAGGTCAGAGCTGGGACCAGAGCACCCAGCGCTCGGTCGCTTCAAGGCGCTGCACCGCGAAATCCAGAAGATGGCAGGTTCCGGTTAGAAAATTTGGTGGTGGGCCCGCCGAGACTCGAACTCGGGACCTCCACCTTGTAAGGGTGGCGTTTGTTAAGGGGCTTAGCCCTTCTTAACCACTAGACCACGGGCCCAGTTGATTTTTTGTTCCCACAGATAAAAGCGTGCTCGCCTAAAGCCCTTGGACAATCATAATTACTTCGAGCACAACTATGGCTATGATTAGCAGCGTCATCAGGAACTCGAGCGTGGTCGCGCGATGCACATCGACGCGCTCCATGGCCATGGCGTAGAGTTCCTGCAACTGGTCAAGCTTCTTGTCGACTAACGCCAACCAGTCGGCGATGCGGAAGCGCTCGCTCGCGACGCGGTAGAGCTTCCCCAGGTACCACTCTCCCGTGAACTTCAGGATGTTGCGGAGGTCCCCCACGTAGTCCATGACCTCGATGCGCAGTTCCGCTAGCTCACTCGCGGTTCGAGCAAGCTCCCCGTAAGGGCGGCTTCGCCAAGTTATGCCCATTCGGGGGCCAACGAGGGCGGTGCGAAGCGAACTGTAGGCCCGTTCCACGCGGCGGTCGAGCAAGCGGTCGTAGGTCTTGAGCTCGAGCAATTGGATTCGCGCGAACTCGATCATGCGCACGAGCTCGTCGGTGTATTCAACCGCGCCGCTGATGAGCGCTGCGTACCAGTCGACGATTACGATGTCCTCGTCAGAATAACTCAGGTAAGGCTTCAGAGCATCTTCGACTTCTTTGTCGCTGAGCGATTGCCAGTCTCGTTCCCCGCGCAGTAGCCCCGCGGTCTGCTTTCGAAACTTAGTCAAGAAATCTTCTGCCTCAAGCCTTGGCTCTGACCCGGCGATCAAGATGAGGGTGTAAATCTCCGGAAGTTCAAATGCGGGGTAGGGATAAGCTATCGCGGATTTTATCGTTTTCATGAGGTCCTTGAAGAGCTCGAGTGGTAACTCGTCAAAGTCGATTTCATTCTCACCCACTTTCACCCGCCTCTCGTTCAGGGTGACGAGTTTTGTGGCACTCTCAAAGCTCGCCCTGCGGAATTCGATGTTTATGTTGATCCCTATAACGCCGATGGGGAAGATGTGCCCTTCGATGGTGGCCTTGTGCCGGTCGATCTTCCTTGCCCCGAGGTCGATCTCGATTGGCTGGAGACCCACCTCCTCATATTTTGGGGCCAAAATTCTTGCTCCCCTTGGGACATGGCGTTCGATCACGTTGAGCTTTTGTTTGGGTATGCGCTCGAGCTCGATTTCACCCCCGACATCGTAGAAATACTGGAAGACTACCCGCCCGGTCAAGGTTGGTGCTTCCGGCATCTGTTCACCACTCACGTTTGGGCTTGAGAAAACTTAAGGGTGGCGCCGGGGCTGGGATTTGAACCCAGGAGGCCCAAAGGACCAACAGGTTAGCAACCTTTAGCGGGCCTAGCAAGGCTAGGCCTGTCGCCATACCTGGCTAGGCTACCCCGGCGTTCATGGTTACTTTGTCGCGGCTGCTTTAAATCCATGCGCCAGTTTTTTGCTTGTTTATAAAGAACCTTCGCCCAAAGCCTCGGCGGGCAGCATGAAAGTCACACCAGATCTTGCTGAGCTTTTTGGGATCTATGTTGGAGATGGAACCATGAGCGCAAATAAAAGTGGAAAGAGAGCGTTGCTGTCAATAGCAGCTGGCAAGGATGAAAAAGAATGGCTAGATTATGTGGCAAATCTCTTTAAGAAAATATTTTGTTATAAACCAAAAGTTCGGTGGAATTTAAACGTGTATAAAATCCAAACAGGAATCAGTAAAATTTGCGAATTCTTTAAGGAAGCGGGGTTTCCCGTTGGCAAGAAAGCATTGACTGTTAGGGCCCCAAAAGCTATTGTAGAAACTAACGACGATGTTGCTTACAAAGCATTTTTGAAAGGATACTTTGATGCTGATGGTTGTTTGTGTTTTGAGAGGAACCTTCACGGGAGATATGTGAAGTTCAAGAAAACTTATCATTATTACCCCAGAATTTTACTGACCTCGATTTCTAAAGACTTGATTATTACAGATGTTAAACAAATGCTCGAAGCAATCGGTTTACACCATAACACTCGTGAGAGAATGCCGAGTAAGAAAGAAGAACACAAAAGTTATGTTGCTACCATAACTGGTGCCACTCAACTTGAGCTGTGGATGAAAGAAGTGGGATCCTCGAACCTAGTGCATACTAGTAAGTATAATGTGTGGAAAAAATTTGGTTTTTGCCCAACAAAAACAACACTTGACCAAAGACTGGCAATGTTAGCTGGTGAACTTGATCCGGAAATTTTCTATAAGGCAGCAGTTTGTTGAAAGGCGGCGAGCGCGCCCGAAGTTGACGCCTTCCCCCCACGGCGATTGCTAACCCCGATCTCCGTCCCGTTGTCCGCAAGCGTCGCACGTCCTGCCCACGGTTGCTGACTTCCGCCCCTGGCCGGGTTCGACAGGTGAGGGCAGTTCTCCCCGACCTTACGACCGAGGCCCTACCGCCGCCGACCCTGCGGGACGGGACTTCCTCGTCGAAAGTTAGGTCGACGCAGAGTTCCAGCGCCTTCCCCGAGCTTCAGCCCAGCGTATAGCGGATTTCCGGTACAGGGGACCGCTAACCCCCCGCCTAGCTCGCCGCCATACTTCATCTGGATTTTGGAGAATTAAGGGTTTTCCGCAGCCGCCTTAATCCCAATCCCTTTAAGAGTTCGCAGCTCTTGCAAATGATTGCTGAGGTTGGCTCGCCACAACTTTTACACCTTCGCATTTCAAACTCGGGCACGATTCCCGCAAGCTGGGGCTTTAGCCGGTCGAACATCCGAAGAATCATAAATTTCGAGTTTGGGTGGTTGGCCTCGAGCTGGTTCAAAAAATCGCGAATCTCGGTGTGGATTCCCCCCACGTAAGGACAGACGGCGAGGTGCACCTTTAGACCGCGGAGCAAGGCGTAGAGCGCCACCTCCTTCTCCGGGATCTCGCGCAGAGGCTTGATGCGAGGTACGAAGCCCTCGCGCGGTGAATAAGCTGGTCCGAGGCGGTGGAGCCTGGAGAAGTCGGCCCGCACGTAGTTGAGCATGATTGCTTGGACTTCGTCGTCGAGATTGTGTGCGGTGACGAGTTTGTCCGCCTCCAGTTCGCGGGCAGCTTGGTTGAGTAGCGAACGGCGCATCACCCCGCAGTAGGTGCAAGGATTCAGCTCAGTTTTTCTGGCTCTCGCTCGCCTAGCCATTTGGTCGAGCGTCGCGCCGAAAATTCGTTTAAAGCTCACTACAAAGTGCTCGATGCCCAACGATTTCGCGTTTTCCCGGACTATGGCCATGCTTTGATCGCGGTACCCCTTTATCCCTTCATCGATCGTTATCGCCACAAGCTCGCAATTTTTGAGCTTGCAATGCTCGACCAGTAAGTGCATCGCCACGACGCTGTCTTTGCCCCCTGATACCGCCACCGCAATCCGCTCGCCGGGCAAGAGAAGCTTGTATTTAGCGATCGCGCGCCGGAAGCGCTTTTCAACGCTTTTGATCAAGCAACGATCGCAGAGAAGCACGCCAGCATAGCGGCGGTTATAAGCCGCGCGCCGCCCACAAAAGGTACACTTGAGCACCTAGCCACCTGTGACGATAGGTAAAATTTCGATGAGGTCACCATCGGCGAGGCGCTCTTCCTCTACCACTATCTTCCCGTTGCACCTCACGACGATGGTTTCTCGGTTGTGGCCTAGCTCCTTGAGCAGGTCAGCAATGGTAGCGTGTGGGCCGAGTCGAAATTCGCGTTTGTGTTTATTGCCAACCTGTTTTACTGTAACCTTGATGTAGGTCATTTTATCACGCAAGCATGGGCATGAAGTTCACGATGAGCAATGCCAGCACGATTATCGAGAGTGCGTGGCTCACGCGTCTAGCCGTCTCTTTGGAGCTCGCCCGCTCGACTATGCCCTGGAAGATGTAACCTCCATCGAGCGGCACAGCCGGCAGGAGGTTGAACAGCCCGATGCCAAAATTTAGCACGAACATCCACTTTATTATATCTATCAACCCCCACGGCGCGCTTGAGTGGTAAACGTACGAGTGGAACACGGAGCGCCCCGTTAGCTCCGACATCATCACCAACGCAACGAACAGAGGGTTGGCAAACTCGGAGCGGGAAGGCGCTGAGATTGTCCATATCCCAATGGTACCCTTATTTTCGTTATCCCGATGTTCTGCGAGCTCAATTGGGAAATTCCCGTTGTCAGTTGAGATTTGGATAATTTGTCCTGGCTTTTTGTTGTCCATGAAGTTGCTGAAATCCTCATATGTACTTATGAGCACGTTGTCGATGCTATAGATGTGCATCCCCCCATCAAGCACGTTTTCTGCGGGATAGTTCTCGACGACACCGGAAACGTAAACGCCCGGCTTTGGAACCAAGAGAATCAAGAGGATACCCAAACACAAAAATGCAAATAAAACGTTTGCGAATGATCCCGCTCCGAAGACGCGCAGGCGCTTCAATATCGGCGCTTTCTTCAATTGTTTTTCATCTGGTTCGACGAAGGCGCCGGGGAGCGCCACCAACAACATCCCGCCCACGGATTTCGTCTCAAGCCCTTGCGCGCGTAGCACGAACCCATGGGCGAACTCGTGTACAAAAAGTACACTCGCTATGCCCACCAACCACGCAAAGATGGTGAGACCAGGGACAATGCCAGGCAGCACGAAGCGCACACCTGGAAGCGCCCGGACGGGTTGTGTGAAAGTGATTACAGCGTTAAAAGCGACATTGAAGAAGACGAACGCCATCAGAAATATCCCAATTGCTGCGGCTCCGGTCCCAAACGCGCGCCACCCCCGTTTGGACGATTTTGCCACGCGGTCGATGAACTGTAGCCCCCGCTTGGTGCGCCACATCACAAAGCCCGGGGAGATAGTGAATCCTCGCTTTTTCAGATCGTACCTGCGATTGGCGAGCAGTATGATTGCCCACAGTGCAGCCAGAGCAGCCAAGACGACCAGCAACCACCACAGCGCGCTCAAGCTCATCCCTTGTTAAAACACGCGGCAAAGTTTAAACCCCTGTCTCCCCCTTGTTTTTTGATAACATGTTCTGTGTGGTGCTGACGACGGTGAAGAATCGGGTCGAGGCTAAGCGGTTGGCTGAAAGGCTTGTATCCGAAAAGCTCGCGGCGTGCGTGAGCACAGTCCCGAACGTGACCTCCGTATACAGATGGCGTGGTAAGGTCGAGCGTGCGAGGGAGGTATTGGTCGTGGTAAAGACCTCGATGAAAAAACTTGACCGCCTGATCCCTCGTATAAAGGAACTCCACAGCTACGAGGTAC
>JAUXAS010000052.1 GCA_030619825.1 Hadesarchaea archaeon
GAGGTCGACACGTCCCTGCTCAAGTTCGAGTTCGTTGAGGTGTTTGAAAAGCCGCTGGAGGCCTACGCAGGTTCGGGAGATTAAATTATGAAACCCCGCCGATCCCAAGCACAGGAACTCGCCGACATCAGGAAGGCGATGCGGGGCTGTGCTAGCGCAACTGGCGTGTTCAGCGCGAAGAAGCTCATCCACTTGGCGCTCGGAAGGCACGACCGCAAGCTAGCTGTCTCCTGGTCGGGCGGGCGGTGCTCAACGGCGGTCCTGCGGATGGCGTTGGATATTGAGCCGGAGGTTAAGGTAATTTTCGGGGACACGGGTGTCGAGTACCCCGAAACAGTGCAATTCGTTATGCGGATATCACAAGAATGGAATGTCCATTTAATTATCGCCAAGCCAGACACGACTTTTTGGGAGGTCTGCAAAAAGTACGGTTTTCCTTATCAGTCTAGGGTTGGCAAGGGTAAGCCCGCATGTTGCAGATGGCTCAAGGAATACCCACTCCGCTCAGCGATGCGGGAGAATGGAATCGAGGCGGGAATAACGGGTATGAGGGCAGTGGAAGCTAGAAATCGAATGTGGTGGACAGAACAGAATGGGCAATTTTACTTCGTGAAAAAATATGGTTTGAATTGCTGGCGGTACAATCCCATCATATTTTGGTCATCAATCGAGTTAGCTCGCTTTGAATCCCTACGGGGTTTGCCCATCAACCCGATCTACAAAAAATACAAACTCATTAGGAGTGGATGCTGGCCTTGCACAGGATACAAGGATTGGGAAAGGGTGATGGCCAGAACCCACCCGAAATTCCTGCTCAAGATGAAGGAACTCATGGGGCAGCGCGTCCTCGACCACTACTACCGCACACAGGTCGAACCGCCGTGCCACACGGAGAGGATGGCGTGATGGAACTCGGGGCAGAAATCAGGCGCGATGTCGAGCGCATCTTCGCGGAGAAGAAACGCAGGCTCGGGGTCGAGGCGAGGCTCGATTTGCACGTGGAAGTAATAGAGGCTCCCCCGATAGTCGGGGAAAACGTGTACGGAGAGGCGTTCCCCTCCGAGAGGCCACCAAGGGTGTGGCTGGAGGTATTCCCCGAGGCGACAACCCTGGGGATAACGAAGACCGTGTGCGAGGAGCTGCTGCACGTCAAGCACCCGGGGCTCAGCGAGGGGGAGATAGCCAAGATGGTTCCAGTATGCGAGAAGAGGTACTCCAAAGAGACCGAGGAGATGCTCAGGTCGGGGAGGGGGTACAACTGCGAGAGCTACGGGGAATTCTACGGCCCCCAGCCCTTCAAGAAGGTTCTGGAGCACGAGGTGGAGGACATGTACAACGTGCACATCCTAGAGGAAACGTGCGGGGAACTGGGAATCGAGTGCCGTGGGCTGGAGGATCCCACCAACATCAGGATGTGCATGGGGGCAGCGGAAAGGGAGATAGAACGCAGGTTCGGGGCCGACTCCAAGACCATCTGGCTTGGCATTAGATCCGATGTGAGGACAAGATACTGCACCCCAGGGGAGAAGCCAGTCCAGTACGCCATACCAAAGGACGCTATGGTGATGAGCGACTTGGGTCCAGACGGGACGCTATTCTTGTTCCCTGGGGGGTTGAGCATAGTGGAGCATGTATGAGGAGTTCACAAGTGTAAATCTTTTTGAAAGAAAAGATTATCAGGCAGGGAACTCCATTATTTAGTCAGGATAAAAATGGTAGAACTCGGCGAAGTAACCCGCTCGGGACGATGCCCAAGATGCGGCACAAGGCTTCAAAATGTCCGGAGCTTCAGCCGTCTCATGTGTCCGAAGTGCGGTTTCACGGCTAGAAGGAAGGAGGAGATCCCATATCCCTAATAGATGAGTATCTTGCGAGCTTCCGTCGCAAGGCGGACACGACGAAGCGGGACAGGCGCTACGTTCTGGGAAAGTTTGTTCGCTGGCTTGACAGCCCCCTCGACCAGGCCGAGCCAAGCGACATCGAGGACTGGATGGACGAGCTTACGGAAAACAAAATGAAGGCGAGTGCGGTGAACCAAGAATTGACCATAGTCAAGGGACTGTATAAGTGGCTGCTTAGTGAGCTCCCAATCCCCGTTGAGGCTGCTGAGCTGCGCGAGGTCCTGCTCAAGCAGAAGCGGTTCAACAAGATTGTTGCGGTGGAGAGGCTCGAAGTAGGGGAGACCTCGGAGCGTGCTTGGGACGAGGGGCAGTTCAAAGCCCTGTTGCATGCATCCGAGAAGGAGACTGATGTTCACCGGATAATGTTCTTGGGTTGCTACTTCAACTTCAGGCGCGACGAACTCAGGCTCCTGCTTACGGGCGATGTGAACTTCAAGAACAGGACTATAAGCATACGGCGGGAGATCACCAAGACCTCCGCAGGAGTCCGCACACTACACTTTCATCCAGCCGTTGCAGAATATCTGAGATCCGATGGTGGCTATGTCATTGGGGGGAAAGAGCCCCACTCGAGGTCCTTCTTTTACTCAATGTGGAGACCCTACGACCGCATTGCTGGGTTCCACCTGCGGACCAAGCAGATGAGGAGCACTTTCGACACGTGGATGGCGGATGCACTGGATCCCGTGATGGGGGCGCGCAACGCTAACTATGTGATTAAACGCTTGATGGGGCACAAGGTTAAGGGAACCGACATGACCCAACATTACAGGGGCGAGACAAAGAAGCTTGAGGAGGACCTGCGGAAGGCGATGACTGAATTTCACTACTTTAAAAGGTGGGGGATCATAAGTGGGTAAAGTTTTTGTAATTCGTTGTCCTTTGTGTGGCCATGCACATAGGTACAAGCGCAATGTTCCCCTTGGCGAGTTCTTTACCGGCTCAGCTGATCAAGATGTGTTGCTAATCGAGGAGGTCGGAGGTAAGCACAGAGGGAGTTTTGACGAGTTCGACAAAGGGATTATGAGGCGGGGTAGGGGAAGTGCGAAAGGTAGAATAGAAATTAAAGAAACTTTTAAGCTCGAAGAGCTGGACCAAGAACTCAAAGACAAAATAAGAGAAAAATCTAAGGAGATTCTTGAAAAAATTAAATGAAGACCCAGATCCTTTCTAAATTTTTGAATTAGTGCTATTTCGCTTAAGCGAAAAGAAACTTTTATGCCTAAAAGTTTATTAACGAAATGGCTCTTTTGTTAAATAAAAAGAGGTCGAGATCCCAAAAAATTTTAAAAAAAATTCGCGAAAAAATGAAATTGAAGAGGAGGTGGAGGGTTTCGGCATAACCTTCTGCAAAGGCATTTACCGAACTTTTAATCGAAAAAGTTTACGCTTTTAAGCCTTGCGGAATTTTCCACTTCGGGGAAATTTTGGAAAGGCTTATAAGGGGATCGAGCCCCGGCATGGCGCACAACAAAACAATATGTCATAAAATTGACATTACAATGCCTCAACACAACGCCGCCACTATGGACGCGATTGCGGCGACGAAGGTCGAGAGCATAGCACCCATAAGGTACCACAGGCGCCTGTCCAGCTTCGATATGCATCTGCCCATTTTTTCATCGGCTTTCGCAAGGGACTCGAATTTAATGCCGCAATAGACCTTGTACTCCCCGTCGCTGAGCGACTTGAGCTCGCTGGGTGGCAGATTCATCAAGTCGTTAGGGTTTCGGGGCATTTTATCCGAATTTAAATGGAGTGGTTTACTTATAATCGTTTTGATGGATGTGGAAAGGAAGTGCCCCAAGTGCGGACACGAAATGGATCTCCGCGCGGGGGTGATACTCGTTTGCCCGATCTGTGGGCACACCGAGCGCCTAGAGGGTACCCAGGGTGAGGATTAGAACTGCAAAAAGATTATGGGGACGGATGGCGTTCCCGCCCCGCTAGGTTTTTAGGGATTTAGCGTCTGGCAACTGCGTACGCTGCGACGAGTAGTGCGATTATCGCCGCTACCATCGACATCCATGCTATCCCCGCTTGCGTGTCCTCGCCGGCCGATCCCTTGGGCCCCATTGCTCCAGTTTCGCCCTGCGGCCCCTGCGATCCGGTTGACCCTTGCGATCCTACGTCTCCTGTGTCCCCCTTTGCGCCTGTCGGTCCTTGCGCCCCTTGTGGTCCCGTTATTCCAAGCGCTCCGTCTTCGCCGTCTTCACCGTCATCGCCGGGGGCTCCCTTGTCGCCCTTCATGTCGAGCACTTCGAATGTCGCCGATGCCGAGATGCCCTCTGCGTCGGTTGCTGTCACTAGGTGCACTCCAGGCGCTCCTTGGGTCTGAACGGCGATTATGGCATAGACACTTCCGTCGGACCCGACTTCGGTTGCCCCCATTTCAATGGGTTCTCCATCCCAAGCGTAGGTTATCCCTGCACCCGGAGTGAAACCTTGTCCAACAAGTGTTGTAACCGAGATCCCTTCGTCTGGCGACAGCGTGATCCAAGGGCTGGCGTAAATGTCAACTGTGAAATCCAGTACGAGCTTATTAGCGTTGGCGGGATCGAGATAAATCTGATTAAAGGTGAGTGAAATGCGCTGGATCACCCATCCGGGATAGTCTGTCCCAACGTCTGTGCCAGTAAATATGTCTGATTCTTGCACCCCTTTTTGTCCTCCTGCGCCAGCTATGCTCTCACGATCCCCCATATACCCGAACCAGATCACCTCATCAATGCCGTTGGTAAGTAGACTTGCAAAACCTTCGAAGTCGGGGTCGTCGGCCACTGATGCCACCGAGAAAGTCTGCTCTGCAGCAGTAATATCGAAGTCGATATCCTCGAAAAGCCACGCTCCTCCTATCGGCTCTGTGTACCCCCCTAGCGGTATTTCATCAGGATGGAAAAAGAAATACACATTAGGCGGCCAAGGGAAGGGCCCCGACCACCCCATGCCGACCGTGAAGTCGAAATCCGTGGAGTCCATAATACTTGTGGTCCATGAATATGAGTAGGAACCCACCAATTCTGGCTCTTCTTGTGCGCTCGCCATTCCCGCCTGAAACACAGAGATCAAGGAGATCAGCATAAGCGCAGAAATCGTCAGCGTCGCTATTTTCGCTTTCATGTCGTTTTCACCCCCGTTGCTTCTTTTGGTGGTTCAGCAGCTCGCTTACGATGCCGTTGTAGCTCTGCCCTCGGTGCCTCGCCCTATCGAGGCGCCTCTTCGTTTCCTCGCTTATTTTTATGTTAGGCGTTCGCTCACCAGTTCGCTGTGGTGTCCTTTGGTATATATAAGTGTTATGGAGTGTCCCTCACGCCGCGCATACGATCCCCGGCGCCAAGCGGCCACGCCGACTACGCAATCTTCTTGATGCCACGGTAGACGAGCTTCAGGACGCTCTCGACCAGCGCCACGATGCCCGCGTAAGCGATCAGCTGCATCTCAACTGCCTCGGCGGTTATCCCCACGCCCCCCGCGTAGAATATCACGCCGAGGACGGCACCGACAAGGAGTGTCGCACCGAGTTTTGTCGGGTCGAAGGGCTCGGGCTTGCCCGGCTTGAAATAGTGCTTCGCGTAGAAAACGACCGAGTAAATCAGGGCCGACAAAATCGCTATCCCGACTGTTTCTGCACCCATTAAATTCCCCTTAAGACTTGCTTCGGTGGCACTTTAACCTTTTTCTCACCCCGCCAGAATCAGGCATATCCCCAGTACGGCCCTGAGCACCCTGAGCCCGGTGCGGATCGACGCCCCTCGCTCCCTTCTCTCGAGGACCGCCAAGAGGTCGGACTTGTACCACGCGCAAGAAAACACCCCATCGCAGACGAGGACGATCCCCACTATCTTGAGCATTTAGTCCGCCCCTGGGTGGATGTCTAGGATGTCGGCCCCCAAGATGATGGCTGCCACCAGCGAGCCGACCACCTCGAAAGTTTTAATGTAGATGTTGGGCTCGTAAAGCCAGCCAGCCGCCAAGCCGAGTGCTAAGGAAATAGTCGCCGCCATGCCGAACAACTGGCCCGCTTTGTAGAGTAACCTTTTGATCATCTGCGACAGTTTCAAGCTAGTTCTCTGTGGTTTTAATGCTTACCGTGTTCTCGGGGAGTGGCACATCACCGGCGGGCATAAGCCTAACTTGCATCGCGTTATCGGGAAGCTCCGGGGCTGGCATAAGCCGTGGTATGTTCTCGGGAAGCCCACTCTCCGGCTTGAGCTTCGCCCCAGGCACGTTCTCGGGCTCCGCTCTGGCCAACCTAATGAGGACCGGGTTGGGGATCAACTCAATGTGGGCCAGGGGTGCCTCGGGCGGTTTCTCCGGGGGGACATTCTCGGGGGGGATATTCTCTGGCGGTAGGTTCTCTGGCACGTTTTCGGGCAGGTTCTCGGGCACATTTTCGGGCGGAAGGTTCTCTTTCCCCCACGGCACGAACACGGTCTCGATCTTGGTGCCACCGGCGGGGGGGGCCTTGCCCACTGGGATCAGCTTCACAGGAACGGCATTTCCCCCATGGACTTCGCCCTCGGGCACGATCTTTATCGGGCTCCCCGTCCCAGTTATGGGGCCTCCCTTTTCGGTCTTTGTCGGCATGCCAAACCCCACCTCATCATCAGGATTGTCCCCCAAGCATAAAGCGTTAGAGGCGATGCAGACGAGGGAGACCGCCACAGCGAGGAGTCCGACCGTCAACCTCTTCATCGTTTCCCCCCCTTCGCCTTTTTCTCCACCTTCTCTCCGTACAGAAGGTCGAACATCTCATGGAGCTGCGTGAGTTGGGTGTTGATGATCACGAGTTCGCGGTGCGATAGGAGCGCCAAGGCGTCCCTCGGGCTGATCCCGAGCTTCTTGGCCAGTGCGCCGACATCCTTCTGGATCGGCTTTACCATCTCTTCCAACGGTGGTTCTTTGGGTCGTTCCATTTCATTACCCCTTAGCCTTCGCCAACCCCATGAGTTTCTTCAGGGCGTCCTCGTTGGTCTTGGCCTTCAGCCTCGCCTTGGCCTCTCGGAACTCCCAGTATGTCTCGTCGTCTAGCTTCAGGTTCAGGTTCGGCATATCATCGCTATTGTTTCTATCCATTCTAACTTATAAATGCTACGCCAGAACCGCGAAATAGTCGAACGATATGCTAAGCGCGGGGGCACCGACCGAGTGCGTGTGCGCCAGATTGACCGATGAGGTTCCCGGAGACGCAGACCCCGTGCCAGATGGGATGCTCGTGACCGCAGATGACGTGGTGAACGTCAGGTCGTACATCACCGTGGTGGTCGCGCTCGGTGTGCCGGTTGGGGAATTTGCCTTAAAGTATGCGTGGTAGTGGGAGGCACCAGCGCCTGTAAAGCCCGTATATCCTGTATCAGTCGTGACACCAGAATGACGGTGATAAGCCAGCTGG
>JAUXAS010000036.1 GCA_030619825.1 Hadesarchaea archaeon
AATACAAAAACTCAACGCCGGGCTGCTGAAGCGCGGCATCCAAGGGGGCAAACCCCTTCGCGCGGAGTTCCCAGAGCTGGGGAAGACAGCTTTACTCTGCACGACCGAGCTGCACTCGCGCGATGACATCGACCGTCTGGCAAGTGCGCTAAAGGAGCTCTTGGGGAGGAAAGGATGAGCTATCAGCAAGCGCGATGGGCCGAGCCGCTGATTTTCGAGCTCAGCAAGCCGGGGCGCGTTGGGTGGACACTGCCCGAGAAACCGCGCGAGCGTATAAACGTGCCAAAGGAGCTCCTGCGTGAAAAGCTAGAGCTGCCCGAGCTCTCGGAGCCGGAGGTAGTTCGGCACTACACCCGCCTCTCGCAGATGAACTACAGCGTTGATTCCGGCTTCTACCCGCTTGGCTCCTGCACCATGAAGTACAACCCGAAGGTCTGCGAGGAGCTTGCTGCACTCGAAGCCGCGAGCTACATTCATCCTCATCAAGCCGAGGAAACAGTGCAGGGAGCGCTCGAGTTAATTTACAGGCTAGAACGCTGCCTTGCCGAGATTGCTGGCGTGGCACGCGTTTCCCTGCAGCCCTCAGCTGGCGCCCACGGCGAGTTTGTCGCGATGTTGGTCACGCGTGCTTATCACAAATCTAAACGCGACGACAAACGGAATCAGGTCATAGTGCCCGACTCCGCTCACGGCACGAATCCAGCGAGCGCGGCGATGGCCGGATATGAGGTTGTAACCGTGCCGTCGAATGCTCGTGGACGCGTCGACCTTAATGCTCTGAAAGCAACAGTTTCCGAACGCACTGCAGCTTTGATGCTGACGAACCCGAACACGTTGGGCCTGTTCGAGGATCAAATCATCAACATAGCTGGAGTGGTTCATGATGCTGGAGGCTTGCTTTTCTACGACGGCGCGAACTTGAACGGTATCTTGGGTAAGACACGCCCGGGTGACATGGGTTTCGACATCGTTCACTTCAATCTGCATAAGACCTTTGCAACCCCTCACGGTGGGGGCGGCCCGGGGGCTGGACCCGTCGGCGTGCAGATGAAACTCGAGAAGTTTCTCCCCGTGCCGCTGGTAGAGTACGATAAAAAGAGGAGCCGCTATTATCTCGACTACGACCGCCCACACTCGATAGGCAAAATCAAGGGATTCTATGGAAACTTCGGTGTGCTTGTGAAGGCATATGCTTACCTCTTGCTTATGGGCGGCGAAGGATTGAATGAGGTGACCGAGGCAGCGGTGCTCAACGCTAACTACATCATGCGCAAATTGCTCGGGGTCGAGGGCTATGAGCTGAAGTTCGATGCGAGTGGCCCTTGTAAGCATGAAGTCGTCTTCAGTGCCGAGCCACTGAAGCGCATGACAGGCATCGGGGCGCACTTCGTCGCCAAGCGATTGCTCGACTTCGGCACGCATGCCCCAACCTACTATTTCCCACCTATCGTCCCCGAGGCGCTGATGATCGAGCCGACCGAGAGCGAGTCTAAAGAAGAGCTTGACCGATTCGTGGATGCCTTGAGGACGATATTCGAGGAGGCGAGATCAGATCCCGACAAGGTATGCTCAGCCCCCACTGCAACCGCGATAGGTAGGCTGGATGAGGTAAAGGCCTCGCGCCAACCTATTTTGAGCTGGCGCGCGTATCGTGAATTGGCGAAGGAATGAAAAAGCTCGGTCTCATCGTAAACCCGATCGCAGGCATGGGCGGACGAGTCGGATTGAAAGGCACGGATGGCGCGGATACGGTTGCGAAAGCTCTGGAACTCGGCGCTGAACCGGTTTCTCCAGCTAGGGCTGTAGAAACGCTGCGGGGTTTGAAGCGTGTTGGGGTGGAGCTCCAGCTGATAACTTATCCAGTAGAGATGGGGGAAGCAGAAGCAAGCGAAGCGGGTCTGGAAGCTCGGGTGATTGGGCACATAACCTCAGGCAAAACCACCGCGGAGGACACCAAGCGCGCTGCTAGAGAAATGTTAGAGCAGGGCGTCGACCTCATCCTCATTGCGGGCGGCGATGGTACGATGAGTGATGTGATCGAAGCGATAGGAACTCAAGTGCCGACTTTGGGCATCCCGACCGGCGTGAAGATGCACAGCGCCACTTTCGCTAACACACCTCAAACAGCAGGTGAAGTTGCGGCACGTTTCTTGAGCGAGGGACTGCCGCTGCGAGAGGCAGAGGTTATGGACATCAATGAAGAAGCTTACCGTGAGAACCGTCTCGTGGCGAAGCTCAAGGGCTATGCGTGGGTGCCATACGAACCTGTCATGATGCAGGCGACCAAAGAGGGAAGCACCGGTTACGAGCTCGCCGACCAAAAAGCGATTGCGCGCTGGGTGGTCGAGCTGATGGAACGCGGACACATATACGCACTTGGCCCCGGCACGACCACGCGAGCGGTTGCGGAGGAGCTTGGCATTTATGACTCGACCTTGCTTGGTGTGGACTTAATTGAGAATTACAAATTGCTCGCACGCGATACGAATGAACAACAGATCCTCGAGGTGATTGGGAAAAAACCAATGACGATAACCGTGAGCCCGATAGGAAGGCAGGGCTTCATTCTAGGGCGCGGCAACCAGCAGCTCAGCCCGGTCATCATCAAGCGCGTTGGAAAGGGGAACGTCTGGGTACTAGCGACTCCCCACAAGCTGAGGGCAACCCCCACGCTAAAAGTCGATACCGACGACGCAGAGCTCGACCGCGAGTTCCGAGGCTACATCCGCGTGATCACGGGCTACCGCCAGACGTGTATGGTCAAAGTGGTTTGACGGTGCAGTTTTCGCCGGCAGGTTTTACAAAAAGCAGGCTTCTTCTCGTCCACGTCGAGAATGGAGTTTGAGAACGACATGACGCAGCTTGGGTTCGCGCAGTGCCAGAGCCCGAAAGTGTGCCCGAGCTCGTGGATGACTTCCTTTGTCGCGCGCTTAAGGAAAAGCTTGCGGTCTGGCGGTGCCCCATAGAAGGTCGGGTCGAGACGGCAAAGCGAGACAAGCGCAGCCCTGCCCGGACACTGAGCCTGGCCGAATATGAAGTTGAGGTTGCGCGAGCGGGTGTAGAGGTCGGTGGTGAGCAATGCTAGCACCAGGTTTTCACCAGTTATCCTGTGTAGCACCCGATCCAAAATCAAGTCGGCGTTGTACTGGTTGCGTCGAGCGTTGTATGCGGCCGGTGGCATTTGGAGCGAGGCGCCGATGAGGCAACTTTCGACGAGCGGGGCGTAGGCTTTTGTGAGCTCGCGAGCCAAGTCCTCCAGCAGCCGGCGCTTGACCTCGCCTATCGTGATAATTTCGATTATCAAACACTTCACCAACTATCTAAAAATTAGATTTATATGGAATAAACGCGTGTTGTTCTCTTTGGCGTCATCATGGCTTTGGAACTGACATTTGTCCCGGCTCTCTTGATGATACTCGTTATAGCGGGACTGGGCAGGCTTCTATCGAAGGGATTAAGGCAGCCCGCGATCTTTGGAGAGCTGTTCCTAGGAATGATTTTTGTAAGCTTTATAATTCTAACCGGTCTGGCCGAAACGGGAATATCTGATATTCTAACGGATTCGGCCGAAATGGGGATATCTGACATGGCCAAAATAGGAATTTTACTTCTGTTGTTCTCCACCGGTCTCGGCACAAACTTCGAGGAATTCAAAAGGCTCGAGGTCGCGTCCAGCGTTGTCGCAATCTCTGGCGTAATTTTGCCGTTTACCCTCGGATACTTTGCCACGATCTTATTTTTTAATGACCACCTCATCGCGTTGTTTGTCGGCGTTGCTTTAGTTGCAACCTCGGTTGGGGTCGGCGCTTCGATTCTCACTGAGTTAAGGATGCTACGGACCAAAATCGGCTCCCTGATAATGGGCGCGGCGGTCATAGACGACGTGATCGGTATAATGCTTATGAGCGCTCTCATAAGCGTGGCGATAACTGGCAGCATATCCCTCGCGGAAATATTTTTGTTAATCATGTTCGTTGTTCTATTTTTCCTAATTTCATTAACCATCGGGATTAAACTGTGTAAAAAACTCGCAGAAAAAATCCACATCGGGCGAGAGGACCTCTTGTTGCTAGGCCTAGTCATAGTTCTCGCATTCGTCCTGATATCCGAAGAATTAGGAATAACAGCGATCATAGGTGCCTTCATAGCGGGATTGGTCGTCGGTCAAACCCATTTTGCTAGGCACCTCAGGCCACACGTTTCGCTAATCGGGGGCGCATTTTTCATACCTATTTTCTTCGTGTGGATGGGTATGAGCTTCGATGTTTCAGCATTCGTAACCGTTGGTTGGTTTGCCTTGGTGTTAGTGATCGTGGCTATCGTTGGAAAAGTCGTGGGGTGCGGGGCAGGCGCGCTGGCAGCCAAGCTCAGCGGTAAAGAATCCTTTGCCGTTGGGATTGCAATGATGCCGAGGGCAGGTGTGGAATTAATCCTGGTCAAACTCGGTCTTGACCACGGTATCATAGGCGCCGATATAGCCTCCGCCATCCTCGTGATGGTTATAATCACTACCCTCATCACGCCGCCATCGCTATGGAAGGCTCTAAAGATGGCCAAACACAAGAAAGAGGTTTAATAGTGTTGTAAGAGTTTTAGTTGAGGAGAAAGAAATGGCGGAACCAAAAAGAGTAGGCCCTAAATTCTACGAGCTCAAAGTTGAAAAGATTATGCAGAAAAGAGACGTGCCCCTCATCGAAAAAGACGCGCCCGTCGATCGCGTTCTGGATATCTTATCGAAAAAGACTCATGTGTGGGTAACCGAAGGTAAAGAAAGCAAAAAAATCGTCGGTGTGATAACGGAGCACGATGTCTTAAGTATCTTGTCCCCCAGAAGGGCTCCTTATGCTTTCGGACTCCCAGACCTAAGAGCGCTGCATTGGGGCACCGTTGAGAGCGTCATGCATAGAAGACTCGTCAAATGCGGTCCCAAAGATACGATAGGGGATGTGCTAAGCAAGATGATGGAACATGGGATAAGAAGGCTTCCGGTGACAAAGCGAAATAATATCATAGTCGGTGAGATCAGGCTATTTCACATCATAAAGAGATATTCAGCCGCCCTAAAGGAACTCAAATGAGGCTTAGTTCGTGCCACATCTTGTTGGCGTTTGTTTTAACTGCAATCTTCTGTAGCCCAACTTTAGCCCAAGGGGGAGAGGTTTCAGCCGATCGGGCTTACGGGCATGTGGAGAACTTGGTGAACATCGCTCCCCGCCTCGCAGGAACCGCAGCCGAGGCAATTGCCGCGAGCTACATCGAGAACGAGTTTCAGAGCTACGGGCTAGAAGCATGGATTGAGAACTTTACCATCGAGAAATCATACGTGGTCGAGGAAAATAGGCTTCGCGTGATATCGGAAAATTCGACGTCCTACAACGTCATGGCGCTGCTACCCGGGCAGAGCGATGAAATCATGATCATCGGCGCCCACCATGACTCCGTTCTGACCCCTGGTGCAGTCGACGATGCCTCGGGGGTGTCGGTCGTACTCGAGATCGCCCGCGTGCTATCGACGGAGAAACTCCCACGCACCATTCTTTTCACAACCTTCGGAAGTGAAGAACTTGATCTGTTGGGGAGCGAGGCATTCGTACGCGAACACGCTGAGAACAACATCGTCGTTACAATCGTTTTCGATTCAATCGCTCCTGGACCCGATAATGGGTTGCGCATTGGGCTCAGGGACTCGCAGGAGGTTGCCACGACCGAATGGCTCGATGCCTACGCTCAAGAGCTGGCGGAAGACTTGGGTTTCTTCGTGAAATCAGAGCACTTGTCAGCCGTCGAGGGCTACAGCGATTATGCGAGCTTCACTCGCGCGGGCATCCCCGGAACGTGGATTTACTGGGTCAACCCGCAGCACGGAAATATCCTCTGGCCGATTCACACCCCGGCCGATAACCTCGACGCCGTGGATAAGGTAAGGCTGGGACAGGTGGCCTCGTTTGGGACCTAGCTCGTACAGCAGCTGGCGGGGGAGGACCTCGGGACACTGCGTCGGGCGTACGAAGAGTTGCCCCTCATTCTTGCAGCGTTCACTGTGGTGAGCGCGGGCGCGGTAGTTCTCTCGATTGCGGGAGGTTCATTCATGCGGTACAGGCGAGGTTGGAGCTGGTCCCGAGTTGCGCGGGTCTTCTCGTTCGTCACGGCAGCGGTCGTGGCTGCTGCCTACATCTGGTTGCTGGCTTAGGTAGCGCTTTAATGTTACAAGCGTGATAAATCTGAAAAGGGGCAGAATGTTCGGGGAAATCTTTGAGGAGGAGCTCGGCCGTGAGTCGGTTTTCCGTGATGCGAGCAAGCTCTTGCCCGACTATGTGCCCCGTGTCCTCGTGCACCGCGATGATGAGTTCCGTCACCTCACGCGAGTTTTCAAGTCGGTCATTGAGAACCGAGCGAGCCAGCGGGTGCTCATCACGGGTAGCGTGGGTGTGGGGAAGACCGCGCTCGCCCGGAGGTTCGGAGAGGAGCTCGAGCCCGCTGCCAAGGGGCGGGGGCTTGACCTCAGCTACCTCCACGTCAACTGCCGCAAGGACAGGACGCCCTACGCGGTGCTGATGAAACTCGTGCAGCACTACAACCCCAGTTGGCCCGCCCGTGGATTGGGCCCCGAGAAGCTCCTCGACATGGTCGTGGACTACTTGAACAAACACGACGCATATCTCACGCTCATCTTGGACGAGCTCGATTACTTCGTCCAGCTTAGCGGGGCCGACCTGCTTTACTCACTCACCCGCGCGGCCGAGGAGTCTGGGGCACCAAACCGCATAAGCATCATGGCGATCGCGCGCGACAAGGGCTTCCTGCGATTGCTCGATGCCGCGACCCAAAGCACCTTCATGCACAACGTGTTGACGCTGGATCGCTACACCGCACCCCAGCTTGTGGATATCCTTAACCACCGGATTCGCGAGGCATTCAAAACGGGAACGGTCGACGAGGATACGGTGGCGCTCATCGCCGACATAGCCTCGCGGTGGGGCGATGCTCGACTCGCGCTCGAGCTCCTCTGGCGCGCCGGATTGAACGCGGATGGGAAGGGAGCTGACACCGTAATGCCCGAGCACGCGCGTCAAGCCAAGGCAGAGGTTTACCCCGAGCTCAAAAGAGAGGTGATCCGCGACCTTCAACTTCATGAGAAATTATTCCTGCTGGCGGTAGCGCGGAAGTTAAAGGTTTCGAAGCGGGCCTACGCGCTCACGGGCGAGGTGGAGAAGAGCTATCGCGTCGTCTGCGAGGAATATGATGAGGAGCCCCGAAAACACACTCAGCTCTGGGAGTACCTCAATCGTATGGAGGGACTTGGGGTGGTGGACCTCCAGCCCTCGGGCAAGGGGCGCCGTGGGAAGAGCCAGCGGATAAGCGTGCCAGACATCCCAGTGGCAACGCTCGAGAAAGAACTCGAACGGCTGCTTAAAGCGGGCAACAAAAGGTAAATGTTTTGATGGTTTAGTTTCCTCGGGGTCGTGGGGTAGCCTGGTCTATCCTGCCGGCTTCGGGGCCTTCGGGCGGAAGAGCCGGTGACTCGAGTTCAAATCTCGGCGACCCCACCACTATTTCCTCCTTCTCAAGACCCGTTTCAGCTTCGGCGGCCTCAGGCGGGTCAGCCCCCAGAGCGCGAGCACAAGCAAAGCTATAATAAACAAGTAGATAACACCTTTCCCGATATCACCCCCCGCAACCGTGCCCCAGCTCCCGAAACAGTAGAGCTTGCCCCCACTCGTCCCTACGAAGACCTTCCCGTATGCAACAGCTGGTGAAGCCCTCCCAACTTTTCCTATGTGGTGTTTCCAGATCGGGGCCCCGTCAAGCGTACGGAGCGCGTAGAGATAGCCGTCCTGCGAGGCGATAAACACCTTGTTATCCGCGACCGCTGGCGAGGAAGTGATTCGGTTGCCAAGATTTTTTTCCCACCAAGGCAGCCCAATTTCCGTGTGGATGGCGTAGACGTATCCATCGCTCGAGCTGAAGTAAACCCAATCTTCGACGACTGCAGGCGAGGACTCGATCTCGTCACCAGCTTTAAAATTCCAGAGGTTCTCGCCCGTGATCGCATCCAGCGCGTAAAGGTACCCATCGCTCGACCCTATGTAGACACGCTCCCCGACGACCGCAGGCGAAGAGTTTTCAAACATTCCCGGCCCCCCAACTTGGTATTGCCATACCCCAACCCCATCGCTCGCACGCAACGCGAACACGCGTCCCCCCCAACTGCCGACAAAAACCATGTTATCAGCAACAGCAGGTGAGGAGGTGATTCGGTTGCCAAGATTTTTTTCCCATGATAGCAGCCCAGTTTCCGCGTTGATAGCGTAAACATAGCCGTCGGTTGAGGTCACGTAGACGACATTGCCGACGACGGCTGGTAAAGAGTATATTGCATCGCGTGTCTGGTAGCTCCACAGATTTTCACCTGTAGCTGCATTCAAGCAATATATGGAATTGTCACTGGAGCCGATGTACACGCGACCATCTGCGAAAGTGGGTGATGCCACTTCACCCCCAGCTTTGAATCTCCAGACCATCCTGCCGTTGACCACGTTGATCGCACGAAGGTATCCGTCTTCGGACCCGACGAAAACTTTGTCGCCCACGACCACCGGTGATGAAACAGCCCCCCCAACGTCGAGTGTCCATGCGACCTGATCGCTTTCGGGAGCGGGAGAAACCGTGTAGCCGGTGCGCTTGGCGTCGTGACCGAAAGTTGGCCACTCCTGAGCTGAAGCACCACCTGCAATCAAGCATAGGAGGATGAGGCCTGCAATTATTTTCATCAAGTCCCCAAGTTCCTTGGTTGTGGATTTAAATAGGGATGCCGGGCACAAATTTTAAAGGTCGATAGCATGGACTGGGGTCGCTATAAGAAGGTCGCGGAAAATGTGACTGAGCTCATCGGCCTTACGCCGCTCATCAAACTCCGCAGGCTCACCGAGCACGCCGGCATGTCAGAGCTTGAGCTCTTCGGGAAGGCGGAGTTTATGAACCCCTCGGGGAGCCTGAAAGATCGAATCTTGCTGAAAATAATCAAAGACGCAATGGAAAAAGGAGAACTCCGCCCAGGGATGACGCTGGTTGAGAGCACTACTGGCAATACCGGAATCTCGACTGCGATGCTCGGGGCTCACCTCGGCTTCCACGTATTGA
>JAUXAS010000085.1 GCA_030619825.1 Hadesarchaea archaeon
ATCGCGACGTCAATTGCTTTATCGATGCCCGCGTGCGGGTCGACTATTTTTCCGATAGGGCCTATGATTGCTAGTACTCCGCCGCCTCGCCAGCCGTTGATGCCGCAGAGCGTGTAGATCGTGGAGCATTCCATCTCCGTCGCCAGCACCCGCGCCCGCTGCCAAACCTTCCATCGCTGAGCTGACTCTTCCGCAAGCGGTGCTCGCTCGGGTTCCTCCGAGTAAAAGGAATCTTTGGAGACGGATGGGCCAACATGGTGTTTGACACTCAAGCGCCTCCCCGCCTCGATGAGTGCATTCGTCACCTCGAGATTTGCAACCGCGGGATAGCCCAGCGGCACGTACTGGGGTGAGGTCCCCTCCTCCCGCACGGCTGCGTTCGCTATCACCAGCTCGCCAGTTTTGACCTTGGGGCTCACCGCGCCCGCCGTGCCAACGCGAATGAAAGTGTCGGCTCCGCACTTTGCTAGTTCTTCAACTGCTATCGCCGCCGAAGGACAGCCTATGCCGGTCGAGGTAACGCTGATCGGCGTTCCTCCAACCTTACCCGTGAAGGTTCGAAACTCGCGATTGAATGCTATCTCCTTAGCTTCGTCAAAACGTTTTGCCATTAACTCAGCCCGAGCTGGGTCGCCCGGTAACAACACGTAGCGCGCCACCTCACCGGGTTTGACGCGGATGTGGTACTCCATTTTTCCAGGGATGTATTCTCGTGCCATCGAATCACACTCCAAGGCTACTTGTCGCGCGAATTTAAGGTTATTTCGCCTCCAAACCTTATCTCTTCAAATATCTCAGCAAGCGCTCTTGTCCAAGCTCGCGCAGCCTTTGCCTAACGAGCCCCCTCAGCTTCGGGATACCCTCACCGGTCTTAGCTGAGGTCGGAACGATAACATCATCCCATTGGCGCCACGGGAAAGACATGCCGAGTTTCTCACAAATCTCATCGAACACCCCATCGCGCTCCTCGGGGTAGATGAGGTCGATCTTGTTCGCGACGACGATTGGCTGGAGCTCGAGTTCCCGCAAAAATTGAAACATCTCGACGTCGACGGGCACCTGACCTCGCCGCTCCCAACGCTCGACGATCTCGCTGAAGGCGCGGACATCTATCACCTCCAGCGCGAATAGAATTCTTTTCCGATTTCGCTCGAGGTAGCGCACGATGCCGGTCTTTATCTGCTCCTGTCGCTCACGGCTAACCCCTGCCATGAATCCGAATCCGGGCATGTCGACCACGTCGAGCTCGCCGCATCGGTAGCAGTAGGGCCTACGCGTGACCCCGGGACGCTTGCCTATGCGGACGCGTTTTCCGGTAAGCTGTCGAATCACGCTCGACTTTCCCACGTTCGAGCGGCCGACGAACACGAGCTCCATTCGCTCCCCAACAACCACTGTGGGGCTGTTAAACTAAAGTTTGGTTATTATAAATGATAAAAAACATTTCAATCTGAAGTCAATTTGTTTACAATTTTTTTTATAATAGGAACTACTAGTAAGGATATTGGAAAAGCTACAAGAAAGCCGATGGTAAATCCTCGTATCCATCTCTCGAAAAAAGTAGGAACAAAACCCAAATTAATGAGAGTAAGAATGAAAGATATAGAAAATGACATTGATAATGCCATAAAGAATCCGAATAAGAGTGTAGAATATTTTTTGTTTATTTTCATGATAAATGCTCTCCTCGCCTACTTGATTTTACCACTCGACTATTATTCCTCTCTCAAATACTCATTTTTACCTCTTCTTTTTTCAAGTACATAGCAGGCAAACCTTACCAGCTGGTACCGTCACGTTTTCCCCCCTTACCACGTTGACCGTAGTGTTAGATGTAAACTTCGCGAAAGGATTAAAGAATGCTGCGGCTACAATCGTTAGGCGATGCCATGACTGATATCGTGCTAACTCACGGCACGGTGGTGACGATGAACGAGCGGCGGGAGATCGTACGTGACGGCGCTATAGCGATCGATGACAACCGTATCTCCGCCGTGGGCAAAACTACCGATGTCAAAGCAAGCCATCGTGCCGATATCGAACTCGACTGCCGCGGCAAGCTCGTCATCCCGGGCTTGATCGACTGCCACGTGCACCTCGCGCAGGCCCTGATCCGCGGGTGTGCAGATGACCTCTCGCTCGTCCCGTGGCTGCGAGAACGGGTCCATCCAATGCAGGGTGCCTACTCCCCAAAGGAGGGCGAGCTGAGCACCAAGCTCTGTTGCCTCGAGATGATCAAATCTGGCACCACGTGTTTCGTGGAAAGCGGTCTTCACTGGCGTTACGGTTTTAACGAGATCGCTCACGCCGTTGAGGAGATCGGCATTCGCGCTGCTCTTTCGAAAAAACTCATGAATCTACGGGGTTACGCGAACGTGCCTGACGCCATATGTGAAAGCATGACCGAAGACGGCGAAACGACCATGCATCAGACGCTCGAGATGATCAAAAAATGGCACGGCAAAGCGGGCAACCGGATCCATGTATGGTTCGGCGCACGCACCCCGGGGGCCTGCACCGTCGACTTCTACCGCGAGATTGCCGAGCAAGCGCACAAACACCGGACCGGCATTACCATCCACTTGGGTGAGGTAAAGGTGGACATCGATTACTTGCGGAAGGAGTTCAAGATGACCCCGATGGAGTTCATGCGGCACTGCGGCGTGGTCGGCCCCCATGTGATTTACGCCCATGGGGTCTGGATCCCGCAAAAGGATTTCAAGATCCTGAGCGAGACCAATAGCACCGTCTGCCACTGCCCCGCGAGCAACCTGAAGCTGGCCTCGGGATTCGCCCCCGTCCCCGAAATGCTGCACGCAAGGGTCAACGTGGCCTTGGGTTGTGATGGAGGGCCGAGCAACAACTGTTATGACATGATCCGGGAGATGAAGCTGGCTGCCATCGTTCACAAGGCGCGCCTGCTCGACCCAGAGGTGCTCCCGGCTGAACATGTGCTCGAGATGGCCACCCTGAACGGGGCGCGCGCAACCCTCTGGGGAAAGGAGCTCGGCTCGCTGGAATCCGGGAAGCTCGCGGACCTCATCGTTGTGGACCAGCTTAATCCTCACCTCGTGCCCGTGCGCAACCCGGTTTCGAACTTTGTCTACGCGGCGAACGGCTCAGACGTTGACACCGTAATCATCGATGGCAAAATCGTGATGCAGGGGCGGGAGGTCAAGACAATCGACGAGACCAAGATCGTGGAGCAAGCGCAAGAGGTCGGGCTCGAGGTGGATAAGCGCCTGGGTCTTGAAACGGGGCCGAGCTGGCCGGTGAAGTGAGTGACGCTGAAGAGCTTCTTCGAGCCATCGAGCGTCGCGGTCGTGGGTGTCTCGCGCGAGCCGGGGAAGCTTGGGCACGAGGTTCTTCGAAATATCATCGAAGCAGAGTTCCGGGGTAAGCTCTATCCCATCAACCCGAAGGCGGACGAGGTGCTGGGACTCAAATGCTACCCATCTGTAAAAGATGTACC
>JAUXAS010000029.1 GCA_030619825.1 Hadesarchaea archaeon
GCGATGCCCCTCATGATGTCAGAGACATCTTCGCATCGATCGGCCACATTCTCCATGTTGTCGATTATCTCCCTTAGCATCAGGGAAATACTCACGCTCCTCGATCGATCGCAGAAAGCGAGAATCTCGGGCAGCATCACCTCCGCCCGGAAATCATCTATTTTTTCCTCCATCTCCTCAACAGCCTGCGCTAGCGTGAGGGCCTTGCTTGGTTTCTTGATGAGCGATTCAAACACATCCCTTGTCAACTCAGCTATTATGAGGAGGTTGTCGGAGAATTCCTTTAACCTCCCCCTCAAACTCTCACCAAGTTTTTTCGGCGGGATGAAGTTCAACTTCCTTGATGCCGCCTTCGCGTTATCGGCAACGTCCTCAGCGGTTAGAATAAGTCTTATAATCTCTTCACGGTTTATTGGATGAAATACCCCCTTGGAAAGCTCCTCGAGAATTTTCCTCTTGATCTCATCGGCTTCTCGCTCTTCCCTGAAGACTTCCTTGAAAGCGCTGTTTGCCCTCCCTGTATCTAGGTCGCAAAACGCGTAGATGGTTTTTCTCATCCCCGCAACTGTTTTCACGACTATGTTCAAATGCTTCTTGCAAAACTCGAGGACTTTTCTTTCTTTCTGCCTTCCCAGCCACACGGCGGAGCTTGTCGACTTAAACACCACGGTATCTCCTTCTAAAGAAATATCGAAACAAGTCCATATAAAGCGGCGCTCATTAGAGCCACGAGAGGGATAGTCAAGATCCATGAAGCCGCTATTTTGGTAACGATCGCCCTATCGACGCCGCCCATCCCCCTGATCAAGCCCACTCCAATGATGGCTCCTATGCTACTGTAGGTTGTAGAGATCGGGAACCCCCACCCAAACAGGATGAATGGGATCGTCGTGAACAAGAAAATCACGATCGCGTTGGAAAACTCCGCAGAAAGGCCCGTGAGCGGCGTTAGGCGCGTGACCCGCCTCGCCCCTGTTAAAATTACCCTGCGACCCCAAGTGAGCCCTCCGAAGGCGATGCCGATACTTCCCAAAGCCGCCAATAAAATCATCGCACTGTAATCAGGGATTCCCCCAAGCTCTTTTGTGACAGTTACAAATAGGCCGGTGGCATTTGCGATGTCGTTTGCTCCGAAAGCATAAGCGGAGAAGCACAGAGCGGCTATGAGCATATACTTGATGAGCTTTTCAACAGACCTCGCGCTCAAGCGTCCCGATATTTTACCGAAAAAGGCCTTGAAGACTGGATATAAACCAAGGGCCAAGGCGATAGATAATATCGGCGTCACGGCAATGCTCACGAGGACCATCAAGATTATCCCCCACTCTAGGCCGTGTACACCATAGGTCAGTAGGCCGTAGCCGATCACGCCCCCGATGATCGAATGGGTCGTCGATATCGGCATGCCCTTCCACGTGCAAAATGTAACCCATATGCTAACTGCCAGGATCGTGGTGAAGGCGCCCAAGACATCGATTCTGGGAACGATGCCCCTGTCGATCGTTTTCATCACCATAAAATCTTGGAGCAAGGCACCGATGGCCACGAAGATCGCGAATAGGAGCACCGCCCTCCGCAGGGTGATAACACCGCTACCGACCGCGCAATCGGTGGGATTGGCGGCGTCGTTCGCCCCTAAGCACCAAGCCACGTAAAAAGCTAGCGCAAGGCCGATGGCATAGACGATGATCATTTCCTACCTCAATTCTCAAAGCTACGTAATTATCCTTAAGTCTGTACCCACGGGGCAAGCTCCTTTAACTTCTTGAAGTAAATTTTAGATAGAAATCGCATTTATCCCAAGTTTATTACAAAAATCCCGTAGCTTGGGCGAAATATCCCCCTTCACGATGGTGACATGATTCCCGAGCAAATTGTTGATAAAAGTCTCAACCTTGCCATCAAGCCTCACCTCGACTTGCGTACGGCACATGTGTTCGTGGCCCATATCACCTTGGCGGATGGCCCCCGTGGCGATCACCATCTTATCCATTTTAAGGCCACCCAGGCGCGCAATGGTGACCTTTTGTCCGGGCTTTAACGCCCCTTGAATTGATACACCTTTACCTGATTCGAAATGGCTTCGGAGCGTCACTTTTGAACCGTCTTCGAGCAATTTAGTGGCGATGGTGCAGTGCGCGAACGTCAGCGTGTTTTTGGCTCGATCGATCGAACACGTATTCGCCAGCCAAACTGGCTCGTTGGTGAGGTAATGTAATATCAGCATCGTTAGGGTTGTGTCTATGTCGCCCTCACATCCAGCGATAACCCCTTCATCTATCATTTTTGAAACGGCAAGACATCCGGTATTGTCGAGCGCGGGGATGAGGTCGAAGCATCTTATCGAGAGAGCGTCCAAGTTGTATTTCTTCACCAAGTTCTTCAGCCCGAGGTAAATTTTGGCTGCTTGAACTACGTCCATTTCAGTCGGCTCAACTCTTTTTGAAACATTTAAGAGAAACTCCTCAGAAATTTTACGGGCTTCAGAGGTAGGTATTTTCTCGACCTCTTTTACTAACTCGGACAGGTCCACTTGAACTATTTGTGGCCCAATTCTGTCTCTGATTAATTGAAAATCGGTGCAGATAGAAACCAGCCAGGGGGATGGCTCCCCGATCAAGCCCAATCTTGTCAGGCGGAGCGTTTGAATAACCTCAGTGATTTCGTCAATTTGCTTCATTTCGCGTACGGCAGTTTCGTCGATTTTTTCGCTGAAAATTGGTTTGGCACGCTTCCCCATAGATTTTAGCTTTGGGAGTACCTCACAAGCCGCGGCGAAGGAGTTATCCGACGAATTCGCTAGAAGGAAAATGGGCATCACAACTTTTTTCGACGACTCAAATATCATCCCTTCGGTCCCGCCTGAAGTTACTACATAAGCGAGGGCATCCACCCCAGCTGAAAGAACCTCCTTAACTAGCTTGTTTGCACTTTTCACATTTGAGGCAAATGTTTGAGGAGACACGACCTCAATCTCAGAATCTTTTAACTGTTTCAACACATTGCTGACTAGCTGCGTAATATTCGGCTTTTTGGCCCGTAGAGATGAAGTAACCGTTACGACTCCAAGTTTCATGTGATCATCCGAGTTTGGTATAGCTCATTTTACAGTTCTTGCTGAATGCTCTTTAGGGCACGTGATTAAAATATAATTAGGGAACTCGGGATGTGGCGAATATTTCGTCCGGACGCCGTTGCCGCGCTCAGGGACGAGCGAGCAAGAAAATCCTTGGCGCGATATTTCGCAGTCATGGAGGGCAGGCTCCCTGCACGCTTTTTGGTATGCAAGCGGGTGAAGGCGAAGGTCGATCTCTCGGCGAGCGATGAGGAACTCTGGCGCGCCCACGAGCGGGGGCTAAAGGAGTTTCGCAAGCTGCTCGTGGATACCGACAAGGGCAAAACGGAACTCGAAAATTTGAAGCAGCCCGAGTCCTCGCTACTCGATTTAAAGGTCGCACTCGCTCGGCGAATTCTGAAATCATGCCACTTCTGCGAGCGCAGGTGCGGCTTCGATCGAACGGCTGGAAAGGTGGGGGTCTGCGGTGTGGGTGAGCGATCGCGGATAGCGTCCGAGTTCATGCACCATGGAGAAGAAAGCGTTCTGGTACCCTCCTACACCATTTTCTTCAACGGCTGCACTTTTCACTGTCAGTACTGCCAAAACTGGGATATCTCGCAATATCCAGAAGCCGGCGTGGAAGTTTCACCCCAGACCTTGGCCAAGCTTGCCGAGGGCGCTCGGAAAGACGGCGCAAGAAATGTGAATTGGGTAGGTGGTGACCCCACGCCGAATCTTCACAATATACTTGCAGCGCTTAACGAATGTGAAGTCAGCATCCCATCAGTTTGGAATAGCAACATGTATTGTAGCCTAGAAACGATGAAGTTGCTTTTTGGCACTCAGGATGTTTACCTTACGGATTTTAAGTATGGCAACGATGATTGTGCGCTCCGGTACTCAAAGGTGCCGAACTACTTTGGGGTAGTTTCGCGCAATCATAAACTTGCTTTTGACGATGCTGAACTAATTATTCGCCATCTTGTACTTCCTAGGGGGCTTGAATGTTGTACTCGACCCGTGTTAAAGTGGATATCTGATAACCTCGGCGGCATGGTTAGAACCAACGTCATGAATCAGTATCGTGTGGAGGCAATGGCGCACAAATATCCGGAGATATCTCGTCGATTAACTGCTGCAGAGTTCGAAAAGGCATTGGAAATCGCCAGAGAGGTTGGATTACAAAACTTGGAGCCTTAATCTTATAAACTATTTAAACTCCTGAAGTTTGAGCCTTCACAGTTGTGAGCAGCATGCAAATCCACCAAATCGGCGGCTTGGGCTTCGACTCGAACATCTATCTGGTCATCGACAAGGTAATCGCGCTCATCGACGCTGGCACGGGACAAAACTTCGAGAAGGTCAAGCGGAACCTCAGCAAGTTCAACCTAAAGCCGAGCGATATCGAGCTCATCATCAACACCCACTGCCACTACGACCACGTGGGGGGTGACCGCGATTTCGTGCGGGCTGCAGGCTGCGAGGTGACGATTCACGAGCTCGAGGCGGAACTGCTTCGAAAGGGCGATCAGGTTATCACGGCCGCCGGGGCTCTCGGCAGGAGGCTCGAGCCCCTTGAGGTAGCGCGCGAGCTCCACGAGGGCGATCGGGTCAAGCTGGGCGAACTCACCCTCGAGGTCCTCCACACGCCCGGCCACACTCGAGGCAGCATTTGCATGTACGGGCGCGAGCAAGGGGTACTGTTTTCCGGCGACACATTTTTCTGCGGCGGTCTCGGGCGCACGGACCTCCCGACCGGCGATGGCGAGGCGTTAGCCCGTTCGCTGCAGGAGCTGGCAAAGCTTGAGGTGGAGCGACTGTACCCCGGACACGGCCCGCTCGCCGAAAGAAATGCGCGTAGGCACGTGTTAGAGGCGCTCGAGCTCGTCGGTTACATCTAGGCAATTAACTCAAATACTCAATTGGCTAAATTCTACTGACCCAAATGGGACCGCGCGAGATGTTGAACAAGCTGAAATGGGGGGGCGAGGACGAGTTGCAAAGCGCCAAAGTGACGATCCTGCATCGGGGTGCCCCCAACGATAAACGCGTCATCGAGGGCAACGACATCCTCGAGCTCGGGCGCGGCTTCATGCACGTGGCTTCGCCCGATGGGGAGGTCGAGATTCCCTATCATCGCGTCCTACAAATAGAAGCACGGGGCAAAATTCTCTGGCGGAAGACCTAGACATCACATAACTATCTTTATTAAAGCAGCGATTCCCGCGGTCGCTCCGGCGAACAATACCATCTTCAAGCCTGAGAGCGCGAGGTTCTCCCTCGAGACCCTGCCGATGTAGATCCCTAGGGCAAAGAAAAACGCGAGTGTCACAGCTACCGACCACTTCAACGCCAGAAGCGCGGGCAGAATGAAAAACGGCAGCACGGGGATCACCGACCCGCCGATCGTCGCTAACCCATCTATCACGCTGCTTGAGAGGATCTTCTTCTCGGTCTCTCTGTGCAGCTCGCTGTTCTTGATCGCGCCACGCTTGAGCATTGCTCGCTCGACCCTCTCCAGTTCCTTGTGGGCAACGGTTTTCTCGGCTGCGAATGCTCCGATGATATTTGAGAGCCCATTCGCGATTCCGCCTCCAATCCCGGCGGCTACAATAATTCGAGCCGCTTCCGGACTTAGGTCGATAGCGATGCTGGCGCCGATAACTATACCGAGCGTGGACAGAGAACCGTCGATTAGACCACGGATAAGATATCTGGCCATCGGGTCCAGGTTCCTCCGGTTTAATCTCAGTAGTAGCTTGTATTAGTATCTCGCCGTCTATTTCACCTACGAGAGGTTGAGATGTGGTTCGATCTGCTCGTGATCGTGGTCTGCTTCGTGGTATTCGGACGCGCTTCGAACTACCTTATTAAAGGGCTGGCTTCGGTTCGGGCGGCTGAGCAGCATGGTGTCCCCAGAACTTTTCGCATTGATGGTGGTGACGACACTCATCACGACATTGCTCCCGCCGATATTCTCCAAGTTCGTCTCTAGGGATTGAGCCGATGGTGGAGGAATTTATTCTATACATCCTCGCGTTCGTGGCAGCCATCGTGCTGATCGCCAAGGCGGCCAATGTTTTCGTCGACTCGGCGTGCGGGATCGCTCGAGCGCTCGGCGTATCTCAAGTGATAATAGCATTAACCCTTGTGGCTTTTGCAACCTCAGTCCCTGAGTTCTTCACCTCCACCATGGCGGCTTGGTTCGGCAACGTCGGCATCTCATATGGGAACGTTGTCGGCTCCAACATCATCAACATCACTCCAATCTTGGCACTCGCCGCGATATTTGGTGTGGCTCAATTTAGGCGGGAGAGGCTCGGCGAGGGGATCATCATGCTGGCCGTTGGCGGAGCGCTCGCGGCGATGGCGCTAAATGGTGTGGTCGGGCGGGTGGAAGGTCTGCTCATGTTGGCTATCTTTGCGCTTTTCTTGAGGTTCGTGCTGAAGAGGGAGGCGAGAAAGATGAGGAAAAAAGTCCCAAGCGAGCAGAAGAGGTTGGGTAGGTCAATCCTCCTATTCATTCTGGGTACGGCCGGAGTGATTATTGGAGCTAGGCTGCTGATTTACTCCGGCGTAGGAATTGCTTTAGGTGTAGGTGTTCCAGAGGCAGCAATAGGTTTCACGTTGGTCGCCATCGGGACCTCAATCCCAGAGCTGGCCACTATAATCATATCCATTTCCAAGCGGTTGCCTGAGTTCTCCGTGGGCACCATCGTGGGCTCGAACATTTTTAACACTGCACTCATCATCGGCAGCGCAGCGTTGATAAGACCCTTGACGGTGGACTCCCAAGCGCTCTGGTTCAGCAACTCGGTGATGCTCGCCGCGATGGCGCTGTTATTGGGGTTCATGTGGATGGGGCGAAGATTGACGCGTGGTCAAGGGCTGGCGTTGCTCGCCTTTTACGCTTTTTACATCGCCGGGCTCGCGTTTCTGTACGCATCCTAGCCGCCCACCTCGCTGTAATTTTTCCTCCTTTTAAATGACTTTCACCTAAAGGCATGGCGGGGAGATGTCGAACAGTGTGGCTGCTTCGGATGTGATTCGGTCGATGATGCGTTCTGGGTTCTCCCACGATGAAATCTACGATGTGCTCGCGGGCACAGGGTTGCCGGGCGAGCAGATTCAGCTGCTCATCGACCGCGTGGCGGCGGAGTTTCGAGAGGCAAAGTTCGAGCCCCAGACTTCTCGATTGGGGGTCGAGGTCGAGAAGGTCTTCAGCGGGGCTTTTGAGGGACTGCAGCACGATCTGTTTGAGCGCATCGATTCGGTTTCACGAAAGCTGGAGCTCGTGAGGGCGGAGCTCGAGAAGCTTGGTATGCGGGTAGTCGAGCTCCAAACCCTCGTTGAGCGAGGGCTGTTAAGTTCGGTTTCAGGTCTTGGTCGAAAGCGCCACCCGAGAGTTGACAGGGGCGTCAACTTAATCAAGCCATTTTAGAAGGCCATCAGATATGCTGAAGGGCTTCAAGCTGATGATCACAAGCCTGACGTTGAACATGTTGTTTGACACCTCGTAGCGGTACGCGAGCGGCTTATGAGCAATGAACTCCTCACCCATCGCTTCATGAGTCAGCGGCAATGTTGGATTATCAAAGTCAAATATCTCCTCAATGATTCCGTCTTCGAGCTCTAGAGTTATATCCCATTGAGCCCACCAGAGCGTCACCCCTATGAACCAGAGCGGGATTGGGGTGGGTGTATGTGAGCCGAACCAGCCAGCAGGGTCCTCCCTACTGTATCGAACCTTCTTGATATTGAAGTTATGAAACACGGAGAGCCCAGGTTGGGATTGGATTGGAGGTGGGGGCAGAAGTTCGTAGAGTTGCTCGCGATTAATGCTGGAGAAATCTCTAGCGTTCAGCTCAAGTTTTTGTCCGAGTGCTTCGTCGATCTCCGCGCTCTTAATCTCATCGAGCGCTGGTTCGGCCCTCCCTGCGAGCCCCTTCATTTCGTAGAGATTATTCCTCGCATTTTGTAGGATAATTTTGAGAGTGCTGATTGTGCCATCCCCTTCACCGGCGATGTACACGGGCGCCATTTTCCCCACCGACTCGGGCGGTTCTCCCTCGTAGCTGCCGGGTTCAGCGTAGCTAGTATACTCAACCCAGCGTTTTGGAGCAGGTTCGGCGAGCAATCCTTGGACGGACGAGGTAATTTTATTGAGTAAATCCGTCATCAAGTCTTCGAGCTCAGCGATGGTGTCATCGGCACCCACCCCTCGTGCAAGGGTGCTAATGATTATCTCGAGATTATCGAGTTTTGCTAAGGTCCCCTTGACCCCCCACGTGACCTGCTCCCGGGGTGATGGGTAATCCCCCCTCGTTCGTTCCACGAGGCTCTCGTGCAGTGCCCCCATTATCATATTTTGACCCGCCGAGCGCGCGATGAAATCGATGAGTTGTTCGAACTGTTGGTCGGCCTCCGACACGTGATTTCGAGCCCAGGTGACGCTTCCGATGGCATCCCCGAGCGCGGCCTGCACATTTTCAAGCGCCGGGCCAATGTTATTCATGTTCTCAGGTTTTTGGGTAAGGGCATCGCTTCCGCGCCGGACATGTTCCTTCGCTTCCATGAGCGCGGTGGAGGCCTCGGCGAGCGCTTCAAGAGCTCGGTCAACATACTCACCCATAGCTTCCACGTCGGCGGTCCTCAGGGGCGTGACGACCACGGTGGTGTTGAAGAGATCGGAGAGGATATCCTCGCTCGTTTCGCCCGTGCCAGCGGTCGTATCGATCAACCCGCCCACGGTTGCCACATGGTCTGCGGATCCAAAAATGTCGAGTTCGTGCTCCGCCCAAGCCAGCTCGAAGAATGCCTTGCTGCGGGAGGCGCTCATCGTGACTTTTTCCAGCAACCACGCTCCAGCCCAAGCCGCGGTGTACTCCATTACCGCCCACTTCGTGCCGACGCTGCCGAGGCCATCGATGAACTCCCGCATCCGCCGTTGGAGCAGGAAGTACCGGGAATCGATGAACACCTCGAGGTTCTCGCAGGAGAGCTCGAGCACCAAGCTGTTGTCCCAAGAGCTGACCCTCACGCGGGCTTGACTCGGCAATTTGGCGGTCGCCCATGCGTATCCGCCATCACCCTCCAGCAGATCAAAAGCTGGGCGACCACTCGAGGTTTCAAGCTCGAGCTCTATGCGCGCGTCGTGCTGTTTGTACACGGTTGGCAGCGCAGACATCCGCTCCGCAAAATATCCGGCCGCGAGGCTTTCGATAGCCAACTCCCTTGCCCCATCGCTTCCGTAATTGTCCGCGTTTTTGCTCACTTCCCAGAGGGCACGGTAAACGGCATACCGCGCCGCAGCCCGCAGGTCGTTTTGAACGCTCATAGCGATTGTTAGAAGCGCCGAACTTGAGGCGTCCTCCACGACATTCAGCGAGCGTTGATACCGCGACCAAGTAGCATGCCCCAGCATGGCCACGACGAGCATCACGATGACGATGCCGGCCGTGCTGAACGGCATAAAACCACGCTCCTTCACGGCGACCACAGCTCCAGAGTTATCTCAACGGCGATATCGGGTTCGAGTTTTGAGGTAGAGACGCCGAGCACCCCCTGAATTAGTCGTGCAAGCTCTTCCTGTGAGATAGGCAGGGTTGAGATGATCGTTTCGGAGCAAAGCTTCTGCTGTGCCATATCGTCAAAATTTTTGATTTCGGTTTCGAAGTAAACTCGGGAAAAATTTAACTCCATCGGTAAAGTTTTCACCGTCAGGCGGTACCCAAAGCGCCCGCCGATGAGTTTATCAAGCACTTCTTTCAGGAACCCTCGAAGCCGACTTTCCATGCTTTGGTTCGGCCTAAGCATTTCAAGTTCAATCCCCCCGGCCTCGACGTGCAGGTTAAGCAAAGCATCCTCAACTAAGAGCTGAGCGAGCGTTTTGTAGCGTAGGTCACGTTTTGTCGATTCCCCAATCACCGGCACGTTTAGCTCAAATCCAAAAGCGCTGAGCTGGTATTCAAAACCGCCGAACTCATCCGCGGTCGAGTGCTGGAGCGCTAGTAAAGTGCTCTGCGCGAAGCTCGCGGCGTATCGCGTGCTTTCAATTTTAGGGTCGATGGGGCTTGCCCCGGTTAAAAGTAGGCTGGCGAACGAAATCAAGAGAGCGAAGACCAACATGTCTGCTATGTAACCAACGCCTCGTTCGTCCATTTTACCTTCCCACCCACACGATTAACTCACAGAGCTGCGCCGACCCTTGGCCCCGTGTGACCGCCACCGGTAGGCTCACCGAACAAGGCGGCGAGAAATACCCCTCGAGCGGCTTTTGCTCGGGGCCGTAAGCCAGCAGCACCTCACCCCCAAGAGTTCTAACCTCAACTCGCAGTTCGATGCCCTCTCGAGCGAGCAATTTGGAGTAGTCCTCGAGCTTGTTCGTCGTTAAATCAATTGACCCGGGTGAAGCAGTCAACACACGATTTTTGATGTCCTCGGCGATGTT
>JAUXAS010000069.1 GCA_030619825.1 Hadesarchaea archaeon
CCGAAATGTAGAATTTGGAACGATTATCTTTCCAATTGTAGCAATGTAGAATTCAATTGTAGTAATGTAGAATATGGAAAGAAAAGAAAGAAAGAAAGAAAGAAAGAGGTAGAAATGTAGAATTGGGAAAGATAAGAAGCCTAATCCTGCCTCCTTTCGCCACTTTTTCGATATCGCATTTGCAAAACCCCTTGCACACGCACACACACTGAAACCGAGCAATGTAGAATTCGGAAAGATAATCACCTTCACAAAAACCCCTCCAGCTTGCCCTGCTGCTTGAACGCGTGGTGCTCGACCGCGCGGGTGGACGGGAACCACTTGACGCGCCTCGCCCCGTGCAGCGGGTACGCCCTGCCGTAGCGCTCCAGGGCGGTGTAGGCGCGTTTCACCATGCAGACATTCTCCGATGTCGGTCTCATCCCCAGGGCGCGGAGGGTCTGCCCCACGCTGAGCCCGAACCACCTGTACCCGTTGCCCTTGGCCTTGGCCGCCTTCACGATCAGGATGCTCAGGATCCGCTTGTCCAGAAGGTCGGCTTCCACTGGAAATTCGGCTATGCAATCGCCCCCTTGCGCTTCGATGGATGAATGAAACGCGGGAAGCGCTTGGGCCAGTGGGGTCGCGCCAAGTTCTCCCTTGAGCCGTACAATCCCTTCGGGCACTGCGGGGGGATCCGAGGCAGGAGGTACTTGCGCGTCAGCTCCACGTCGCAGGTGCGGTTGCCAGGTGATCCCCAGAGGCAGTTGCATCCTTCGCAAACGCCCATCAGCCCATCCCCCTGTGCCCCTCTGTCCAGCCCCCGTTCGCTATCCTCCGGCAGCGAGCGGAGCAGTATATCTTGTTGGGCTGCCTCGGCACGAACCGCTTCCTGCACCCCTTCCTCTCGCACGACCTCGGCGGCCTCCCGCGACCCAGTGCCAATCTCCTGCCCATCTAGTCCAGCCCCCCCCTCTCCGTGTGACACGGCGGCTCGACCCTCGTGCGATAGAAGTGGTCGAGCATCTGCTGGCCGCCCAACTTCTTGACCATAAAATCGTAGTATTTGGGGTTGGTTCTCATTAGTTGATCGCGCCAGCCCACGAACGCCGTGCAGGGCCAACATCCCGATCTAAATGCTGTTTTATAGATTGGGCTGATCGGGACATCGTTGGCTTGGCAATAGCTCACCAATTCTTTGGTGATCCAGAAGGCGATTGGGTTATACTTCCACGCCTTCAACTTCTTAACGAGATAGAACTGGCCCTTTTGATACATCGATAATGCGCGGATTCTAGCTTCTGCTGCCCTCATCCCTACTATGAATGCTTCAATTCCTTCTTTTTTCCTAAAATCTGCTAGCGGCTTTTCTTTCAGCCACCTACAACACGCGGGAGTACGAACCGCAGACTGTCCTCTCTTGGGGTCCATAGGCACGCGGGGTTTCGGGAATCCCTTTTCTTTCACGATTTCCCAGAAGGTTCTCTCCGGCTTGGCGATGGCGAGGTTGAGGTTCCATTCTTTCGCCATTCTCCTTACATATCGGCTCGTTTCGGGATAATGCACTCCATGATCGGTGTGGAAAACCCTGATGTCGGGGCAGATCTGCAATGCCATGTGAAGGATGACTGTTGAACACCGACCCCCCGACCAGGATACCGCAACCTTGTCGCTTCCGTGGCGCTCCAAGGCCAACTTGATGAGTTCACTCGGCTCGTAAATAGGGTTTCTCTGGATCGCCCCCCGCCGAGCTAGTTCGATTTGCGCGAGCTCCTGCGCCTCGGTCTTGTGCTTCATCAGTCCAGCCCCTCCCCCGTCCAGACCGAGCAGCCGCGCCCCATCCTCAGCCCCCCGCCTCCACCAATTCCCGACCGTATGCGATGGCATCTGCTTCCGTCGTGTAAAGTTCGCAACATTCGGCTTCGTCATTTCTTCCAACTGGCCCGTGAACCCATCTCAACTCTGGAACGCAAAATAGTCCAAACTCATGTTGCTCAGAAAAAATGCACTTGGCGCAATCCTTCTGCCCGCCGCTCACCGCCGCCGCCCCCTTTTCCGTGGAATTTTCAGATAGCCAACTCGCCATGTGCCGATAAGTTCAAACATAGCCCCGCAGAAAAAACCAATGCCAAATATCACCCAAGTTTCAGTAGCCACGTTCAGCCCTCCCCGCCTCCGGAGCCGAGTATTTCTTTTAAAACTACACTTGGCTTTTCGCCGTCGAACACTTCAAAATCGTCGCAACCTAATTCGGCAGGACTTATCGAAATATTGTGTAGAGCGCAGCGCTCCTCGTCTGGTTCGTAATATTTACATCTGCTACACATTCCGACTTTGCTCAGCCGCGCCCTGACCTCGGCCTCGGGCCTCATCTTTTCATCCCCTTGAGGTACCACAACAACCTCGTTGCTTTTTCGGGATTATCTCTCACCCACCTAAGTTGCTCTAAAGCAGAAATTTGAGAGTCGAACTCCTCAAGAATATCAAAAATTGACGAGTAACTCCTAGATTTCACCGCGCACCACCGCCCTCCGCGTGTTTCAAAATTTCCTTGAGCTTGCCCTCGATTTCTGCCAAGTCCTGCCTCGCTTGGGTCAGCCCCTTTATCTCGCCTTGCATTCCTCTGACTTTCCCGAAACTCCAAGCGACGAAGTACCATATCGGGAGTTGCACCGCCGCCATTATTGGAACCTTAGCTATACTGACCCCAGCAAGCACCGCCCCCCCTGCTATAAAGGCGGGCATCCACTTCCCGTAGTGTTTCATCCACATCGCCCGTCACCCCATCACGAATACTATCCCGAGCGGTATCCCCAGCAGGAAGCCGATTATCAGGAACAGCACCAGGTCCCACTTGTCCGCGCACCCGTGCCGCCGCTTGTACTCTATGTCGAGGCACCTCCTCCTCGTCTCCTTCGCGGGGGTCTGCACCGACTCCGACTTCTCCATCATCGCTCCACCCCCTCTATCATGCCTTTCGCACCCTTCGCGGTGAGAACATCTCGCCAAGTCGGTTTCTTTGGTTTAGGACGCAGTTTTTTCCACAAGCCTTGCTCGATATCACCGATTAGGTTGTCTGGGGAGTTGGAAAACAACCCTGCCCAGCCATTCAGCTTCAAAATTTTTCCAGTCCCAAGTTTAACCGTGACTTTGTAATGGCTGATGCTAAAGATTCTCGCTAGAATGTTTCTCCTTTTGACATCGATAATTTCATAATCTATTTTTGCCATTCACCCCGCCCCCTGCCCGAAGCACCTCAATTTTTCCACTCTATCGAGACCCCCTTGTCGTCTACGGAGAATCTGGCGAACTCGTACTCCTGCCCGTGTTCCCTGGCCTTGTAGACCACGAGCTTGAAGATCGATTTACTCGGCGCTTTCTGTACCGCCTCCGACCTGAGAATCAATTTTGCCATGAACTCGCTTTTTCCGCCGAACGGGGGCAGGGGTTCATGCTCCGCTATCTTGGGGTCTTTCCCCGCGATGCTAGAATGGGAGAGCTCGCTCACTGGTTGGTTCGTTGCGATTGTCAGCCCATGCTCGAATGCGAATCCCATCATCTGGAAGCGCAGGGAGGCCATGAGCTGGAAGGCATCGCCACGCTCCCGCATCGACATTTCAGGTAGGGCAGCCAGAACCGGGAGGCCGATGCTGTCAACGATAATCAAGTTGAAATCCTCGTCCCTCGCCCTCCGCACTCGGCTAATCAATTGCTTCATGAGATCGAGGGCGGTCCTTGCAGTGTGGACCTCATAGTTCTTGAGCTGTTTCTCGTAACCGACTGGTAGGGATTTCTCCGTGTCGAGGTAGAGCACCTTCTTCCCGCTTCTCTCGGCTTCGGTTGCGATGTGGTAAACAAGCCTGGACTTCCCGTTGCCCGTGTCGGAGTAAATCTCGATCAAGTGGTTCCCGACCAGCTCGAGAAGCTTATCGAAGGCCGTTTTCTGCGGAGTTGGGCTACCCTCTTTCTTGAACTTCTGAGCCTCGGTCATCGCCTCCCCCATGTACTCAATGAGGTCTGGTTTTCCCTCGGTCTTCTGCGGGGTCGGGCTAACACTTCCAAGTTCTTCAGGCTTCGGCGGCACACTGGAAACAAGCTCGGTTATGTCGGGTCGCCTCTGGAGCAACCAATCAGCCAAGTCCTTGGACATCTCCCCAGGAACCTTGTATCGTCCAGCCTTCCAAATCCTGTCCTTAATCTTTATGTCCTTCTTGAGGACAATCTCCCGTTCCAATCACATACCCCCCTCTTTTGGAAAGCCTAACCATTCTCTGAATTTATCGTGGCAATTCTCGCAAAGTTGGTAAGTTTTAAAAAATTGGCTTGGGTTTGGGTTCTGCCATCGCGCTTCAAGTTGAAATCTCTTATCGTTAGGAATCGGCTTTTTGCATTTATCACATCTAGTCAATCAATCACCCCTCCCGTTTTTCCCGACTGGTCGAGCTCGACGCAAAAATTTCTTGAGGCGAGATAGCAAACTTGGATGCCATCTTTCTCGGTGTTCATCGGCACAGCCAAAACATACATGAACTTTGCATTGGGCGCAAATCGAGCCTGTTTTTGTATCGCATTCAAAGCAAGGTTCAGCCATCTAACGCGCCCTCCCCCGCCCTTTCGATTTAGCGCGATTTTTGGGCGTGTAAAACCAACCCAGAAACGCCAAGTATCCACTGGCAATAAAGAACCGGACAAACAAGGGAATGAAATACATTGTCAATATCCCTACAAAGGTCAAGAACATGGCCATAAGGAGAAGCACACCCGCAAATGCAATCATCTCATTATTCTTACCCATCATCCCTCACCCCTTCTCGCTCGAGGCGCGGGGCCGGGGGCGGATTGCTCAGGAGGCTGAGGAGGATCCGAGAAAAAGTCTCGACCCTTCGCCCCCGTTCCCGCTGCGCCTTTCTCCCGCTGGCCCGACACCCCCACCCTGGCTGACTCCCGGAATGTCGGAGGGTATTGCGGCCCGCTAGTCGGACCAACGGGAGCTTGAGGAATGAACATTAACCGTGATGGGATCCCCGCGCATGCGCTCCCAAGCCTGCACTCGTGGCAGTCGTCGCGGCTGGCCTCGCGCTCGAGAAGGG
>JAUXAS010000083.1 GCA_030619825.1 Hadesarchaea archaeon
CATCCGATCGACGAGCCCTTGATTTAGACTCCAGTCGCGGTACTTTTCGTGCAGCTTGACCTCGTTGGTCTTGCCGAACTTGTCCATTCCCTGCATCACGCACGCGTGGGATGCCCAGCTCCGCGGGAAAACGATGTGGGCGCCCTTGAGTGCGCCCTTGAGATCGTCGGTAACCTCAAACTCCGCACCGCTTGCACTAGCATTTTTGCGGCAGAGGCCCATGATCTTTGGGTCAAGTTCGAATCCCTTGGGTGCAGCAACTGACACATCGATCCCGTAGCGGCTCATTATCAGCGCCTCCTCCTGAACGCTTCCCCATGACCTAACCTTGTCCGAGTAGGCCCACATGATCACGTAGCGCTTCCCCTGGTATTTCGGAATTTTCTCCTGGACGGTGAGCATGTCGGCGAGCCCTTGACATGGGTGGTAGACATCATCGGCCATGTCGATCACCGGAACCTCGCAGTGCTCCGCGTACTCACGAATCATCGCATTGCCCTTGCCGTAAACGTAGTTAACCGCCGACTCCAAGACGCGGATACCTAGCCCGTGTCCATAGCGCTCGTACATCCGTGCCATGTCCTTCGGCAGCTCCCCCTCCCCAGCCCGTGTCGTGGTGACATCTACGAACTGCGCGTGACCCCCCAGAGCTGTCATCGCGGCCTCGAACGAAGCCCGCGTTCGGGTCGATGTGTTGTAGAAGAGCATGAAAAAAGTCTTGTCCTTGAGCAGAGACTGAAGCTGGCGCGCGTAGTATTTTTTCTTCAAATCCTTCGCGAGCTTGAACGTCGCGTCGAGCTCCTCGCGCGACCACTCCTGCGTCGTTATCAGATCCCGCCCGTGTAGCTCGACCACTCCATCACCATTTCTCTCAATTCATACCAACGTTTTAGCCTTTCGCAATACAATTTTTTTAACCTTCCATCGCAAGTTTCTAGCGTTGAGCGCATGCGAGTAGAACCTCTGACCCCTGCCATCGAGGACTCGTTCCTCAAGTTTATCAAGCAAGATGTTATTAACAATTTCTTCGCCCTTCTGGATCTGAAGTTATACAGAGAGGAAACCAAATTTTGGGTAGCGCTGGAGGATGCAGAGATCTCGGGTTACATGCTTGAACATGATGGGAGAGACTTGAACCTTCGAGGCGGTGGAAAAAGCGCAGCCGAACTTTTGAATATGGCTAGCTTAACCGAACCGCTCATCAATATAGAGCCTCGACACATCCCAATCCTAAAGACTTTTTATGCGCCCACCAGGCGTTTAGGCCCTCCGACCGAAGAGAAAATTGCTACCTTGTTGGTCATGGGGATGGATAAGAAGCACTTTAAGCCCGCTATCGAGCAAAATCCCAAAGAACTGGGAGCGAACAAGCTGGAAGCAGTTGGGAACTTGTACAGAAGTTTTTATGAGGAGGCCGAGATGGGCCCCATTACGCGCGAGGACGTTCTAAAGGCGTTCAGGGAACGCCTTATCTACGGGACTTATGAGGGAGGTGAGTTAGTTTCCTTCGCCAGCGGCGTCACCATAGAGGACCTGTCCTATGTGGGCCACGTTTACACCCTTCCAAAATTCAGGGGTAGAAGCCATGCTACTTCGACATGTTCTGCTCTGGTGAATGCACTCCTTGACCGCAGTGAGAAGGTAATAATTATGGTTTTAGCAGATAACAATACTGCTCGAGAGATGTATAGGAAGATTGGATTTATCGAGACCGGGCATGAGTTCTTGGCATTTAAGGGCCGTAAAATCAGGTGAGAGGCAGGAGTTGACAGAAAAAATCCTTATGAAACACTTTCAGATAATGTATATAATCTACGAATTGAGGTGAAGTTGAGGTAGAAACCATGCGTGAATCCATCGTCATCGAGGGGCTGAGCAAATATTACGACAGCTTCCTCGCCCTCGACAACCTCTCGCTGAAAGTAAAGAAAAATGAGGATGTCGCGTTGCTCGGCCCAAACGGCGCGGGAAAGACCACCGCCCTCAAGCTCCTGTGCGGGCTCCTTCACCCATCCTCGGGTACGGCCTACATCAACGGCGTCAACGTCATGGAGGAGCGCGAGCGAGCGATTTCGATGGTGGGGACCATGTTGGAGACACCCGAGTTTTACCCTTTCCTAACCCCCGTGGAAACCCTCAGCTACTTGGGGAGGCTCCGAGGAATGAGCGGGCAGGGGTTGAAAAGTAGGATAGAGGAGGTCATCAAACTTGTCAGGCTTGAAGGATGGGCTAAGGTCAGGATAGGAAAATTCTCGCGGGGGATGAAGCAGCGTCTAGCGCTGGCGCAGACCTTGCTCCACGATCCCCCGATCTTGATTCTCGACGAGCCGGCGTTAGGCCTTGATCCCAGGGGCATGATGGAGGTGCGGGAAATTCTAAAGAAGGCGAAAAAAAAGAAAACGGTATTCTTAGCCTCACACCTCATTACAGAGGTCGTTCAAGTGTGCGACAAAGTGGCGCTGATTGATCACGGTCACTTGCTCGTCTACGATAGTATCCCTCGCCTGAAACGCAAGTATCGAACGTCATTGGAGGGTGTTTACCTCAAGCTCACGGAGGCGGCCATTTGAGCGAGTTCGAGAAGCTGAAAATAGTGACTAAATACGAGTTGCTGAAGCAGTTCCGGAGAAGGAGATTTTACGGAGCTTTGGTGCTTACCCTCCTCGCCGTGATTTTGATCATAGCGCTCTACAAAGGGTTGGATATCCCTGGGAAGTTATCTCCCCTCATCTCCGATTCCCCTGAACTTTTTGCGTTATTCGTAACGTCGGCAGGTGCAACCATACCAATTTTTGCAGCTGTGTTCTTCGCTGGGGACTCCATCGCTTCAGAATTCGAACATAAAACTGGTTACATCCTTTTCCCAAATCCGGTAAAGCGAAGCACTTTTGTCGTCGGGAAATATATCGCATGCCTTACTGTCACATCCCTTATTGTCATTTTTGCCTACGTCGCCACGGTGATAGCGTTAGTCGGGATTTATCAACAGTTGCCAATCGAGGTATTTGGTTCGCTTGCCCTTGCACTGGTTTATGCAAACAGCGTGCTGGGTATCGCATTTCTCTACAGCTCAGCGCTCAAGGGAAGCATGGGTGCCACGATAGCCACACTCTTAACAATCATGCTAGTTTTTTCTGTCATCGAAGTCAGTTTGATATTTGCGAACATTGACCCGTGGTTCATGCATGGATATGCGGGCGATTCGATTGCTAGTGTGTATGGGGTTCCTTTCGCGGCGGCGTTCGGTGGGGGGATGCCCGGAGGGATGGAGAGGAACCCGGACCCGACCACAAGCTTTTTTGTTATGTTAGGATACTTTATCGTCCCTTTCATCCTAAGCATCTGGCTGGCGAAGCGCAGGGAGATGCTCTAGCCCTAAAACCTTTTTGTCTGACGCGAGACTGGTGTTGGATTGGGCATGCTGAAAAATCTGCGAGAGGCGTTAAAGGGACAACTGACGGACGAGGAGCTCAAGCAACTAGGGCGCGCATTCGACATCGTTGGAAATATTGCTGTGGTTAAGTTGCCTGATGGGCTTCTGCCTAAAAAACACCTCATCGGCGAGGCCCTAATGCATGTCCACCGCCACGTTCGAACTGTTCTCCGCCAGACGAGCGCGGTGAGGGGCGAATTTCGGACGCGTGAGTTAGAGCTCATAGCCGGCGAGCCCGAAACCGAGACAACTTATCACGAGAGTGGATGTAGCTTCAAAGTTGACCTAGCTAAGGTGTATTTCTCACCTCGACTGGCTCATGAACGTCTCCGCATCACCCAGCTGGTTAAACCCGGTGAAATAGTGACAAACCTGTTCGCTGGTGTGGGGTCCTACTCAGTTGTCATAGCC
>JAUXAS010000043.1 GCA_030619825.1 Hadesarchaea archaeon
AGCTTCTCCGCTACAAGGCCCAGTTGAAAGAGCTAGGGTTCGATCCCACCCAAATTGATGAGCCTGTTCACGATGTTACTTTCCTAGCTGGTGCTAAAGGTTGGGACGGGAGACACCTCAGAGTTAGCCCCCATTCCCTCCTTGAGCATTTTCCTTCGGTTCACGAACAAGTTGCCGCGTGCAAAAGCCAAGGCGGATGGTGTAATATCCGCATCGTTTACGAAAAAGGCGAACCCGTCAAGGAGATTTGGGTTCGCTTTAACGACCTGCATCCAGACGGTAGGACTCGCAAATGGTGGGATAAGTAATGGGGCCCAAAAAAGTTGGAGACACGGGAGCTCATGCACCTCAAGCGGAGCTACGACAACCTGCGGGTCTTTCGAGTGCCAGGACCGATGAACAAGCCCCAATAATGGACAAGTGGAAGTGCGGTCATTGTGGGGAGGACATCGAAACCGTAAAGGGAAGGCGCCCCACCATTTGCCCGAACCCGAACTGCGGCAAGATGAGAAATTTTGTACCGCTGACGGGGCCTTGGCGCTATTTCGATGTTCGCGGGAGATCTATCGTATTCGTGCCCAAGCGACTCGCCGATGAAATAAGAAAGGACCACTACTTCGCCACCCACCGGGAGAGCTGGGTCATCTATCACTACGATGACGGGATTTACCTTCCTGACGGGAGGGCGAAGATCCATGAGTTGGTGCGGGAACGCCTCGGGGAATTAGCCAAGGACCACTACATAATCGAAGTGGAAAGACACATCCAGGACACCACATTCAAGGGGGCGAAGGAGTTTAGATCCGCACCTGAATTACTGTGCGTGAAAAATGGGGTGCTGAACACAACCACCAAGGATCTCAAGGAACACACCCCATCAATCATATTTCTGTCCAAGTTGCCGGCCCCCTATAAACCCGGGGCGAACTGCCCGATCATCATTAAGAGGCTTCACGAATGGACGGGGGGAAACACGAAGGACGTGGTGAAGTTGGTTCAATTCGCTGGGTTTTGCCTTTATCGCAATTACTTCATCCGCAAGGCGATTATCATCCACGGCGAGGGTTCCAACGGTAAAACAACATTTGTTCTCTTTATGACGCGGTGGTTGGGGGAAGACAACGTTGTGAGTGTCGAGGTTCAAAAGTTAAAACAGCGTTTCACGGCGGCACGTCTGTTCGGGAAGTTGGCTAACCTGTGCGATGATTTGCCGGGGGTCGAGTGGTTCGGTACTGGACCTTTCAAACAGGCAACTGGGGGGTCGCCGCTCGCGGCTGAAAAGAAGTTCAAGGACGAATTTCAAATGTTTCCTTACGCAAAAATGTTGTTTACAGGAAACCGTATGCCGATAGTAAACGATGACTCACTGGCGTTCTGGGATCGCATAGCGCTAATTGCCTTCGTCCAACGATTCATGGGGGACAAGAAGATAAACCGTGAGGAACTCCTTAACGGGATGCTATCGGATGACGAACGTAGCGGATTGTTGAACCTCGCGCTTGAGGGATTGGCCTCGCTTTTGAGCACCAACGAGTTTTTTGGTATGGAGGACACAGAGGCAACGAAAAATAAATACATTAGAATTTCGGACCCCGTGATGGCATTCGGACATGAGAGAGCTATTGATGACCCAACGGCGAACACCGTAAAACGCATGATCTACGCCGCCTATGTCGATTATTGCCAAGAAAAGGGGTTCCCGATCAAAGAGAACAACGCCTTTGCCCGGAGCTTCAAGCGTGTTTACCCCCACATTGAGGACTCGGAGATTGTAGGCGAGGACGAACGGCGGCATAACTCATGGCGAGGGGTGGCTTTAAACTCCGAAGACGTAGGAATAACCCTTAAAAATTTTGAAAATAGAGAATCTAATACCGACACCGGTAATGTGTCTACTTCACAGGTTACGCGGGATACGCACGTTAATACGCTATTTAAGAGAGTTGTGGAGACATGGCATAATACCACAAAGAATGGGGGTGAATATAGTGGGAAACCTACGGAACCAACGGAAAAACCGCCGATCAAACCCCCCAAATCGGAAATGATTTCCGAATTAGAGGTCAAACCCGAGAAAATTGAGGAAAAAGAACCAGCCGAACCAGAGCGAATTGCGCCCCCCGCGATTAACCCCCCTGAAAAACCCCCAAAAGCCGAACCGACCACCCAGGACATAGGACGGGCCATTTTCGAGTACCGAAAGACCACCCTTGCCAAAGCCAAGCTCGCTAAACTCATAGGCGTTCCGTTGGATCGCCTAAAGCCAGCGTTGGAGGAGCTTGAGAAAAAGGGCGCGGTTAGGGACATGGGTTCGATGGTGGAGGTCCTGTGATGCTTTTCAAACCCGAACATGTTGAGCCGATCATGTGCGGCAGGAAGACCCAGACGAGGCGGGTGTGGAAGCGATGTCGCGCAAAGGTCGGGGCCGTCCACAAAGCCAAGCTCGAGATGTTATCGCGGGACTATTTCGCCCTGCTCAGAATCACGGGAGTCCGGCAGGAGAGACTTGGCGAGATCTCCGAGGCCGATGCCAAGGCCGAGGGGGGCTACACGGTAGAGAGCTACCGTCAGGAGTGGATCGAGATAAACGGCGCCGGCGCGTGGGATCCCGACCTGGTCGTTTACGTTGTCGATTTTGTTGTAGTGAAGGGAGGCAAGTAAATGGCATTGGGCGAATTGTACAAACCGAGCGGCAAGGCGCTCGAGCACGCCCAAGCGGTTCTGGAGGTTCAGGATCCCTACGCTGTTAACGTGGCACTGGGCTGCCCTCTCGGGTGCTCCTACTGCTACGTCCATAGGGCTATTCGACAAAGCAGAGAGAGCGCCATGCAGGTGAGATACCCAAAGGCCGAGCCCGCGGAGCTCGTTGAACGCCAACTGGATCGCGGCCTGAAGCCCGAGGGGGTCTTCATAAGCTTCTTAACCGAGCCACTCCTGCCAAGCGTTCGGGAGTCGACCGAGCGCCTTGTAAGCATGCTTGCCGCCCGGGGAATCCGCACCGCCGTGTCCTCGAAGGTCGGCGTGGTGTCCGTACCAAGCGTCCGCAACGGGATGACAGTCGTCTCATTGGACGAGGACTTCTGGAAACGGTACGAGCCTCGAGCGCCACCGCCCCTTGAGAGGATCAGGATGCTGAGAGAAGCCCACGACCGCGACGAATACACATGGGCCGCAATGGAGCCCTACCCGTGCTCCGCGATCTGGAAACAGGACGTGTTGGATGTACTCGAGGAGCTACACTTCGTGGACTTTATCATAAAGGGGAAGTGGAATTACGATCCGCGAGGGGGGACGGATGAAGCAAGAACTGAGTACTTGGGGATTATGTCGAGGTTCAGCGACTTCTGCAAGTCGAACGGGATTAGGCACCACGTCAAAGCAGACACTCTTGATTTCATCAGGGGGGCGGGGGGTCCGGTTCAAGGCGGTGAGTGCGATGGCTAATGGTGAAATCGTGGAAGAATTAGAATGCATGGGGTGTGGCAAACGCGTCGGATGCCACGAAGAAAAATTTGATACCGTGGTGATATCCGAAACAGGGCTCTGCGTCGAGTGCTTCTATTCCGGCAGATACACAAGCATCGTCAATGACTGCGCGTGTCGTGAAGCATACGGGGGTCGTTGCGGTGGATGCTACGCTTGGAAAGAGCTAGGAGGCAAGCGCCCATGGTGCTACGAACGAACGATCGGAAGTTTCGTGTGTGCGATGGTGGAGGTTGTCTAAATGCTCGACTTCTTTGAGGGGGTTGTGGTCGGTTGGCTAATTACGATGGTGTGTTGGATCTACTCGATTTGGCGCGAAGGGAGGAAAAAATCGAGGAGGGCAAGCTGAATGAGCATGAGATGGCCCGAAGTCAAAGCCGAGATCGCCAAGGCGTGCCCTCCTGCAGCGCCTCTTGCCACAATGCTATCATCATTAGGCGGTTCCAAGTGGGCAAATCCCCCGCCCTCAAGCTCGAAGGGAGGTCGCACAAGATGATCGAGCTCGGCACGACGATATATGTGCGCTATCTGGATCACGTGCTCTTCAAGGACGTAAATCCAGGTGCTTATGCCAAGCCCTTTACCAGGGAAGCGGTAGGGTGGCTCGATCACGAGGACGACGACTGCATCCGCCTTGTATGGGAGCGCTTTGCCGAGCCCGTGCCAAACAAGGAAGCAAAACAGCGGGCGACCGGCCTCGTGATAATGAAGAGCAGCATCCTCGAGTTGAGGAGGGTCGATCAGTGATGGATCACTTTTGTTGCTTCAGCCAGAGTTCGATGGCTTCAGCGACGGCTCTGCCGAGCGCGCGCCGCTGCCCGCCGTACTTTTTAGCGACCGCGACTCGAAACTTGCGATCGAGGTCATCTGGGATGATGACCATAGTCCGTCCCATCTTTTTACCCCTTTTTAGCTATGCTATTATGTTTAAATACTTTTTCTCCCAGAATATAGCAGAGGTGGGGTAATATGGGTGGCCTTTTCAAATCCCAAAAGTTAGTGCTTGCTGACCTTCCGTTTCTCCGAGCGATGGGGGAGGTTGAGGACGGCCACCTCCACTTGACGAAAAGTCCAAAAGGTTACACTCTGAAGACGCCCGTTTTCATTCAAGTCGATGAGATTCTAGCGCTTGGACAAAAGGGGCTGGCCGAATACATCATACAGAGCTTGTCGTCTCAACGCCCGGTCCTGATCCCGTTTGTGCTGAAAAACCGAAGTTTGGTCGAGTTGGCTAGGTATTTTCTGCGCTACCGCTCCGCCAGCCCTTCATCGCTCTACGGCTATGTGGATAGGATTTGGCGCTATTGCGAGCGAGCGGGAGTGACCCCAGACGGTCTAATAACCGACGCAAAGAACGGGAGCGAATTACAAGATCCCATAAAAGTCAACATCCACACGAAGGCGCTGGAGGACTACATCGCAGAGCTCCAGGACAACGGGCTCTCGCCTGGCAGGGTGTCGAATTACGCCAAGGCAATCAAGACCCTCTATCGGGTCAATGGAGTTTCCATCGTCCTGCCGTATCCACTCAGCCGCAAAACTGTTATGAAAGATCGTGCTCCGGCGCCCGATGAACTCGTTAAGCTTCTTGAATTTGCGGACCTGAGGGAAAAAGTGATTATCTCGATGTTGGCCCTGGGCGGTTTCAGGGAGGGCACTTTGGCCAGGCTGCGATATCACCACGTGAAGCGCGACTTAGAGGCAGGGATCATCCCTCTCCATGTTCACATCGAAGCCGATATCACCAAAGGAAAATACCACGACTATGACACATTCTTGGGCGCCGAGGCGGTCGAATTTATCAAGTTTTACCTCGAGGAGAGACGCAAGGGGTCGCCCGATGGAAAAATCCCGCCCGAGAAAATCTATGACGACTCCCCGCTCATAAGGAACACGCGGTTCATAATCCATAGACCGATAGGCGAAAAGCAGATCTACAAGCTGGTCCACAACCTCTACTTTAGGGCAAGCCTGCTGACGCCCGGTGCGAGAGGCTATGAATTGAAGGTCCATTCGTTGAGGAAGTTCTTCAAAACCCAGCTCATGTCTCTTGGTATGCAACCTGATTATATCGATTACATGATGGGCCACACTATAGATACCTATCACGATATCCAGATGAAAGGCATCGAATTTCTCCGCTCAATCTACACCGCGAAGGATTTCAGCATCAGACCCAAGCCGAAGCTCTCACCCCTCGAACAAATGAAAGTCTTCTGCCGAGGAATTGGAATTGACCCAGAGAAAGCCTTGGTCCGAGAAGCTTTTGCCGAACCCCACAGAGTTTGCACATCTCCCCAAGAGCTCGAAGCCCACCAAACCCAAGTATTGAGTATGGCAATCAAGGAAGGTATCAAGCAGGAGGTCATGGGGGAGCTCAGGTCATCTCTTGGGTCTCCTAAGATTCATCGCCGGCAAGGTGGGCCCGCCGAGACCCGATGCCCCAGCGATGAATTGCAGACCCAAGATTTAAAGCCTTTTTCTAGCCGGCTCCGTGATTCTAGGAAACGAACGCATGCAGCTAGAGGCCAAAAAGGAACGAGGGGCGCATGAACTTGGAATTTTCAAGACCTACAACCGGACACTGTGAGCATATTCACAAGTCGAGATTAATCCCACCGCTTTCAGCCAGGTCGCGTCCTCGCCTTCTTCCCCTTATCGTTTTGGTTCCTCAGAGCAGCGCACAAGCTCGAGCAGGGAGGCGATTTGTGAACAAATGTTTAAATACCCTTTATAAGCAAAAATCCCGATTTGACGGCGTTTATGCAGTTCTCGTGGAATTTTCGCATTTACCCGGGGGTAAATTAAACAAAATCCTGCGATCAGGGGGGGTTTGAGGTGAGCGCTCGTATTCCGCAAGAGGCACAACTACCGCAACTTCAAGGGCTAGTGTGGAAGCTGGGGCCAGCTACCTGGGAGACTAAAAATAGGCGGCTCACGGGGAAGTCGAAAACGGGAAAAATTAGCTTTGTGCTTGCGATGACCAAATGCATCAAGTGCGAGTTCAAGCGTGATGCGAGCGACCCAAACACTTCTTGCGTATTGACAAGTGGGGAATGCTCCTACGCCGGGTGCCCCTTCAATCCGAGGGTTGACCTGACCTTCGACGAGCGCAAGGCGGACGGCACGATCGAGCGCCACATTCTAGACACGCTGGGGGATCCCAGCACCCTACATTTCAAAGATGAGGATGATATGCGGTCCTACGATTATTTTCTGACAGTTGTCGATAATATCCATTTCGACATGGATGCCGTTCTCAAATCGGGAAGAAAATGTCGGGATTGTCACAGACTGCTCACCCGCGGGGAGATACAGACCACGCACGACCCTGAAGTTTCTTCTGGTAGTGAGAGGGAACGCAGGTCGGGGAAATTTTGCTTTGGCTGTTATGAACGAGTAATGGAGAAACACCACGAAAAGTTGGACGCGGAACGGAGGGAAAAATAATGTCAGAAAAAGAGGAAAATTTAAGCAAACAAAAATCGGTGAGGTTGACCTTCGAGGATATGCGGGCCAACTTGGAGAAGCTCCGCGAGTGGCTCGACCACCTATTTGATGAGAATCGTCCCCTTCGAGTGGACGAGAGGCGAGAGTTCTTCGATACGGTGGACCGGGCCCTGATGGGGTTGGCTAGGAGTGTCAAGATAGAGGGGGAGCTTATTTTGAAATCTTCCAACCTTCCTGGATCCACCAAGATTGAGAACATCGAAGATCTCTTCGGATTTTTGGCATACCACAACGCGAAGGTTTCCACTGACGATGAGGGAGTAGACCACAAAATAGAAGAACTCTGGGGGTTGGCGAGGGAGAAGCTTCTCGTCGCACGCTCCGTTGTGCTTGAGGCTGCCACTCGGCTGAGCCAAGAGCAGTGGTTCGTCCCCGAAAAAAAGCGACCGGGGAGGGCCTGATGGGTATTTTTGACTCCTTCATCGGCGACTTTGCCCGCCGGGAGAAGCACCGCACGGCCCTGACCTACCACAAGCTTTTGGGCCAGTTCGAAGGATGGATAGGAGAACACAAGATAGAAAGCGTTGATCGAGAGCACGTGCTCGAGTTCTTGGAGAATCAGCGCTGGTCGAATGCTTCGCGCAATTGCTTCCTATCTGCCTTGCGCGGGTGGGCAAAGGATGCCAAATCAAAGATCCCGAGCGGCACAACGCTCAAGGAAATTCAGCAGGGGAGAGATGCTGAAAAGCGGCTCGATCGCATCATAGCCCTGAAGGACTACACCGTCCGTCACGAGAAGAAGCCCGCCCTATCACTCGAGCAGATTTCTGACCTTTTCGGCGTAATGGACCCCGACACCTCGAGTATTTTTTGGGTCCTGCTGTGGTTCAACTTTCGCGTCGGGGAACTCAAGCTGATTAAAGACATCGACTGGGGGATGAGGAGACTGGAGGTCGAGAACGAGAAGGTGGGCGGCACGAGGATACTGTTTTTCGACGAGTACACCGCGAGGATACTGCGACACGCCTCAGACAAGGGGTTGCTCGATTTGCCCGATATCAAGATATGGAAAATGTTCCGGAAGTATTCAGGGTTCGTCGTGTTGGCCAAGCTCACGCCGCACATTTGCCGGCACACGTTCAACACCCACATGCGGAACATCCTGAAGGACGACGGCCTGCTCCGTACCCTGATGGGGCACATCGATCGGAGCATGACCGATGTCTACGATTTGACTTTTGAAGAAGAAATTCGTGAT
>JAUXAS010000025.1 GCA_030619825.1 Hadesarchaea archaeon
TTCCAAGACGCTGTATGATTTCTGAAAAATCCCGCTCGACAATGCACACGCCCCCGCTACGACCACAACTTTGGGCTCCTTCAGCTTGGCGTAGACTTCTTTTAGCGAATCCAACATCTTCATCGTCACGACCCCCACCACAATAAGTACGTTCGCCTGTTCAGGTTCCTCCACAATCTTCGTCCTGAGTTCCCCGATGCCGAACCGCGTAGCCAGCACGCTCAATACCTCAATGTCACAACCGTTACATGACCCGATGTTCAAGCGATAAACTCCGATTTCGCTCATTTTAATCGCCTTAGCTCATCTAGACTTATCTTTCTACTTCTACCGGTTCTCTCGTCCACCACAGTGATGCGGTTGGTGCAGGATATGCACCGGTCCAAGCTCTCCAATATGGGCGGGAGATTGGCCAGTTTTTCCCCTACCAGCATCTCCACAACGGCGGGATTGTTTACATAGGTGGGGGGCCTGAGTTTGATGCGCTCAGGATAGTTTGTCCCGTTCAGTCTAGCATAGTAGATTAGCTCCCCCCGAGGCGCCTCCACTCGGCTGAAGTCCTCCCCGACCGGCGGCTTCCCCAACTCCGCGCGTATCTCACCCTCCGGCATGCGGTCGATCAGCTGTCGAACTAATTTTATACTTTCAAAAGTTTCCCTCGCCCGCACCAATGCCCTGGAGAAGACATCACATCCGTTCTCCGTCGGTACATCAAAATCAACCTCCTGGTAAGCGGCATAGGGGTCGTCTTTTCGGATGTCGCTTTTGATACCAGAAGCTCTCGACACAGGCCCCACTACTCCATACGCTCTGGCCTTATCCTTCGGAAGCAGCCCTATCCCTGAAAGTTTCGGTGCAGCGTCTTTCAAAGCTTTCATAATGTCGTCAGAAAGTTTCGTGAGGTCATCCGTCAGGGTCTTGACTTTGACGAGTATCCCTCCTGACACATCACGCCTGACCCCGCCCAAGTTATTTATCGAGAAGTGTACTCGGTTGCCGCAAATGGGCTCTAACAGGTCCATCAGTCTTTCGCGTGTATCGAGAACCTGGATTAGGTGCCCGTCGTCGTGCAATGCATGAAAGAGCAGCACGAACCACATGTAATGGCTGTGTAACCGATCCATCTCGAAGACCAGAGATCTGATGTAATTCGCCCGTTGGGGAATCTCCGCGCCGAAGATTTTTTCTACAGCTTGACAATAAGCGGTGGAGTGGGCTTGGGAACACAGCCCACACACACGCTCGGCAAGTAGAACATCTTGACTGAGGGATTTTGACTCCATTAGACGCTCGATGCCGCGGTGTGTGTATCCTTGCTCGATACCGACATCGATGATTTTGCCATTGCGCATGGTCACCTCGTATATCTCTGGCTCCAGATTCAAGGGGTGATATGGGCCTATCTTCATGACCTCAGTCATTTTACCCAATCCTCGCTACTAGTTGTGATACGGGGCTTCGGTGAAACTCAAGTGACAATTCTTTCGACGGCGCACCAAATGCCAGCGCCAAGAGCTCGACCAAGTGCAAACATGGGATCGAGAACTTGGCACTGTACCTTCTGAGGGCGAGTTGCCCTGATTCAAATTGAACATTACACGCAGGGCAAACCACCACGATTCCATCGACCCCTATATGTTGATAACGCTCCAGTTTTGGAAGCAAGTTGTGTTTAAGCGAAAATTCTTCGTCCACATGAGATGTCGGGAAACCACAGCACAGTTGGTCGACGTCGGAGCGGACGACCTCAGCTCCCGTAGCACTTACTAGCTCTTCGAACTGTTTAGGCTTCCTCCAAATATCTCTGCCGTTCTCTTCTCTGAAGAGGTGGCAACCGTGATGTACGGCAAGTTTCAATCCTAGTGGTTTTTTTACTTGATTTTTTATCGCTTCAATCCCGACATCCTCGTGGAGAACCTCAACGACATGCCTGACATTTATCGTCCCGTTATATTTCCTTCCCACCTTGGCCAAGAGTTCATTTATCTCCCTACTGGTTTCCCCCCGCTTCATGAACTCGTTGGCCTCCCAGAGTGTCTCGTAACAACCGTTACACAACACCACGACATCTAGGCCTTGCCCTTCCGCTATGCTCAGATTCCTTGCTGACATGGATAGCGCGACCTTTCTGTCCATCAAGCGTGCTAGAATTGGGTCCGGGCAGCAGGTGTAGCCCGTCATCTCCGCAATCTCGAGCCCGAGTGAATTGAAGACCTTGTGCGTGGCAAGCTCAGCGCTCGGAAGCCGCTGAGGGATCATGCAACCCAAGAAAAGCGCGTATTTCTTCACTTTTTCACCCCCCTCAGTTTCTTCCGCTTCCAGTCATAGCCAGCCTGCCTGCTGAAGTTCGTCTGCCTGATGAGTTCGTGAACCTCTTTAAGCTGGGACTCGTTCGAATAGCTGGCCGGCGGTTGTGGTGGAAGTCCCGCTTCCACCCGCCTTCGTTTCATTAAGGAGGATATAGGCGCGGTGGCCCCGACGGTAATAACAGCTTCTGCAACCGGGCCGATTTCGTCAGGGAGTTTGGATTTGAAGGGCTTGCCCAATGGAAAAGTGCCCTCCGGCAATTTGTCCGATAAGACCAGATGTCCCGGTTTGGGATGATCTCTGAATCTTACCCCGCACAGCTCTGCTGCCTCGTTTTCTGCCCATTCCGCTGTAGGGGTCAGGTCAGCTACAGTATCGATCTCGGGTTTCTCTTTCCCCAATTTCACTCTCAACACTACGACTTTACCCTCCAAATCAAAATGGTACAGAAGGTCTATGTCCAGCCCCGCATCGACAGCAGCTATAATGATTAACCTCGCTCCCTTGCAGAGCAAGGTCTCAGCGGCTTTCCTTATTATGTCCGGAGCTATTTCGGCCGACACCTTTCGCACTCGAGGTGTGACCACACTTAAGAGTCCATCTGGGATGTTTTTCTCCAAGAGTTCAACTATCTCGGCTTCCTCCATCATCTCACCCGCAAATAGCGGCTCCGTGCGAACTCGAGCGCTTCGGCACGGGTTCCAACCCTGATCGCTTGAGGGGAACAATACTTGGCGCAGTTCGGGTCACCATCGCAGAAATTGCACTTGGTTGCGATACGGTGTTCCTCGTCGAACCACGCTGCGGCGATTGGACAAGCGTAGGTACAGGAGCGGCAACCAGTACACTTCATGGGGTTTATCATCACCCATCCCGTGGCTTCGTCCTTGGTGATAGCATCAACCGGGCAAGCGGCGGCGCACACAGGGTCCTCGCAGTGCAGACAGTTGGTCGCCTCGCGCGCAAATTTCTGATCGTCAATGAAAACATGGATGTGGGATTTCTCAGGGTTGAGGGTGCCGAAGTTCTTGTAGGCACACGCAATCTCACAGTACCGGCAACCTGTACATCGCTCCGAGTCGTAAATCAGCACGAGCTGCTCGGCTTTGGGCTTCTCCAATAACGTCGCCCCTTTAGCCGAAGGGGGGCTTATGTGCTTAAGCCTTTCGCTAAAAAAAGAAATTTAAATGAACTCTTCGCCCGGCCTCCACTCGAAGAGCTCCTGGATCATCGTGTAAGCTGCCGAGGGTGGGATTATGCCCCGCTCGGTTATAATGAGGTCAATGTAATCGGGCGGCGTGACATCAAAGACCGGGTTACGAATTTTCAAGCCTGGGAAGCGCTTAGGGTTGATGATCTCCTTGGGAGAGCGCTCCTCGATCTCGACAAGCCTCCCCACGAGCGTCCCAGGATGGAACTTGTAACTCTCTGCGGCGACGAAGAATAACACTCGAGCCTCGTGAGCGGTGAGGGCGATCTGTGCGGTCCCTATCTTGTTGATCACCGCTCCATTTGCCGCGATGCTGTCCGCACCAACGATGACCTTGTCAATGTCTCGGATGAAATAGCGCACAGCTGAGTCAACGATGAGGGTGGTGGGAATGTCAGCTTTTTTCAGGTCTCGTACACTTATCAAACCCTGTCGGCTCGGACGAGACTCTGTGACGAATACTTGGATGCGCTTGCCCTTCTCGAAAGCCGTCTTGATTACCGCTAGCGCGCTGTGGCTGTTGCAGTGAGTAAGCACTACATCGCCATCAGAGATGCGACGCGCGCCGATTTCACCTATTCGCTCGACAGCTTTCTTTGAATCTCGAATAAACTCGTCCACACGAGAGATGACTCCCCTCTGAAGCGTCTGCAGGTCGGCCCCTCTCGCTCGCTTCGCACCAAGCGTGACGTAGCGGATCGCGTTGGGAAGCGAGACCGCTGTTGGGCGGGTAGCTAGCAAAAGTTTTGAAACGCGATCGAGCTCCCTCGCGAACTCAGCTGGAGTCTTGGCTCGAGTCGTCTTTGTAGTGATTTTCAAGGCCCGGGCCGCAGCGCGAGCGATCCTTCCGGCGCCGCGTATGCGCATCGTTTGGATATCCCGCGCGATTTGCTTGACCTCATCGTGCGCCATGATTTCCCCTAATTTCTATCTATACCTGTACCCAAACTTAAACCAATCGGGATTTCACTTGGGAAGGCGGCGCCGCAGCTCATTGAGGAAAATCTGCCCATCTGTTTTGCGTGTGGTGTCAGCTTCGGCTGAAATCGCCTGCCTGAGCCCCTCGATGAACACCTCAATACCTGCACTCTCACCAAGCATTCGTTCGATTAGGCTTCGGAGCTCCTGTGGATAAGCAAGGTATGGCATGACCGATGAGAATGAATCTCGAACGAGTTTTGCCTCAGCTTCCTGCATTTCAGCACCTAGAGGTTCAAAAGACGCTCCTTGATGGTTTCCATTGCCACGATAGTTCGGACGCTCTTCACCGAGTCGAATGACTGGATGCGGTCGTCAACGAACTTTTTCAAGCTTTCCACGTCGCGGGCACGTACCTTCAACATCAATCCATGGCCCCCCGTCGTGTGATGAAGCTCGCACACCTGGTGGCAGTGTGACAGCGAGCGGACGAGCTCGCGCATGCTCCTGCTATCGACATCGATGCTGACGAAAGCCATCACCCCATAGCCAAATTTTTGAGGGTCTATTAGCGCTGAATATTGTTTGATCAGACCGAAGCGCTCAAGCTGCTTGACCCGTCGCCTCACCCCAGAAGTGCTGAGGCCGACCTCGCGCCCCATCTTGCGCAGTGAAACATGTGCGTCATCGCTCAGCATCTTTAAAAGTTTCATGTCGACGCTATCCACGCTTCACCACCCAGCCAGCCTTGTAATTAGTTGGTGCGCTTTGGTTATTTAATTTTTGCGGGAAAATTTTTGTGCGTCAAAGCTGAATTACTTTTAGTTTTTTCCCTACATCTTTGCACGCTTCAACGAGTGATTTACCCCATCGCCGCTCGTCGTTGAACAGTAGAACTCGTTCGTAGTGCCCACCATACCTCTCGAGGAAGCGAGAGAGGCCTTCGGCCACCGATTTTATCTGCATCGCGTCAAGCTCGCGGGGCACCTGAAACTGCCCGAGCGGGTATATCTCCTCGAGCTCCTCGGGGACGGCGCCAAATGGAGGTACGAGCCTCACGAGGTGGGTTCGCTCAGGTTCTTCGAGCTTCGGCCGCTCTTTCCCAAAAGCGGGCAAAAGCGCTAAGATGGGCAGCTGGGGCGGCTCATATCGCCCATTAAGTCTACTCCAGGAACGCACGACCTCTGGGCGATTCACCGACTCCTCACCGAGGTAGCAGAATGCCGAGGGCTTGGTCACGGGATCAAACCTCTCGAGGAAATCCCGATACCTCGCCAACCTCCGAAGCCCATCGAGCAGCCGCGGATGGGCACGACATCGCAGCTCAACGTGCTCTCCCAGACTTCCCTCCACGATTGCTTGGCGAATGCGCCGCAGTTCGCCAAAGGTAACATGAAGATTGTGCCTAGCCAAGAGCTTGACCCGTTCGTCCTGCGGAACACGCCTGAGCTCATCGGGTGAATGCTCCGCACAAATAGGGCACTCACATGGTAGGTAAGATAACTCCTCGAGGTGAAAGGTCCCCTCTGAAGTCATGTAACGCCCGTCACGTGCATAGAGCACGTATGCAGCGGAGTCGAAGAGGTCGCAGCCCATCGCCACGGCGAGGGCGAACATCATGGGGTGCCCAGCGCCAAAAAGATGCGTGGGGCGATCGAGTGGCAGGTATTGCTTCGCAGTCATGACGAGATCGACGAGTTTCGCGTAGCGATATCCCTCCAGCAACTCGACGGGGCTTCCAATCGCGTGCAGTTGATAGTCGAGTTTCCCAACCTCGCGTGCGCTCTGGGCGACCAACTCGCTGAAGAGGCCCCCCTGCACCGGCCCGCACCACATCAACTTGGGATTAGACCTGAGTTCGACTGCTTGTCTGGCTCGCTCAAGCGTTATCCGCACCGTTTCGGCTGCACGCTCCTTGGTCGCTTGAACACCAGTCGGGACATCGAGGATAGTCGCGATATCTGGGGCAATCGCATCTTGGTAGCGCACGATTTCTTCAGGTGAAACTTCGACGTCCCCATAGCGCAGGATTTGGTAGCCGCCCGAGTCGGTCATGATTGGACCCTCATAGCTGAGCGCACCGTGAACCCCTTGCTTCGCGGCTTCCTCGCCGAAGTGACGAAGCATCAGGTAGGCGTTGGTCATCACCAGTTCAACGCCGAACTCGCGCCGCATCTGGTTGGGTGATAGAATTACGTCCAATGGATCGATGACAGGCATGAGGGTCGGGGTTGTCACATCGCCGTGGGGGGTGCTAAGTTTACCCACTCGACCCATGCCATCGCGGTACAAGATTTGGAAGATGGTATCGACCATTACAACTTTAAATAATTCTTACAAAGACCTTCCGCTTAAAATCTGAAGGCTCAACAAACCGGGATTTTTCCTTCGGCGAGGTCCATGCAGAATTTGTCGATGTGCTCGAGTTCCACGTCTACCACTTCCGCTATCTTCCCCCGGACGCTCTCGATCGTGGTGCCAGGCTTCGTGATGACCCGGGCGACGGCGATCGCAGGGTCATCGATGGGTTTCCCTATCTGACTAACCAACCAAACGTAAACCTCATTCAATCCCGAAACTTGACTGTAGATTTTATTCGCGATTCGGTGCGTGAGCAAATTGTAAATCTTGCCCACATGGCTAACGGGATTCTTGCCCGCCGCCGCCTCCGAGCCCACATGGCGGTTGAGTGGGATCACGCCGTTGGGACGATTGCCCCTCCCAACTTGACCTGAGTCCGCCCCATCAGCGCTCGTCCCAAGCACGGTGAGGTAAACCCCTCCGACGCCCCGTCCACGTACATCAAGGGTGTTTAGATCGAGCGTGAATTTTTTGACATCAGAATTCTCCTCCACGAAGGTGCGCAGCCGCTCTAGGATCTCCCCCTTCTTCCTGAAGTAATCATCCTCGCTCTCCACGAATCGGTCAACGAAAGCCATCCCCAGGGTTAGATAGAGCTCGTCGTTCTTTCGAAACCCCATCACCTTTACGTCCTCACCAGACTCCGGGAACTCCTTCTTGAACTCCTTTGAGTTGAGGTAGCGCTCAGTCTTCAGTACTAACTGTTCGGTCCAAGTCATGGGCGCGTAGCTGACTGCAGCTGAAGTATCGTTAGCGCTAAACACCCTGCCCTTCCGCTTGAAGATATCAGTGAGTGCCGCAGAGCCGGGTCTGAGTTCTACCTGGTAGCGCATGTGCTTTTCCGGATCGACAAACCTCAAATTTTCTTTTACCCAATTCTTCGCCGCGTGAACCGCGATGTCCTTTACTGATATCCTAATCCCCTCAACCTCCTTGGTCGCCCGGTCTCCAAAGATCAAAAGCATCGGTTGCTTCACTTCGCCACCACCAAATCTCGTTTCGACCTCTCCAGCGACGAGCAGCGACTTGTCGGCATTGTGGTGCATAATCGCGCCAAACTTTTTCAAATACTCCTTACTTAACTCGACTGAAACTCGATCCAAAATCGCATCACATATAGAGTCGGGGTGCCCGAGGCCCTTTCGCTCAACAATCTCCAATTTCTGCTTCTCGAGAGGTTCCTGCTTGAACTCCTCGACGATTATGTTTCGTGCCAAGTTTACGCCTCGCGGATTTTCGGTCTGCGAGCGAGTTATTTATAGCTTTTGTTCAAAATATAACTAGCAGGAATTGGCGATCTCGATGCGAATTTTGAAACCATCCGAAGTGAAGGTGATGCGCACGAGGATGGGGCTTACCCAAGTGCAGCTGGCGGAACTGGCGGGCGTTACCCAAGCATACATCGCAAAGATTGAAGCCGGCACCGCAGACCCCCGAATCTCCACTCTCGAGAGAATCTCCAAGGCGCTCGAGCGGGCAACGACCGAGGAAAAGCGTGTGACCGTTGGGCAGATAATGGCCTCGCCAATAGTGGCCGTCAAGTCCGATGATCGGATAGAAAAGGCAATCCGTCTCATGAAATCCTACGATATCTCACAGCTACCCGTGCTCGATGGTGAAGCTCAAGTGGGATCAATATCTGAGGCGACGATCGTACACAAAATCGCCGCGGGTGAAAACATGCACAAGCTGCTAAGGTACAGCATCAGCGAGATGATGGAGGGCCCGTTCCCGACGGTGGGCGAGGATGTCGATGTCGACGTCATCTACCCCCTGCTCGAACACGAACCCGCAGTCCTCGTTATGGAACATGGGAAAGTGGCTGGGATTATCACCAAAGCTGATCTGTTCAAGCTAGCTGGAAAACCGCGAACTAAAAGCTGAGCGTTCCTGATATTTTTATCCCTGACCCCCAGATTAGTAATGGTGTACCATGGCTGAAGTGAGGGAAAGGATCGCGCGATGGATCGCCGGCGACATAACCATTTCCGACGACCCTGGGGAAGCCTTCAAGCGCTGGCGGGAGCGATTCGGGATGAGTCAGACCTTGCTCGCCAAGGTAATGCGCGTCTCCCCCTCGGTAATCAGCGATTACGAGGCCGGGCGGAGGAAATCACCCGGGGCCGCGACCATCAAGCGTATGGTTGACGCCTTCCTTAAGGTTGATGAGCAACAGGGCGGGAAGGTGTCCAATACCTTCGCCAAAGTGTTCGGCACCCAGTTGCCGCCCGATGTCGTGCTTGAAATCCGAGAGTTTGGCGAGCCTACCAATGGGAAGACCATCTGCAAAGCGGTCGATGGTGATGTCGCCGCCAATAAGGACCTACTCAGCCAGAAGCTCTTCGGCTACACTATCATCGACAGCTACAAGGCAGTGTTGGGGCTCTCCGTCGACGATTTCAGACGCCTCTACGGGCTGACCACCGAGCGGGCGCTGGTTTTCACCGGCGTGACGACGGGGCGTTCCCCCATGGTGGCAGTGAAGGTGATCGGGATAACCCCAGGGATGGTGATCTTGCATGGCGAGCTCAAACGCGTCGACGCGCTGGGGGTAAAAATAGCCGAGCTCCTGCGCGTTCCTCTCGTGACCTCGAGGCTGCCGTCCGTGGGCGACCTGCTCGAGGGGCTCCGGAAGTGTGCCCGCTAACCCCCAACGGCAATCGCCGATGTTTTTTTCGACAATCGAAAGGCTTTTATTGCTCTCGCTTAAGCATAGACACAAAAATTGGTGTTCGAAATAAAAAAGGTGACTCACTGATGGACGTTGGTGTAGTTGGCTACGGTGTTTACATCCCCAAGTACCGCATCCGAGTCGAGGAAATAGCTAAAGTCTGGGGGGACGACCCCGAGAGCGTCAAGCGTGGACTTTTGATCGAGGAAAAATCCGTCCCGGCACCCGATGAGGACACCGCCACCATCGCGGTCGAGGCCGCACGCAACGCTTTGAAACAGACCGGCATCGACCCGCATGACATCGAAGCGATTTACGTCGGCTCGGAATCCCACCCATATGCGGTCAAACCCACCGCAACTATCGTAGCGGAGGCCATCGAGGCCACTCCAGACCTCACCGCCGCCGACTATGAATTCGCCTGCAAGGCTGGCACCGTGGGCATCCAAACCTGCATGGGGGCTGTCGAGGCTGGCATGATAAAATACGGCATGGCGATTGGGTCGGACACCGCCCAGAGCGCACCAGGGGATGCCCTTGAATACACCGCTGCGGCCGGGGGTTGCGCCTTTATCGTGGGTAGGAACGGGAGCAAGACCCTAGCTGCGATCGAGGACACTTACTCCTACACTACCGACACCCCCGACTTCTGGCGCCGGGAGATGCGGTCCTACCCGAAGCACGGAGGGCGATTCACCGGAAAGCCGGGCTACTTCAAACACGTACTCGCCGCGGCCAACGGCTTGCTTCGCAAGCTCCAGCTTACCCCTCAAGATTTCGCGCACGTGGTCTTCCACCAACCCAACGGAAAATTCCCCCTGCTAGCTGCCAAGGAGCTCGGCTTCTCGAAGGAGCAGGTGGCACCCGGTCTGCTGGTGTCTAAAATAGGCAACACCTATTCTGGATCGACCATGATTGGTCTCGCCGCGGTTCTCGACCAAGCCAAACCCGAGGAGCGAATCCTCGCGGTCTCCTATGGTTCAGGCGCCGGGAGTGATGCATTCAGCATCATCGTGCGCGACGGCATCGAGGGCAAACGGGATGCTGCGCCCAAGGTGCTTGACTACGTGGGTCAGAGGGTTATCATCGACTACGCAACCTACGCGAAATTCAGGAAGTTACTGGTGAAGTAAATGCGCGATGTCGCAGTGATAGGTGTGGGCCTGACGAAGTTCGGCGAGCTCTGGGATGTTTCGTTCAGGCAGATGATGATGGAAGCGGGTGCCCGAGCGATCGAGGATGCTGGAATCGACGGCAAACAAATCGATGCGATGTATGTAGGGAATATGTCCTCTGGACAATTTATCCGCCAAGAGCACATCTCCTCCATCGTCGCGGACCACGCGGGGCTCGTGCCCATTCCCTCAACGCGCGTCGAAGGGGCCTGCGCGTCGGACGGGCTGGCGCTCCGTCAAGCAGTGATCGCCGTGGCTTCAGGTATCCATGACATCATCGTTGCAGGTGGTATAGAAAAAATGACTGATGTGCTGACCGGACAAGCAACGGGAGCACTCGCGACCGCCGCCGACCAGGAGTGGGAGATATTCGTGGGCGCCACTTTCCCGGGCCTCTACGCGCTGATGGCTCGCCGCCACATGTACGAGTTCGGGACTACCGAGGAGCAGATGGCGATGGTTGCGGTCAAAAACCACCACAACGCGTGCTTCAACACATGCGCGCAATATAAAATGGAAATAACCGTCGAAGATGTGTTGAAATCGCCGGTGGTTACCTCGCCCATAAAATTGCTCGATTGCTCCCCGATCACCGACGGCGCCGCCTGTGTGATTCTCGCCCCAGCGGAGAAGGCGCGGAAGTTCACCGATACCCCTATCGTGGTCACCGGGACCGGGCAAGCGAGCGACACCATCTCGCTCCATGGCCGCTCCTCGCTCACGAGCATACGGGCTACCACCGAAGCGGCGCAGACGGCGTACAAGATGGCTCGTGTCAAGCCGGATGACATCGACCTCGTGGAAGTTCACGACTGCTTCACCATCGCGGAGATCATGGCGATCGAGGACCTAGGCTTCTGCAAGAAG
>JAUXAS010000024.1 GCA_030619825.1 Hadesarchaea archaeon
CGTACAACTCATCGAATTGCTCGATGCGGGCGGAAAAAGTTTCACCACTTATCACCGTAACCTAGACGACATAGAGCAAAGCCTTCGGGAGAGAGCGGTAGCGGTTCGGACCCGACGCTCGATGCAGGCGCGCAGAAAATACATCTTGCCGGGCGGTGAGGTTGAGGTCGTCAAGCCGATGCATAACTCCGAGTTCTGCATGCATTGCACCCGCCTGCGCTTGACTCCCGATGGCCACCTTAAGCCATGCTTGATGCGCAATGACAACCTCGTTGACTTGTTCCCTCACATCGGTGCGGGTGACTTCGAGGGGGCGCGCAAGGCGTTCGCCGAAGCCATCGCGCGGCGGGAGCCGTATTTCAAGGGTGCAGCTCGTGAGATATGCGTTCCTCGTAGCGTATGATGGTTCGCGTTACTTCGGTTTCGTCAGGCAACCTGGCAGGCCGACCGTCGAAACTGAATTATTGAGGGCTTTTGAGTTGCGCGGATTGTACCGCAATTTAAAGGAAGCTCGATATCGCGTAGCTGCACGTACCGATCGAGGTGTGAGCGCTATTGGTCAGGTTGTGGCTTTGGACGTGCGCAGGGAGCCGAAGGTGCGGGAGCTGAACGCTGCCCTGCCTCGAGACATCGCGGTGCTAGCAGCAGCCAAGGTTAAACCTGATTTCAACCCCCGCTCCCAAGCGCAAAGCAAACACTACCGTTACGTCTGCGAGGTGCCCCCGGGTTTCGACTTGCCCCTCGCCCGCCGAGCCGCGCGATTGCTCGAGGGCACCCATGACTTTAAGCACCTCTGCAAGCACGAGCAGGGACGGTCGACCATCGGGGAGCTTGGACACGCGAGCGTTCGCGGACAAAAAATCCTTGGCTTCGATTTCATCGCCCGTGCCTTCCTATGGCAGCAAGTGAGGCGTATGGTGGGGGCGCTGCTTGCCGTGGGGACTGGCAAGTTCAGCTTGGACGAGTTCAAACGGATGCTTGGAGGACAGGCGAAGCATGCGATGCGGCCAGTACTAGCGGCGGGACTGATTTTGGTAAGCATCCGATATCCCTCGGTCGCGCTCGGGCCCGACGCGCGTGCAGTTTCGAAATTCATCAAGCACATAGAGGATCGTGCGCACCCGGGGTATGAAGCGATGGCGCGCTTACTCCTCAAAAAATTGTTGGCTTCCAATACATCTTAAGAGAGAACCGCATCGATTCGTTCCACTCGGCCTTCACGTACATCCCGCGCTAGGGAAGTCCTGAGGGTATCTCCGGACACAGTTTTCTTTTTCCCGTCATTGTACTTCAGACGGTAAGAGATGACTTTCGCTCCACCTTTGCCGAATGTGTTTTTTCGCTTTTGGTTGTGGTAGATTACAAGAGTTTTGCCGATAAATTTGAATGCAAAGGTGTTTTTTGGGATTACTACTTCCCTTAATCTTCCTCCCCCGTCATAATAACGGCAGGTCCTTTTTTTCCGGGTAAAAAGGCAGTTAGGAAGAATGGGTTGAAGTTTCATCGCGAGTTTTCCTTTTTCATCCAAGAAGAACGGGGTTTCACCCGCCCCCATAATGGTCCAGATATGGAGCATCTCACAGGTAACGCCGCTCAGGCGGGGCTGGAACAGCCGCCCGTGGAGTTTCTTGTCCGGAAAGGCGCTGCTGACGACGAAGGATCCTCCTTCCAGAATGCTTCTCCCGTATATTTCCGGATTTAGGAACGGGATTAGGGCAGTTTTGGTGTCCCGGTAGAATTCCCGGTAAAGACCGCTCCGCAACATCTCCAGGAACCATTTATACTCCATGTGAAGGTAGATGGACTCGTTCTCGAGCCATCCCCGAGCGTAAGCACGAATCCTCCCGATCTCAAATGGTTCTTTTTTCAGCGATTCACAACATTTGTACATTTTGAGTTTCCGATCGTAGAGCTGGCTTCTTTTGACATTGTTGTAAATTTGCTTGTTCCATTTCTTGTGAGCCCTCAACAGATGAACCGGGCCTTCTAGGAAGAGGGCCACGGGTTTCTGGAGAAACTTTTTTGCCTTGATCAGAGGATATCCGGAGCGGCTGAGCATGGGTATCTTTTTTTTTCGGTCTTTCCAAATCGGCTCGTATTCTTTGACCTCGTTGATGAAATAGGTGTAACAAGCGCCGTTTTTATGGAAGACCTTGTTCTTGTTTTCAGGTTTAAAGATCTCGTTGAGGAGCCCTAGACACGTGTCTAGGAAAAGTTTCACTTCAGCGACGGTCATTTTCCGTTCCCGGCCACTGATTCCCATTTTTGTCTTTTCCCGGTAACGCTCTTTCAGCCTGTTGCTCTCCTCCCAGTAGGCCAGGGTCCTTTCTCTGCCTTTGGAGTTTAACCTCCTCTCCATTACCCGGATTAAACCAGCCATGAACTCATACAATTCTTCGTAGAGAAGGATTGAAGCGTTGTTTTCCAGCCTGAGTTTATCCAAGCTTTCTCGGAGAAACCGGCAGAGCCTCCCCAATTCTATAGTTTCGCAGAGAGATGACCCCAGAAGCCCAGGCAGCCCGTTTACGGAATCACACCAACCCGGTTTATCTGCCTCCATCTCTATCCCAATTCCTTGCGGGTCTAGCGTGGCAATCCTGTTAGCTGCAATGGAGAGAAGCTTCACCACGAGATTTGTTTGGTAAATGTGGCCGCTGCCTTGTTTGGTCCGCACTCGGGTCGGATATTCCCGGCGGCTCTTGATTATCTGAAGTTTTTCGGGGTCGCGAAACACTGCATTATATTGTCGGGCCCGCCCATTCACTAGGACATACTTTTTGTCCCGAGGCAGGACGATGTCAGGGTTATCATAAAATGTGTAGATCTTGCGGTCGATTAAAATCTCTTCAAGCCTCTCTGGATGTATCGCTAGAAAATTGTCGATTAGGTCGAGGTTGTAGGTCCAGTGATCCACCCAGAACCCTTCGTTCAAATCACCTACATCGTTTTGTCGGCAGAAAAGCAAAAGTTCCCCCAAGATTCTTTCATATTCCTGTGGATCCCGGGCCTTGCCCTCCTCCAATTTCATGATGAACTCGCCGGGAGTAAAAGGGCGGCTGACTATTTCCAAGAGCTCGCGGATTAGCCTTTTGTCTTTGACAACACTCCCCAGCCATTTTTTGAGCCTCCTGATATCCTCGGCGGTATAAGTTAGCCTCGTGACCAGTTGGGGGTTATAGCCGTCGGTTTGGAGCAGGTTGAGGAAGGTGACTAGGTTAAAGTCCTCCACTTCTGGGAAAAACCAGACATCGGTTCGGCGGTTCTGGAGGGGGTCGCGGTAAAGGCTATTTCCTTGGGAGAGATATGTGGGCTCCAGAATAAAGTAGTGGTAATCCCTCTCTAAGTCTCCGTGCGCTCGGGAGTAGAGGTAAAAAACACTTTTTCCCCTAGCCGCACTGAACACCAGGGGCATACCACCCCTTAGCACGTTGTCGAGGAATGTCTGCTGGCAGTACTGGTCGAACTCCGGGGAGCTTGAGACCGTGAAGACATGGTTTTTTATCCTCTTGATGATTTCCATGTTCTCCTCACGTTTGTGGTGGAGGAAATCTCTTGTCCCGAGGGATCTTAAAAGGGCGCGCAATTTTTTCTTATCGGGAGCATTGCCGATCAGCGAGTACAGGGTAATTTCCTCGCCTGCAGGCAAGTTCAGGGAGATGGCAGTGAAAGCGCAGGGAGTTTTGTTTTCCCGAATCTGTTTCATCGCCAGAAGCTCTTGGACGGAGTTCTTTTCAAACACCCAAGGATGACCGTAGGTCTCCGATTCACCGAAGACGATGCACGGATCAACGATGAAATGGCCCTTCAAGATTTTGCTTTCCTCACCAAGAAGGGTTAGATAAAAATTGTTCCCGGAGATCTTTCCAATTTGGGAGATGTCATCTGGCGTCTGTTTCAGGCGGAAAAGAGGGATGCCGTTTAGTTGCTCCACGCTCATCATAGCTTCGATGTGCCGAGCAATAAATTTGACATGGTTCTGGTTCAGGCCATAAGGCAAGATCCGTGGGAGGCCATCGATCAACTCTAGTTTGATAGGGTGGGCTTTGAGGTTCTTTATCCTCAATTCCCTCACGAGGGCTGCCACCGGCTGGCTGACTAGGGGGAAATAGAGCACATTTGTTTCTATCCCGAGTTCGGGGTTGAGATCGCTGATTTCCAGTTCTTCGGAGGAGACGATCATTTTCTGTTTGATTTCTTTCTCCTTGTTTCTTTGGAAGGGTTCATAGAGCGCGTGGCCGTCGATTTTTATGAAGGTTCGGAAACCCTGCTGGCCAACGAGCTGGAGAGCCTTGTTGAAAGAGTAGAATTCAAGAATCGCATGATCTTTATCCCTCACACCCATGCTACAAATGCCCTGCCCCCTGCTGACGTAGTAGACCCACATCGGAATTCCCCATTTCCCTCCAATCCCGGGGAAAAAATTGGAGAACGCTTTAGCCCAGTTGTAGTTTTCCACGACAAAGCGGTGCCGTGGATCGAGATAATACCTGACTGGTTGTTGGTTCATGTTATCCCTATTATCAGAGTCACAATAACCTGAAAAATATTGTTATTTAGATGCTTGCTTTTCCCAAAGTAACAGCCCCTCCTGCGTGACCCCAACTTTCTTCCTCGCTGGCGTCGTACAAAAACGCCGGTTCACCACCAGCATGCGCTTCGCCTTGAAGCCAGTTTTTTCCGCCAGCTCGCTCAAAGGAACGCACACCTCGACCACACCCTCAGGGGAGCAGGCATCGGATGTAACAAGGGCAATCCGAGCTCCGGGCTTGCAAACTCGGTAAAGCTCGCGGATCGCTGCGAACATGTCCTTAAAATAAAGTTTCGCTTCGAGCGGTTTTCCCTCGACGAACTCCTCGACCTCAGAAAAATCCTCTAGCGCGCCCTCCTCCCGCACGCCGATGAGTTGTTGTGGAGTTGGGGCACCTAGGTCCAGCAACTGCTGCTCGATGCGGTAGGCGTGAGTGTACTCCAGCTTCCCGAGGTATGGTGGTGAGGTGATGACGGCATCTACACTTTCATCCTCCAGCTTGAGCTTTCGCGCGTCACAGCGCTCGATCGTCGCTTTAGAACCTTTTCTCTCAAATCGCTCAACATCGTTGCACATCCTGAGGAGCTGCCTCCTGAGCGCTTTCCGAAGGGGTGGCGTCGGCTTTTTAACAACTCTTATCGCTGCACCATCCTTATGTGCCCAGCTGCATCGCATCGCCGCGTTCATCAACCCGAGGAACAGGAATTCGCGAACCCCCTCGTCTTCGACATCCAAAATTTTTCGCTTGAAGAAGATGATATCCTCGAGCACCGGCTTCGGGAAAACGCGCGTGACGAAACCCGGCACTTCAACCTCTGGTTTCTCGAACTTCGATTTTATCAGTCCCCGAACCGTTGCCCTGAGTTCTTCAACGTTGTACTCTCGGAGCTTCGCGCGCGAGGCGAACAACATGATTGGGTGCACGTCGTAACCAATGCTGTCTATCCCAAGTTGTTTGCACGCGAGCGACGTCGTACCGCAGCCGACGAATGGGTCTAGGACAAGATCACCTTCGCCAAGTCCCCAAGTTTCGGCAAGCAGGAACACAAGGTCCCGCGAAAATCCCTCCTTGAAATGGAACCAATTGTAAACTGGGAGCCTTTTGTTCAGGAGAAAAGTCGCGAGCCTACCGAGCCGAAGCTTTTCAACTATCTTCACGGATGATCCTCCCTGGTCCGTTAAATCAATTTCAGGTATTTCTCTTCCTCGTCGCTCAGTTCGAGTTCGGCTGCTATCCGGGCAGCCGCCTCCTTGTCGTTGTTGAAAATTAAGCCCAAGTATGGCAGGAAGTGTTTCCGCGCCACTCTAGAGGAGGTGTGACAGCGGGCGGCAACTTTCTTCGCCACGCCATCGCGCAGGCCCCGCGTCGCTCGCGTCCTGCCGAAGTAAACCCCGGAGCTCGGCGGCTGGAAGCGGACGAATTTGAGGGGGCCTTCTCGGGAGAGTGCTACCCCGGCGCTCATTAGATCACTCGCGTACCTCCACATCCCGTAGGCTTGCCTCCTCCGGGCGCGACCCAAGAAGGTATCCGCCCGCGAGATGGCGTCGTAGACCCGGGCTCGGTCGGCGGGTTCGGTCAGCATCCGGGGGATATTCTCGTTTATCCACGCAAGTGCATCGTCGGGCGCTTGGTCGAGTGCCCAGAGCAGCTCTCGGGCTTCCTTGACCTTCTTGGCATACATGAGCTGCCTCAGCACATCGAATATGCTCGCCTCCCGGTCCCGCCGGTAGAGCACGACATCCTTGACGGTCAGGCGCTTCCTGCCCATCGCCATGGTTTGAAGGTCGTTGATCGCCGAGCGCAGGTCACCCCGTGCACCCTCGGCTATAGATTTCAGCGCCTGCGGCTCAGCCTCAACCCCCTCCGCGCGGCATATCCGCTCTAGTGTGCTTGCGATTGTATCCGGGGTCAGACGCCTGAAGTTTATCGCCAGGCAAGCCCCCCGTATCTCTCGCGGCATCGCGTATTGGTTGTTGGCGATTAGCACAATTGGGTTCCGGGTTTCCTCGAGCAGCTGGGCTATCGCGCGATACCCCCCTCGATCGGCGACCCCGTAGACGTTGTCGGCTTCGTCGAGCACAATCAACCGCTTGCCTCCGGTCCCCGCGAAGAGTGTCCCCGTCGTCGCGGCCGTGCCGGCGACCTGTTGGATCACCTTAAAAGTGCGTTTGTCGCTTGCGTTGAGCGCGATCAGGTCCCACCCGAACTCTTGGGCCAAAGCACCGGCGGCAATGGTTTTCCCCGTCCCTGCTGCCCCGTAGAGCAGGAGAGCTGGGCTCTTCGCTTTGCCCTTCTCCCAACTTTCCGCCCAATCGAGCATTACCCGGAGGGCTTGGGATTGCCCAACTACTTCTGTGAGTTTGCTGGGTTGGTACTTATCGGCCCAAGACTTGGACATAGAGGACACTAAACACCATTTGTTTCGGTTTGATTAAAACGATTTGGAGCGCGAAACCCCCACAGAACGCTTTCATTTCTTTTCACGAAAACCAACTTTGATCAACCTCTATTTACACTGAAAGTTTTTTATCTTTGTTCCTTCAAATCGAGCGTGAAGTGGTAAGATGAAAACCAAAATTTCTGATTACAAAAATATTCCCAATTCTTTCCTGCTAGAACAGGGATTTCCGGAAGGTGACTTTGGATGAAAATTGCCGTCATATCCGACAATCATTTGGGGGTGAAGTGGGGAACGGCACGAGAGCAGGATTCTTTTAATCAGACCAAGGAGTCCATCGAGCGAGCACTCGAGCTCGGCGCGGAACTCATCCTCGAGCTCGGCGACATTTTCAACACCCGAACTCCCCGCCAAGAGGTCTGGGCCCAAGCCATGCGCATTCTTTCGATCCCGCTGGCCCGAGGGCGGAGCGAGATCAAGCTCGATCGCACCATAGATAAAGACAAGGATGATTTCTCCCCGGTCGCGCTCCGGGGGGCGCCCGTGATCGCTTTGCACGGAAATCACGAGCGGCGCACCCGAGGATTCGTCAACCCCGTGCAGGCGCTTGAAGCAGCCGGTCTCCTCATCTACCTGCACCATAACGTGCTGATTTTCGATACCCCCAGGGGCAAGCTAGCGATTCATGGCATGAGCAACGTGCCGGAGCAGCACGCGAGAAATGTCCTCGCGGCTTGGAACCCGAAGCCCGTGGAGGGAGCGTTCAACATCCTGATGCTACACCAATCCGTAGGGCAGTATGTGTACTCGAGCGAGGAGTTCCCGACGATTGACCTCGCGGACCTACCGCCCGGATTTGACCTTTACCTCTGCGGGCACATTCACTACCACGCTGATGCCGTCGCGCACGGCAAGCCGCTACTTTTCCCGGGGAGCACTGAGCGCACCCAACTGCTTCAGGTCGAGGCCGAGGTTCCCAAGGGGTTCTACATGCTCGACCTCGGCGATGGGCTTAGCTACGAATTCATCGAGCTAAAGAGCACGCGAGATTTTTATTACGAGGAAATGAAATTCGACGGCATCAGGATCCCTCAACTGAACGAGGTCGTCAGGGCGAAGGCGCGTGAGCTGCTTGAGCGTCCCAGGCGCAATTTGGAGAAGCTCCCCCTGATCAGGCTGAGGCTCACGGGGACGCTCGCGAAGGAGGCGTCGCGCAGCGAGTTCGATGAACGGGCGATCATTCAAGAGTTCGCCGATAGGGCTCTGGTTGCTATAAGCAAGGGCGACCTCACCTCCCCCGGGCTCGAGGAAAAGGTGCAACTCCTGCGCGAGCTGAGGGAGAGACGCTTGCCCATAGATGAGATGGCGATGAGCATGCTCGAGGGGAACCTCCGCGATATGAAATATAACCACCCGCTCGATGTGCGCCCCTTATACGGTCTCTTGGTCGAGAAGAGGGAAGATGAAGCGTTTCAGAAGGTGCTCGGGGTGGTGGAGAATCAAATAAAAACTGAGCTGGGGAGGAAATCGGATGATAACCCAAGTTAAGTTAAAAAATTGGAAATCACACCTCAACACCGACCTGCGTTTTGGCGACGGCACGAACGTCCTCGTGGGAACGATGGGCGCTGGGAAGAGTGCCGTGCTTGACGCGATAACCTATGCTCTTTTCGGGACCTTGCCAGCGGTACAGGCCCGACGCATCAGGCTAGAGGATCTCATCATGAACAGACCCGCCCCGATGAATCGAGCGGAGGTCGAGGTTGGTTTTCTCACCCCTGACGGCGACGAGTTCACGGTCAAACGTGTTATCGAGCGGGGCAAGGGGACGGCGCTTTCGGAGCTTCGAAAGGGCAACGGCGAGTTGGTCGAGAGTCCCAGCTCAACGCGCGTGAGTGAGGTCATCCGCTCCCTCCTCAAACTCGATTACGATCTCTTCGAGCGGGCGATTTACTCGGAACAAAATCGTTTGGATTATTTCTTGACTCTACCGCGCGGCAAACGGATGGAAAGCATCGATGAGCTTTTGGGCATAAACAAGCTCGAACTGGCGCGCAAAGAAATCGGCTCGCTTGCGAAACGCGTCAAAGACCGCGCGGATGAACGAAGGGGAACCATTCGCCAGCTCGGACAGGATGTTTCGCTGGCCCTCTTGCCGACTTACGAGCAGGAGATGAGGGATATGAAACTCTCGAGGCAGGAGACCCAGACGAGGCTTCAGCAAATTCAGCCGGAGCTGGAGGCTGCCTCCTCCGAACTTCAGCAGTTGCGCAAGACCGAGCAGGAACTCGCGCGATTGGATAGCTCATCCCGCGAACTTGAGGGCACGATAAACACATTGGGTCGTCAGCTCGAGCAGATCAAAGGGAGGCTTGGAACTGCGGTTGGGGTTGCTCCCGAAGAGTTCAAACGACGAGTGACAGATCTCGAGCTGGCCTGCCGCAAGGCCGATGCTCGAGCGAGCGAGCTCAACTCAAATTTAACTATTAACAGTTCGAAGGTGCGAGAATTGGAAACTAGGATAGGGATGATTCATGAACGCTTGGAAAGGCTCGTTAGCGAGATAGAGCGGAAAAGCAAGTTAAGCGAGGAACTTGAAAAACTAAGACCACAGGAGTTGTCAAAGCTGATTGAGGGACTGCAGCTTGAGTTCAGGAGCACCGGCGATGAACTTGCAGCTTCTCATGCTCGCGCGCAGGATCTTCAGCAAGCGATGGATGAACTTGCAGCCGCGGGCTCAACGTGTCCAGTCTGCGAAAGCCCCCTTGAGGATGGCAAAAAACAGCAATTGTTGGAAGAGCGCAAAGACCAGCTCGAGGTGAAACACAAACGTGTGGTCGAGTTCGAGGCACGTGTGAGGGAATTAAATAAAAACTTGAATGAGAAGCTCGAACTCCAGAGGAAAGCCCAGTTATTGGCAAAGGAGATTGAGGAGCTTCCTGCGCGGAAGGCTGAGCGCTCTCAGCTCTTTCAACAACTTCGGAATTTAGAACTGGAACTTCCGAGCGTGCAGGAGGCAACAAGGAAGCTCACGGTTGAGGTCGAGGAGGCACGCAAGGAAGCGGAAGCGACCCGTGAGCAGCTAACCGCAGCCAAACAGTCGCTCCAACTGCGGCTCGACTTGGACCAGCTTGAGCTCGAGCACAAACAGAAGCTGGCCGAGCGATTACGCGTGCAGCGTGAGCTGTGGCAGGTGAAGCGCACTTACGACGAGGCGCGCGCGAAGGAGCTCGAGAGGCGTCACGAGGAGCTCATCCGCACCCACGAGCACTTGCGCACCGAGCTCCTAGGGAAGGAGCAGCTTATCACGGAGAAACGAAAGCTCATCGAGACCATCAGGGAAAAGCGAGAGATGATCACGCGATGTGAGACAGAGATAAAGCACTTGGAGGATGCGGTGAGGGCCCTGACCACGATTCAAGCCGCGCTCGTGCGAACCCAGACGTCGATGCGCAGGGAGTTCATCGATGGGGTCAACGAGGCGATGAACGAGCTCTGGGAGAGTATTTACCCTTATGGGGATTTCACGGGCATCAAGCTTGCCGTCGAAGGGGGTGAACGGGGAGGCGATTACGTGCTGCAGCTCAGGGATCGTGCTGGAAATTGGATTCCGGTCGAGGGGATTGCGAGCGGGGGCGAGCGCACCGATGCCTGCTTGGCGCTGCGGATAGCCTTCGCGATTGTGCTTGCGCCCTCACTCAGCTGGATAGTGCTTGACGAGCCGACCCACAACCTCGATGAAGAGGGCATCCAAGAGCTCGCTCGAGTCCTAAGGGAGCGTTTGCCCGAGATCGTGCAGCAGATTTTGATCATAACTCACGAGCAACGGCTGGAGGAAGCGGTGAGCGGTTACCTCTATCGTTTCTCTCGGGACAAGGATGTGGATGAGCCGACGAGGGCTGAGCGGGTAACGGTGCCTGAAAGATTTGATTGATTCAGATTTCAGCAATCTCGAAAATCCTCACAGTCACGGGCACAGCAATGTTTTCCCCGCCGGCCATGGTCAAACGCACCTCACCCTGCCTGGCGAATTGTTTTTCCGCGCCCAAGCCGAGCCCAGCGCCCTCGGGCCATGAAAGCTCCCACGAAGCATTGTCGTAACTCAAGCTGACTGCAACGGCGTATCCAGACGGGTGAAGGTATTCAAGGGCATTCTCCACGGCAGAGCGCAGGTAGGGTCCGGGGACAATTGGTTGTTCCAGCAGGAGGTTCTCGGCCGCCCCGCGCAGAAAGCTCACGCTGTATGGTTCGACCCAAGCGAGTTCCAAGGTCTTGTACAAATGCTCGCTCTTGAGCTCGAGCTGGCGATTGGTGGCCGCTCGGAGTGGCCTTAGGCTATAGGAGTGCATGAATACGGCTGCGAGGACGAGTATCACGAACATGAATGCCATGGCCAGTACGTCTGCAACGCCACGATTGTTCAGGCTCGCCATGCCATCACGCTCAGCTTGGCTGGGATGAAATAGGCATTTTCGAAAAGAACGCAAGATACCGCAAAGGATCCTATTGTTCTTTCCTCGGGTGGAGTTGAACCGAAGGGTCCGAGAACGCGCTCGCCCCCCGCTTCATACCTCACGGACACTTGAAAATCGAAGTTTTCCCCGCCGAACTCCCGTCTGGTGGAAAGACCTTCAAGTTTCGCTGGATCGATCGTGTACATGTGCAAGTTTCCATCGTTGTCGACGTATGCCAGCTCCTCCACTGATAGACGGGTGAC
>JAUXAS010000060.1 GCA_030619825.1 Hadesarchaea archaeon
GTAGTTTTAACTTGCTCCTTTAGATTTTGAACCGCGTCGAGCGTTGCATTTCCCTCCATGAAGAGGCTGCGGCTCGCGACCGTCTGCCAAGTGTATGGGCTAAAATCGGTCTCGCGCTTGGTGACCACCTTCACCTTCTCGATCGGCATCTGCAGCTCGTCCGACACCATCTGGGCCAAAGCGGTCGGAGTTCCCTGGCCCATCTCGGTGGAGCTTATGGATAAGGTGACGCTCCCATCCTCGTTTAGCTTCAGAATCGCGGATGATGAGGTGAAAGATGGCATGGCGGGGGCCTTCCAGAGTGCCGCTATCCCCCTCCCACGCAATTTTCCATTCACTTCCTTTGGCGCTTTCTTGCCCCAGCCTATCGCTTCGGCAACAGCCTTGATGCACTCGTCCACCCGCCCGGCGTCCTTGCGGAGCTTTTCCCCTGTGGCAGTGATTCGCCCGGGCAGCGCAGCGTTCTTGAGGCGGAACTTGACTGGGTCCATCCCGATTGCACGGGCCGCGAGGTCCATCTGGCGCTCCGTCGCGAAGTGGAACTCCGGGTGGCCGAACCCACGGTAAGCGGTGCCGTAGGGATGGTTGGTATAAACAGTAATGCTATCACACTTCACGTTTGGGATCTCGTAGGGGCCCGTGCACGAGTAGCCAGTTGCCCGCCCGATGTTAACGCCGTAATCCGCGTAAGCTCCGGCGTCCCACAAAAACAATAACTCCTCTGCAACTATCTTTCCATCTCGCTTGACCCCGGTCTTGACGCGCGCGTAGAAGCCCTGTCGGACGGCCGTCGTGTAGAACTGCTCCTCGCGCGTCATCACGAGCCTCACGGGCCTCCCCCCCGCCTTCTTCGAAAGCAGGGCCACGAGGGGCTCCCAGTGAAGCCCCGCCTTCCCGCCGAAGCCGCCACCGAGGTAGGGCACGACGATATTAACCTTGTGAATCGGGACCCCCAGCCCAACGCTCAATAGGTGCCTGACCGCAAAGGGGGACTGCGCGCTAGTCCAGACATTTATCTGCCCGTTAGGGAGCCACTGCCCTATGGAGGTGTGGGTTTCCATTTGAACGTTTTGGACCTGGGGCTGGTAAAACTCGTTCTCGACGACGACATCTGCTTCCTTGAAACCGCGCTCGGCATCGCCCTTCCGCAGCTTGAAGTGGTTCGCTATGTTCTTGCCCGGCTTGGGGTAGATGAACGGGGCGTGCTTGTACTCGCCCAGTTTTTCATGCACGAGCGGCGCCCCTTCATCCATCGCTTTCCGGACGTCGAAAGCGCCGGGGAGCTCCTCGTACTCCACCCTTATCAGCTCGACGGCCCGCTCAGCTATTTCCTCAGTGTCAGCCGCAACTGCTGCAACCGGCTCTCCGACGTGGCGAACTTTGCCTGATGCGAGCACCGTCTTATCGCTCATGTAAATGCCAAACCTATAGGGGGCCTCCTTTCCAGTCAGGATCGCCCGCACTCCCGGAAGCTTCTCGGCCTCGCTGGTGTCGATGTTGACAATTTTTGCATGGCCGAGGGGGCTCTTCAACAATTTTGTGTAGAGCATCCCGGGAAACCTGAGGTCCCCGGTGTAAAGTGCCGTTCCCGTGACTTTCTCAAACGCGTCGATGCGGGGGACACCTTTGCCCACGTAAGAATATTTTTTCATCCCAATTCCTGTTCGTTTTCGTTGCAAAGAATTAAAAAGTTTCCCCCATAATGACACTTGGGATTTCTTGAAAAAAGTGAAGGTAGAAGATGCAATCGGAGAGCCTCTCGCCCACGATGTCGTTCGATACGGGCCCGGGATAAAAACCGTCCTGTTTAAAAGAGGACACGTGGTCCGGGTGGAGGATATAGAGCAACTGAAAGATGCTGGGAACTACTTCGTCTACGTCGGAGGGGAAGAAGAGGGAGTTCATGAGGATGAAGCGGCGATAAGGATGGCTCGCGCTGCAATGGGCGAAAATCTTTCCCAAAAAGGACCAGACAAAGGAAGCATAACCCTGATAGCTGAAAAACCCGGGCTTTTGAAGGTCAAGGTTGATGTCATCAAGCAGGTCAACCTCGTAGACGATTTCACCTTCGTCACCCGCGTGAACGACACGGGTGTGAAAAAGGGAGCAGTGGTGGGCGCAGCCAAGATAGTCCCCCTGACCGTTGATGAAAATCGGATGAGAAAAGTGGAAGAAATTTTAGAACAAAACAAACCGGTGTTTCAAGTGATTTCCCCCAAAATAAAAAAAGTCGGAGTCATCGTTACAGGAACTGAAGTTTACGATGGCAGGATAAAAGACGCATTTGTTCCAGTCCTTGAGGAAAAACTTGGAGAGTATGGTCTCGATGTCCATGAATCAACCATTCTGCCCGACGACGAGGAAAAAATTAAGGAAAAAATTCTCGAGTTCAAGGAAAAGGGTCATGAACTTATTTTAGTCGCAGGGGGGATGGCAGTAGATTCTGGGGACCTGACACCCACAGCAATAAAAAACACGGGTGCGGATGTCGTCTCCCGCGGTGCCCCCACTTTCCCGGGCGCAATGATCATGCTGGCATACCTCGATGGAGTTCCCATTCTCGGGCTCCCTGCATGCGTGCTTCCCGATAAGCGAACAAGTTTCGATCGGATTCTCCCAAGGGTTCTCGCCAAAGAAAAAATAACTCGAGAGGAGATCGCTGAGCTTGGCCATGGTGGGTTCGCATGGTTGGGGCTGTGATCTTAGCCGCCGGAGAATCCCAACGAATGGGCGAGCCGAAGCTCCTCATGAAAATCAGAGGGAAGCGGATGATCGAACGGGTGATCGATTCCTTCAGAGATGCGGTCGATGACCTCATCGTCGTGCTGGGATACAACCCCAAGAACCTAGTTCCAATTTTGACGCAGCTTGGGGTGAGATGGGTAATAAATAAAAATTATCGTGAGGGCATGGTTTCGTCATTCAAGGCGGGCCTCGAGGGACTCAAAGGCTGCGATGCTGTCTTCCTTGCTTTAGGGGACCAGCCTTTCGTGGATCGAGATTTTCTAAGCAAGGCTATAGATGCATGGAGGGTAGGGGCAAAAGTGGTGAGCCCCGTTTACAAGGGGAAGAAGGGGCACCCCGTCCTCTTTGACCGCAGCTTGTTTGACGAAATATTGGCTCTCCAAAAAAATGAGTTTATCCGTGATGTAATCCACAGGCACGGGGAAAATCACCGCGTCATCGAGGCAGGTGAGTGGGCAGTCACAGACTTGGACACTCCTGAAAGTCTTCGGGTCTTCAGAGAGAAATCTTAAGGCTCTCTCCTGATGCTTCAGGCTTCTTGCGCGCCTTTACTATCTCCGCAATTATGCTGACTGCAATCTCCTCGGGTGTCTCAGCCCCAATATCAAGCCCTATCGGGGCACGCACCCGCTTTAGCTTCTCCTTGGGCATCCCTTCATCCAGCAGGTTTCGATAGACGGTGGCCGCTTTCCTCCTGCTTGCAACCATCCCTATGTAGGCCGCCTTGGAGTCGATGACTGCCTTCAGTGCCGCCTCATCATACTTATGGCCGGTGGTAATTACGATGTAAGTTTGTGGCGTAATTTCGACTTTTGAGATGCCCTTATCGACAAATTCTGGGATGACCTCGACCAACTTGGGGAAATTTTCCGCTTTCGCCGATGGGTCGATTACAGTGACTAAAAAACCAATCCCTTGACCTAGTTTGGCAACTTGAGCGCCAATGTGCCCGCCCCCGAGGATCAACAACTTCGGAGTAGGATTGATGACCTCGATGTAAACCTCAGCCTTCCCCCCGCACTTCATACCCACGCCGCCAAGCTTTTCCTCCTCGAGAACCATGCTAACAGTTCGAGATTTTCCTTCTTTTATCGCTTCGAGCGCCTCCGCCACCGTCCCAGACTCCACGCAGTCACCCCCAATGGTGCCGAAAGTGCTTCCATCCCTAAGGACGATCATCTTCGCTCCAGGCTTCCGGGGAGTGGAGCCCTCGGTCCTCACTATGGTGGCTATAGCAAACGTTTCGCCTTTCGCGATAAGCTCATTTGCCTGCCGGAATATCTCCTCATGCATGGCACACACGATTACATCTATATTTCTAGACCTTATGAACTGTTTTCCTGTTTAATATCAGATAGCACTGGTCGGACACGCCGAGAGACGCAGAGCCAACAGGTGTAACACTTGACTGGGCCCACTTTCTTTCCCTGAGGAATTAGAAGCCTGTTCGAAAATGTCCGTAGGGCTAGACATTTGATCACAGTCTTACTTCTTTTTGGCGGGCTGGAGATAAAAAATTAATACTCTCCTTGGATATAAACATTTTAAATATTGCAAGGCGGTTAATTCGAATGCGGTAATGTAATCTCCGGGGTGTGATGAGTTGGATGTAATGAAGGTTCAACCCTTTGAAGTTCTTCTAAACTGGATTCTGACAGAGTTTGAAGAGAACCAGTCCATCTTTGGGATCCCCCGCTCTCTTTTCTATATCCCTAAGAAAGACAGTCCTTATGCCGTCCGGGACGTTTTCGGGCAGTGCTTGGCTACGCCCATTGGGCCAGGAGCGGGTCCCCATACTCAGCTGGCACAGAACATCATCTGCGCGTGGCTCTGCGGTGCCCGATTCATTGAGTTGAAAACCGTGCAGATCATGGACGAACTGAATATCCCCAGGCCCTGCATCGACATGGAGGACGAGGGGTATAACGTCGAATTTTCCCAAGAACTCAAGCTAGATCAATCTACATGGGAGTACATCAAAGCCTGGGTATTAATCCACATTCTCCACGGGGTCCTCGGCTTTGAAGGCAGAGTTCCCTTCGGAACGGTCTTCAACATGAGCGTCGGCTACGACCTGAAGGGAATTCGGAGCCCGCCTATGACTCATTTCATGGACAGACTGCAGGATGCGTCTGAGGAAATCTCCAAAATCCGGGCGGTTTTGAAAGAAAAGTTCCCCCAGTTCGCTGACATCGAGATCCCTTCTGGGATCGTCAACAGCGTTACCCTTTCGACCATGCACGGTTGCCCCCCAGGCGAAATCGAAAAAATCTGTAGGTACCTGCTGGAGGAAAGGGGACTGCACACGACGGTCAAGCTGAACCCCACCCTGCTGGGCAAAGAGGCGGTGATGCGCATCCTCCACGACTATCTCGGTTTCAAGGAGATTCACATTCCCGACGCCGTGTTCGAGCACGATCTGCAGTACGACCAAGCGGTGAAATTGATTAGGGCCCTGAAGAAGGTCGCAGCGGAGCGGGACCTGATCTTTGGGGTCAAGTTGAGCAACACCCTAGCCGTGGCGAATTACAAGGGCTATCTCTCCGGCGATGAAATCTACATGTCGGGACGCGTCCTCTATCCAATCACCATCAATCTCTTCCATAAGTTCTCCCAGGAGTTCGCCGGCGACCTGAAAGTCTCTTTCTCTGCGGGAGCCGACGCGCTCAACGTGACGTCCATCCTAGCCGCCGGTGCCTGGTCCGTCTCCGCGGTCACCGACCTTCTTAAACCAGGCGGTTACTCTAGGTTGACTCAATACCTGGAAAACCTGGAAAGGGATATGCGCGACCGGGGAGTGACGAGCCTGGAGGAACTCGCTCGGGATAGGCTGGCCAACCTGGAACTGGAAGCCGCCCGGAGCTTGGATGACCCACAATACAAGAAGGACTACCATCCCTACGGCCTTCCCAAGGTTAAATCAAAGCTGAACCTGTTTGATTGCATCAATGCTCCCTGCGTGGAGCAGTGTCCAGTCCTTCAGGACGTGTCCGAGTATGCTTGGCTGATTTCTCAGCGAGAATACGATCGGGCGCTGGAGATCATTCTAGCTCGCAATCCACTTCCTGAGGTGACAGGCTACGTTTGTACCCACCTATGCCAGACCCTATGCACGCGGAACAACTACGACGAGCCAGTAGCCATCCGGGCGCTGAAGCGGTTCGCCGCTGAAAAGGGAAGGGTAACGATGAAGGCGGTCGAAAGGAGCGGCCATATGGTGGCGGTGATCGGTAGCGGCCCCTCGGGGCTGGCCGCAGCCTACTACCTAGCCC
>JAUXAS010000011.1 GCA_030619825.1 Hadesarchaea archaeon
TTACACCCCTGTAAAGCCCGATGATAGCGTCAACCCGTGAACCTAATCGAGCGAGCTCGTCGCCGAGGGGCCCCAGTGCTAGGTCAAGCTTGCTGTAAAGCTTCGTCAGCTCCGCGAGGTTCGTCTCGATCGCAGCCACCCTTCGCTCCAAGCCCCGGAGGCGCTGCTCGAGCACCCGCGCGTCGTCCCGAAGGCTGGATATCCACCGCCCGTGTTCAGCGAGCACTACCTTTCCGTCCTCCTCGCCAAACACCTTCGCTCCCTCCTCGCCTCCTGAAGGTCGAGGAGCCAGCCCGATATGCGCGCCAGCTCTCCAGAAACCTCGCGATTCTTGAGCGCCTTTTGCCACGCGTTCGGCGGGGTCATGAGGAGCACCCAGGTGCGCTCGCTTATCGCCCGCTCCTCGTGTAGCTCCTCGAACAATTTCTCCGGATCAATCCTACCGAGATCTCTCAACCTCGCCCGCAAACAAGCGAATTTGAGAAAATCCATCTCCCCGACCAAAAATTCCTTCAAGGCTAGAACCTCGTCCTTGAGCTTGATGAAGTCGCGCTCGGCAAAGCGCGTCCAATCATCGCGCAGGGGTCCACCGCACCTCACGTTGAGCAGGGATTGAAGGAACTGGGCGGCTGCAGCTTTGAGCGAGGCCACCAGCTCAGCCAGGCGCCCGTGACGAGCCGCATCAAATTTGGCTGCACCGAGGAGCCCGTCGAGCATGTTATCTAGCTTCGGCCAGAGTTCACCCCCCGAGCTCACCTCCCGGGGAGACAACTCTAAGAGACGGTCGATCGCTGTCAAGATCGCCTCGAACGTCGGCTCATCCCCCATCCTCACCCAACTCCTCCAGCCTCCCCTCGACCTCCGACAGCTTCCGCTCGCTCTTGGACTCACGCCTGAGACGAAGGCGCCGCCTGAGTTCGCTCCTGAGGGTTCGGAGCAGGTCCACCTCGGCCGACAGCAAGAGCTTCGCCAGCGGGGGCCGGGCTTGCTTCGGATAGCGCGAGCGCTCGAGCAAAGTCAAGCCGATGTGCCAGGCAACAGCTAGCGCGACCACCACTGGTAAGGTGTCCAATTCACCCGCCTAGGCTTTGGGGGGGAGTTGTTTAAAAGGGGGAAAATTTGGCAAAAGCTAATGAACTATTGCAGATACCTGAAGCTTGGTGAACCTGTGGTAAAAGCTCCCCCGTCCTTTGTGTTCCTGCTCGGGCGCCCGGGCTCCGGGAAGTCGGCCATCTACCGCATGTTGGGGCAGAAGTTACGCGAGGAAGGCTTGGCGAGCGATATCACGCGGATCGACGACTTCCCCGTGCTTAAGGAGCTGCTCGACCGCGACACCGAGTTTAAGCGCCATTACCGAAAGGAGGGCGGCTTCGTCGTCACCGACTTCACGATCCTCGACGACGTGCTTGAAGAAATCAACAGCAAGCTCAAGGAACTCGAGCAGTCGAGCAGGGTGAATTTCGTCGAGTTCGCCCGCGCCCGATACGCCAATGCGCTCAAGAATTTCGACCGCGAAGTGTTGGACCACTCGCTGATCCTTTACATTTACTGCCCGTTCGACATCTGCGTGGAACGAAATGTTCGGAGGTTCAGGGAAGCCAGGGGCAAGGACATCGACGAGCACATCGCCCCCACCGACATCATGGAGCGCTACTACAAGTACGACGACTACGAGGAGCTTTACCTGAAATCGGAGGCGGAGCTGAAGCGGCAGGCCCCAGCGCCGCTCGTGGTTGTGCGTAACGATGCGGAGGGATTAGAGAGGTTAAAGCGGGAGCTGAAAAAAGTTACGGAAGCACTCAAAATTTAGGTCAAACCAAAACGTTTTAAATTTAGGCATACCTAAATTTTACCGATGATTACTGAAAGTGTTGAAGAGTATCTGGAGGCGATTTACCGCCTGGGCGAGCGGGGAGAGGCTGCGACTACTACGAGCGTAGCTAATGAGCTCAAGGTGGCGCCCGCGAGTGCAACCCAGATGCTGAAAAAATTAGCCAAGCAGAGATACCTAAAGTACACACCCTACCGGGGGGTCTACTTAACACCCAAAGGGAAAAAAATCGGGAAAGAAATTCTGAGGAAGCACCGCGTGATGGAAAAGTTTCTGAGCATCTTAGGCTTGCCGAAATCAAGGGTTCATAAAGACGCATGTGAGCTGGAGCACCACATCCCTGATGACCTTGAGCGAGCCATCCATCAAAGGGTCGAAGGTGAAAAAACCCTGCCCCCGGGGGCCCCTAGCGATGTCGTGTCGCTCACCAGCCTTTTGGACGGGCAAAAAGGCGTCATCTCATTCATCGGGGGCGGGCGGGGCGCTTCCCAGAGGCTTGCCGACCTAGGGCTAACCCCCCGCACGGAGGTAACGGTCGTCAGGTCAGCGCTATTCCGCGGCCCGCTTATGGTATCTGTGAGGGGTACCACACTGGCGATCGGTCGTGGCGTGGCGGCCAGAGTTTTTGTGAGAGCGAAATAAAATGTCAACCGCCGAGAAAAAATCCATAACGATAGCCCTAGCGGGCAATGCAAACGTCGGAAAAAGCGTAATCTTCAATTATTTGACCGGACTGCACCAACACATCGGAAACTGGCCTGGTAAGACGGTTGAAAAAGCCGAGGGAACGCTTCACTTTAAGGGGCGCACGATAGATGTCCTTGACCTGCCTGGCATCTATTCGCTGTCCGCCTTTTCGATTGAAGAGCGGATCTCCCGGGAGTACATCGCGACCGAAAAACCGGATGTCGTCGTAAATATCGTCGACGCCTCAGCACTTGAGAGAAACCTCTTTTTCACCCTGCAGCTGCTCGAGCTGGAAACGCCGATGATTGTGGTGCTAAATCAGGTGGATATGGCAGAGGCGAAGGGGATAACCATCCACGTTCCCGAGCTACAAAAATCCCTCGGCATACCCGTAATCCCGACCATCGCTACGAGGGGGACGGGCCTAGATAAGCTACTAAACAAGGCCGTGAAGGTTGCAAAGAGCAAGAAGTTAGCGAGGCCAGCCAGATATGGTAGGGAAATAGAAGAAAAAATCCGTAGGGTCACAAAGCTCGTGAAAAAGATCCCCATTCAATATCCACCGAGATGGGTTGCGGTCAAACTCCTCGAAGGCGATGAAGAGATCAGGAAAATTGTCGGCAGGATTGATCCGAAAATAGTCTCCAGCGCTGAAAGGCACGCTGGGGACTTGGAACGAATCCACGGCGAGCCATGTTCAATCATAATAACGTCGGAGCGCTACAACATCGCGAACAAAATTGCTAGAAAAAGCCAGCGAATCACTCCCCCTCGTGGGCCATCTCTTACGGAGAGATTAGATGCGATGACGACCCACCCCCTCGTGGGCTACCCAATCTTGATCGGCGTCATGCTTCTTGTTCTCTTCACGGTTTTTACCATCGGCGGCTACCTAAGCGGGTTCTTCGAGGACGCGATGGAGATAATTCAAGGTGCCTTCGGAGGTGGGGCGGGGGAGGTAATCGGAGAGGGACTACTCGGCGGATTGATAGCTGGGATAGCCATAGTGCTACCGTTCATCCTGCCTTTTTACCTGATTCTGACCTTCTTGGAGGACTCCGGGTACCTGCCTCGCGCCGCGTTCATGACTGATAGCCTCATGCACCGCATGGGGATCCACGGCAAAGCGTTCATCCCGTTCATACTCGGCTACGGCTGCAATGTTCCCGCGTGCCTTGGATGCAGGGTAATGGAGACCGAGCGGGAACGAACGATTGCTGCGTTCGTTGTGACGTTGGTGCCATGTGCTGCCGTGACGGTCGTGGTCTTGGGTTTGGTCGGGGCGTTTGTAGGAATCCATTGGGCGTTGGCGTTATACTTGCTCAATTTGGTGATTATTTTCATCCTTGGGAAGGTCGCGTTTAAGGTTCTGCCAGGAGAACCCATGGGGTTGATCATGGAGATGCCTCCTTACCGAAAGCCGCACGCGCGCTCGGTGCTCAAGGAAACTTGGATGAGGGTAAAGGATTTCGTTTACATCGCGTTCCCGCTGATAATCATTGGTAGCGTGGTGCTCACGGGGCTAAAGGTTGGTGACCTGTTGGAGCCGATCGGGGATGTCATGAGCCCCGTCACGGTTGGGTGGCTGGGGCTGCCCGCGATCACCGGCGTCCTGCTCATCTTTGGGGTTCTCAGAAAGGAGCTCACGCTGGTCATGCTCGCGACCCTCATGGGCACGGCGAATTTTGCAACGGTCTTAACTCCAACCCAAATGATTGTCTTCGCTATAGTCGTGATGTACTACATCCCTTGCGTCGCAACTATCGCCGCGTTGGTGAAGGAGCTGCGGTGGAAGAAGGCGGCCTACATCACGGTGTTCGAGATAGCGTTTGCCCTCCTCTTGGGTGGCATCGCGTTCAGACTGCTGACGTTGGTGTAAGGAAACAACTAATAATGTGCAATACCACTTTAATTTGGGTGCTAGCTTGTACCAGTGGCGTCGCGGTCGGCGAAGGGGGCCCGGAAGGCCGATGAAACCTAGGTTCTTGGGCTTCAGGCCCGGAGCGGTGACATTCATGCCATCCGCTCCAATGGGGCCACCAATCGTTGCGGGTGAGCCAATCTACATGACCTATGACGAGTACGAGGCCTTCCGCCTGATTTATCACGAAGGGCTGAACCAGGAGGAGGCCGCCAAGCGGATGAAAATTTCGCGTGGGACGGTGTGGCGATGCTTGGAGAGTGCAAGGGATAAAGTTGCCTGCATGCTCGTCGAACGCCGCCCGCTTGTGGTCACGCCTGCGCCTCCTCAGCCTCCTGAGGAGACAGGCACTTGAGCCAAGTCGATGGGATGCGGCTCACGGTTCTGGTCGACGATTCCAAGAACCCGACCCGACCCGAACTCACCGCCAAGCACGGGCTGGCCTTCTTCATCGAGCTAAAAGCTGGTAAGGACACAACTAATTTGCTGATGGATACCGGACCGTCCGCAGATGTCGTCTTACAAAATGCCCAGAGGCTCAACGTCGATCTGAAAAAGGTTGATTCGATTGTGCTGAGCCACGGACATTACGATCATACGGGTGGACTCTTGGGCGTCCTAAAACACATCGGCAAAAAAGTGCCCGTGATGGCCCATCCAGAGGCGCTTGAACCAAAATTCGCGGCGAGGAAGAAGCGTCTCAAGAAGGCCGGCATTCCTTTTCAGGTTTCAGAGTTGGAGAAATCAAGCGGCATCTTAACTCTAAAACGGGGGCCGACTTCTGTAGCACCTAGGATTTGGGTGAGCGGGGAAATCAAAAGAGCCAGTCCATTTGAAAAGGTTAAAGGTTTCAAAACCGTGAGGAGAGGCAAGCTCGTCAAGGATTACATGCCGGATGATCAGGCGCTTTTCGTGGTGGTTAAGGGGAAAGGGCTGGTGGTCGTCACGGGGTGCGCTCACGCGGGGTTGATAAACACGATTAAGCAGGCTCAAAGGGGGGCGGGTTCAAGCGGTGTGCATGCAGTCGTTGGTGGGTTTCACCTAGCTGGTGCAAGCGCGGGAAGGACAAAAGCGACCATCGAGGAGCTCCAGAAAGCTGGTGTGAAAGCCGTCATGCCATGTCACTGCACCGGAAAGAAGGCAATCGCGAAATTCATCAAGGCATTTGGTGAAAAGTGCAAGCAGCTTAGAACCGGCGATGTGGTCACGTTTTAAGGTTGAAAAAATCTCGCTTGTTTTTAAATGCACCGAAAAGTTTTTATGTGCAATAGCACAAATTTAGAAATGCGATAGCACAAATAAAGGTGATAACGAATGTGGTGGCCTAGAGGTCGGAGATGCTGGTGGTGGCACATGAATCCATACATGATGTATCCACCCTATCAGCCATACGTGCAAGCGCCGCAGCAACCCTCGCAACCTGCGCAGCAACCCGCACAACAACCCCCAGCGGCACCTTACTACCCGCTCCCGCCGTTCGTGCCTCCACCGACGCCCGAGCAAGAGATCGAAGCGCTGGAGGCATACAAAGCCGAAATCGAAGAGGAGCTCAAAGGGATCGAGGCCAGGATAAAAGAGTTGATGGAATCCCTGACCAAAGAATCCGGCGGCCAACCATCCGAAACCGGGAAGTGATGATTTGAAGCTCAAAGTGGCCGTTGCTACAAAGGGGCCCAAAGGTTTGAAGGACGAGGTATCCTATGAATTCGGCAGGGCTCGAACTTTTACAGTTATCGACCTCGAAGACGATCAGGTCAAAAACGTGAAAGTTGTGAATAATCCAGCAGCCTCGTATGAACACGGGGCAGGGCCGATAGTCGTAAAGATGCTCGCTGACATGAAAATCGAAGTCGTGGTCGCGGGTGAATTCGGTCCAGGAGCTTCGGTGCTCCTCAAGGATAAAAATATTCGCGCGGCCAAGGTTAAAGCCGGGACAAACGTCAGTCGATCTGTGAGTATAATTAGGTAGGGGTTGGGTGTAATTCGAGGCAGACCCATGAAAGTAGCAATACCTTCCAATATGCCAGGCGGGCTGGATGCCAAGATATTCCCCCATTTCGGCAGGTGTGATGTATTCACGGTAGTTGAAATTAAAAACGGCAAAATAGTGGGCGGGAGCACCATCGACAACCAAGGGGAGCATTTCGGTTTTGATAAAACACCAGCAGAAATCTTGGTATCGAGCGGCATAGATGTGGTAGTAGCACAGGGAATGGGCCCCAAGGCTCTAGAGCTCCTGGGACAGAGCGGCATCAAAACATATTCCACCTCGACCAAAACGGTTGGGGAGGCCGTACGTGAGCTGATCAAGGGTAAGGCTAAGCTGGCCACGCCCGAGGAAGCTTGCAAGGAATCAAGGTCATCAACTGGACCACCTCCGACCGCTCCCATGCCTCCCTTTGGCCCTGGGATGGGCCGTGGGATGGGAAGAGGAATGGGGAGGAGAATGGGGCCCTATTCACACGCCCCCGCTTACCCGCCAATGGCCCCGCCAATGCCGTATCCTCAACAACAAATGCCAAAGCCTTCGCCCCCACCCACAGGCCGCTTTAAAGTGGGTGTCGCAAGCCAAGGAACTGGGGGGCTCGACGACATGGTATCGCCGATCTTCGGCAGGTGCCCAAGCTTTACCATCGTCGAGATTGAAGGGAAAGAGATTAAGAATGTAAAAGTGGTGCCGAATCAATTCGTTTCTGCACCTCGCGGTGTGGGAATCGCTGTGGTCCAGATGTTGGCAAGCGAAGGGGTGAAATTTATTTTGGCCGGACGATTTGGCCCTTGGGCATCCTCGACCTCTAGCCAATTCGGTATCCAAATGGTCATGGTTCCGCCTGGCGTGAGGATTAGGGACGCTATTAACCAATACCTCATCGGTTCACGCTAGGGTGCAAATAATTGAAGGAAATTGTGGTAGTGAGCGGGAAAGGTGGAGTTGGTAAAACCACGGTTGCTGCATCGCTCGCGGTTTTTTTGGCCAAAACCGGGACTAAAATCGTTGCAGCGGATGCGGATGTCGATGCACCGGATCTCTTGTTGGCGCTCGGCGGCGGAAGGACGATTTCCTCAACCGAGATCAAAGCTTCTGAAAAAGCAACGATCGACGAGTCGAAATGCACTGAATGTGGTAATTGCGTCAGCGCATGCCCGTTTGGTGCAATTGTGATGGATAACCACCGCCCAACCGTCGTGCGACTGATGTGCGAGGGCTGCGGCGTGTGCAAGGTTGTCTGCCCCGTCGATGCGGTTGAGGTGAAAAAAGCGGTGACGGGAACCCTGAAAATCGAGGATACTAAGTACGGATTTCCATCGGTGACTGGGTACCTGAGGCTTGGCGAACACAATTCGGGATACCTCGTAGCGAGCGTAAAGAATTCCGGGAGAAAGACGGCTGAGGATTTAGGGGCAAAGGCGCTCGTGGTCGACGCCGCACCTGGCATAGGTTGTCCAGTGATCGCTTCGATTACAGGGGCTAGCTATGTTATTGCCGTTACCGAGCCGACGCCAGCCGCCAAGCGGGATCTGGAACGCTTGGTCAAAGTCATAAAGCACTTCGGGGTTCCGGTGGGGGTGGTGATAAACAAGGCGAACCTTTCGGACGACTTCAGGGGCGTGCTTGAGGACTGGGTAAAACATGAGCTAGGTTATCAAATTTTAGGCGAGATCCCCATCGACTATGAAGTTGTTAAAGCTCTAGTGAAAATGGTGCCGGTCACCGAGTTTAATCCAAACGCTGAAGCATCGAAGATCTTGACTGCGATAGCCAAACGCGTGAAGGATGAGGTCTTACCATGAAGTCTGGTGGGGGGGCATCAGCGAAATTACTCAGGAGAAAGCGCGTGAGCGTGCCCGTGATAGCAGTCACCGGTGGGAAGGGCGGCACAGGCAAAACCACGGTTGCGGTGAATTTAGCCGTGGGGCTGAGCATGAAAGGTTCCAAGGTCATGTTGGTTGACGCAGATGTTGATGGCCCTTGTTGCGCGATGTTGCTTGGAGCAGAGTTGGACGCCGGCGAAGAGGTTAGAATGTTTAAGCCGGTGATAGATGCGGCGAAGTGCACCAAGTGTGGAAAGTGTGTGGATGTCTGTCGGGAACATGCGTTGGTGGGTCTTGAGGGGCAAGTCCCATCACTTTTCGAAGAACTTTGCTCCGGGTGCAAAGCGTGCCACCTCGTCTGTGAAGTTGACGCCATAAAGAGCGGTCAGAAAGTTCTCGGTACTATCTACATCACAGATTCAAATGGGATTAAACTGGTGGTGGGCGAACTCAAGCCGACTGAGCCGAGGTCGCCGATCGTGGCGCGTGCGACCATGCTCAGAGCCGCTGAGGAGCTTGAGCATGACAAATACGATGTCGCAATCGTCGACACCGCTCCGGGAATTCATAACGTGGTGGCTCAAGCCCTTTGGGAAGCCGACCTAGCGCTGGCTGTGACCGAGCCGACCCCACTTGGAGCTCACGATCTGGGGTTCATGTTAGATCTCACTGAGGAACTGGGGCTGCCGACTGAGGTCATCCTGAACAAGGCCGACATCCCGGGCGGTTTAAAGGACGAGGTGGTGAAGACAAGCCGCGATCGGGGGGTCGGGATCGTTGCGGAGATACCGATGGACGAAGAGCTGTTGCGCTCATACGTTTCGGGTGAACCGCTTGTGAGAAAATCCCCCAAGAGTCCCGCGGGGGTTGCACTATTAGCTCTGGTTCCGCACATTCGTGAAATGTTTGTAAAAGGAGGTGAAACCTGATGGCGCAACCACCCATCCCACCACCGCTGCCAACTAAAAAGTTTCAATGTTTTGCCTGCGGGAACATCATAGAGGTACCCCGGGGCATGCCTAAGCCAGCGGCATGTCCTAGATGCGGTGCTCCGCTCATGGCGATTCATCGCGTGGACAAGGGGCCGCCAGGTGGAAGAGGCGCGGGAAGGCGCGGTGCTGGTGGCCCCGGCGGAGGGCGCGGCAGGGGGCCACGTTGGTCTCAGTAGGCTTAGCCTCATTGAGATTTGAGATGCTGAGTTAATCTAGGTTAATCTAGAGGAAAAAATCAGGTGAAAAATTAAAAACAGAACTTGAAGGAGGAAAGCTGAATGAACGATCTTTTGTTAATACTGTTCTTGATCTTTGTTGGGCAAACCCTAGGATCGTTGATAGGTCTCATCAAAAAACTAGGCAAAGTCGCTTTATACGGCTCTTTATCTTTTGCTGCGAGTATGATGGTCGCCATATCCTTTCTTCAGCTGATACCAGAAGGCTTAAAATACACGCCTTTATTTTTGATAGCAATCTCGTTTTTCGTTGGGATAGCGATAATGCGGATAGTGGATCGTTTGCTACCTCACATCAATCCTGAGCTAATTAAAAAAGAAAAGCCCTCTATTGAGAGAAGCGTCACCATGTTGGTCATCGGCATAGCCTTGCACAATATTCCAGAAGGTTTGGCAATCGGGGTTGGTTTTGCGGTAACTGCGGAATTGGGAATCGCTATTGCGTTAGCCATTGCAATTCAAGATCTTCCGGAAAACGTTGCGACAATTGTTCCATTATACGGTTTGATCAAGAAAAAAGCGAAGTCATTTATCATCCTTATTACCACGGTACTGTTCGAGGTAGCTGGATTTCTCATAGGATATTTAGCCTTGGGAGGAGCATCGTTGAGCTGGCTGGGGGCTTCACTGGCGCTTGCAGCAGGATTTATGGTTTACATCTCTGTCGAGGAATTGATACCTTCAGCACAGGTAAAGACGTACCCCAAAATGGCGGCGGCGGCAATGGTTTTAGGTGTGATGTGTGTTCTATTAACAAGTTTGATATGATTAAATCGGTGAAAGAGAAATTAGGAAGAAGTCTTGGATAATTCGGTGAATAAAAATGAAAACCTATCTAGATTGCATTCCGTGCTTCGTGAGGCAGGCTTGGGAAGCGAGCAAGATGGCTACGGGGAACAAAATTAAACAGGAAAAAACATTAAAGGCGGTTTTATCGGAGCTGGAGAAGACTTCATTAAAAAATAAGATACCGCCGCAGATCGCTCGCAAGGTTCATCGCATAGTCAGGGAGGTAACAAAAAACAATGACCCTTACAAGAAAGTGAAAGATAAATACAACAGAAAAGCTCTAAAAATGTATCCAAGTCTTAAACGAAAGGTCGCCAAGTCTAAAGATAGATTGCTAACGGCAACGAGGCTTGCTATAGCTGGAAATATCATCGACTTCGGGCCCGGTTCGAAATTCGATCTCGAGAAAACTATAGAAGATGTTTTAGCTCAGGATTTCGCGATAAATCATTTTAACCAGTTTAGAAAAATGTTGAACAGTTCTAAAAAAATTTTATATCTGGGAGACAATGCAGGTGAAATTGTTTTTGACCGCATTCTCCTAGAAGAATTGAAGGATAAAGAGATCACATTTGTCGTCAAGGGAGGGCCCATCATTAATGATGCAACGGTTGAGGATGCGAGGTTCGTAGGGATAGACAAAATTGCGAAGATTGAAGTGGTTAGCAACGGTGATCCCGACACGGGACCAGCTAGACGGTCGAAGGAATTTATCAACAAACTGAAAGACGCGGATCTCGTGATCAGCAAGGGGCAAGGCAACTACGAGGCCTTAAGTGAAGTGGATGCAGATATCTTCTTCTTACTCAAGGTGAAGTGCCCATTGATTGCTAGGGATATAGGTGCTAAGGTCGGCAATATCATAATAAAATGATGCTTGGCTCACTAGGCGATCAGGATGTTAGGAGTCAAGGCCGAAGCCATCACCGCGGAAGAAATGGCCAAGGTGGATCGAAAAGCAGCGGAATTCGGGATTCCTAGCATCCTGCTCATGGAAAACGCCGGGGGCGTTGTCGCAAGGATCATAACAGAAAAATTCGGTACCAAATTGAAGGTGGTAGTCTTTGTTGGCACGGGCAACAATGGCGGGGATGGGCTCGTCGCTATCAGACACTTGATGAGTAAAAGGGCCAAAGTAAATGTCTTCTTGATCGGGGATCCGGGGGATATCCGTACTGAAGAAGCGCACCTGAACTGGAATGTGATACAAAAAATGAGGCAAAATGTCAAGATCCATGTGGTTAAAAGCATTCCTGACCTTAAGGGGGTAGCGCGCTACCTAAAGCGTGCAGATGTGATTATCGATGCTATGCTCGGAACTGGCCTAAAGGGTCCGCTCAGGGAGCCTTTCGCTTCCGCGGCGCGCTTGGTGAACGTGTCGAAGGTTCCCGTAGTTTCGGTAGACGCGCCCACCGGGTTGGATCCATCGACCGGCGAGGTACACGGGGTCGCGGTCAAGGCAACTTGCACTGTGACTTTTCACAGGATGAAAATGGGATTTCTCAAGGCGAAGGGGTACGTGGGCGAGGTCATAGTGGCCGATATCGGGATCCCGCCGGAAGTCGAGGCTGCAGCCATCGGCAAGCGCCGGCGTTTACGGTGGAGAGTTGGGGAAGCACCGAAAGAAATCCCGAAGTTAGTGAGTGCGTGTCTTCTAGGAGTTAACTGTAGGTACAATGGTCAAAACAACCTTAACGAGAAAGTAATGCAGCTAGCCGCGAAGGAAGTGTTGATCCCCGTCTGCCCCGAGCAGCTCGGTGGGCTTGGAACTCCTCGGGAGCCCATGGGGATAATCGGCGGAGGTGGTTCTGAGGTCTTGGATGGAAAGGCGAGGGTCATAAATGAGAGCGGCAGGAACGTGACTGAAAACTTAGCAAGAGGTGCCGAAGAGGTTTTGAAAATCGCGAGGTCGTTAGGCGTAAAGGGGGCTATCTTGAAGGCGAGGAGCCCCTCATGCGGCTGCGGGAAAATTCACGATGGGACGTCCCCCAGCAGGTTGGTCAAGGGGGACGGGGTCACGGCCGCTTTGTTGAAGAGGAATGGCATCCAGGTAGTCACGGAGGACGATCTTGATAGAATAATATGAAAGGAAGGTCTTTCACGTAGTTACACCTTCCCCTCCAGCCAGCCAATTTTGACGTTGTTTTTCTGATCAAACTTCGGGACATATGGTTTGATGTCTAGAAGAGGGGTGCCGTCGAGCATGTCGATACCCCTCACCTTCAAGATATTTCCCTTGCGTTCCAACAGCTCCACGATAGTGAGCCCTATTGGATTTGGCCTGTTCGGGGATCTCGTGGCGAAAAGTCCGCGCGGGGTATCATCCAGATAAGGTTTTACCAGAAGCCCAAACGAATTTAGGTAATGTTCTTTTTTTACCGAGCGCTTGACAGATTTGTGAAACATGTATAAAATTATGAGGTGAGAAAAACCCTCGACATCTTTCAGCCCTCCCTCGTACTCCTTAAAAACTTCGATTTCGCCGACTTCCTTTGATTTGTAAGCTTGGTGAGGCGCTTCCCCGTCCTTTTTGTATGGTGTGTGGATTATCCCTATAGGTTTTAATCTCCTCATTCTATCACCAGCCCCACACCACACCTCACGTATTGTTTCGGGAACGCGTGCGCTAACTCCCTTTTGTATGATGTACAGTGGCAGGGGGAAATCAATTTAACGCCTTTTAGAAGGGCGAAATCACTAAATCCGTGGAAACCTCCAATAACGCCGTAAATATTGCCAAACTTTGATGCCACATTCATGATGTCATGCACTCCGGAGTGGGAGCAGCCGGTGATCATAAACACGCCTCTTTTGTCCAAACAAATTAACGATTGTTCTTTGATGTAAGTGCCCAACCCACCTGTTGTGAACACGCCTTCGCGTATCCACATCGGTTTCCGGACATCAACCAGCTTTGGTTTCGCGGGGATTTGGTTTTTTAATGCAGTATAAAACGATGGCAGGACATACACGGAAATATCCTGATCCTCTTCAAGCAGGTCCGATAAACCACCGGTGTGATCCCCATGTCCGTGCGACAATACAACAGATTCTATGTTGCTCAGATTGATGTCCAATTTCTTCATATTGTGTAACAAGGCTACGCCATCGCCACCCGTGTCAAATAAAATGTCATTATTAATTAAACAGGAAAAACCCCAGCCCGCCGTCAATCCCCTCTTTGACACTTCGTTGTCGTAAACTACTGTTATTTTCATGCCCGCGAGTCTCCTTTCGTAATTTTGTACAGTAAAGTTTATATACAATTATGTGCATATGCTCATAATGGAGATGAAGAAAATGGCTTACGGTCAGGGAGGTTGGAGAAGAAGGAACATGTATTACCTCACCGGTGTGCCGGGATGGATGAGGTTCGGATATTCACCGGGATGGGTAGGCAGAAGTCCAACAGGATTGTCGCCAACCGCGCAATACTTGATGCAGGCTGGGCAGGTGCCTCAACCTTACCCAGCACAAGTACCAGCACAAATTTCAGTTCCCACTCATGGGGACTGCGCTAATTTCAGGGATGGGTTCTGCACATTAAACGGTGCCGCCGTGGATCCTAGCGCCCCCGTGTGTCCAAGCTTCACACCGCAAAGTTCCACTCCAATACCACAGGCACCGCCAACGCAACCCATGTTCCAAGTACCCGTCGGTTCTCCTCCAGCGCAAATGTCTCAGGTACCCAAAGAACAGGAGATTCAGATGTTAGAGGGTCAATCAAGAATGGTGGAGCAACAACTAGAACAGATCAAGAAAAGGCTTGAAGAACTCAAAAAGGAGGTGAAATGATGCCGTTCGGCTGGGGAAGAGGATTTGGTAGAGGATTCGGATGGGGGGGCAACCCCTACGTCTGCGCACGTTTCCCATGGCTTCCGAGGCGGTGGTGGACCGGAATGTACGGCCCCATGACACCTTTTACGGGAGCACCGGGGATGCCCTACACGCCGTATGGCCAATATGGCACGTACGCAACGTCAGCCCCAACAGCTGCACCATGGACAAATACACCGTACTACGCGCCACCCTACAGCACGTATGCACCACCAACCACAGCAATGCCGAGCATGACCTATCCATCGCCATATGCACCATCACCTTACCCAACAGGCGCGGAGATCCCTCAAATTCCGAAGGAACAAGAAAGACAAATGCTTGAGGGTCAGGCGACAGCGCTCCAGCAGCAATTGGACCAGATCAAGAAGAGGCTTGAAGAGCTCAGCAAAATGTAGGGCTCCAACAGCCTTATCAGCGAGTTCGACAACTGGGGCGAAGAGTACTACAATACGTGTAGCCTCATCAAATCAGATAGACAAATACTTATTGTGCAATCGCCGAAAAGGAATTTTGAATGGGAGTGAAGCAAGTGGAAGGAAGGATGAAAGAAATAAAGGAGCAGGAGAAGCGCATCAAAATACGGATGGCCAAAATCAAGCATAAACTGGTGATACTGAGTGGAAAGGGCGGAGTCGGCAAGAGTACTATCACCGCTAATTTAGCCATCGCATTGGCACGCAAGGGTCACAAGGTGGGTGTTTTAGATATTGACATTCACGGCCCAAGCATCCCCAAAATACTCGGCATAAGGGGGCAGGAGTTGACCGCAGGGCGGCTTGAAGGCGTGGGCATCTTCCCGGCCAAAGGACCGCTCGACATCAAAGTCATCTCTATGGATTTCTTGCTTCCGAGCGATGAAACTCCAGTCATCTGGCGCGGCCCCATGAAGATGGGCGTGATCAGGCAGTTTCTGGCGGACGTAGCATGGGACAACCTAGATTTTCTGCTTGTAGATGTACCTCCAGGCACTGGCGATGAACCCCTTAGCTTGATGCAGTTGTTGCCCTGCATCGACGGCGTTATTATCGTGACTGCTCCTTCTGAGGTTTCCCAAATCGTCGTCAAGAGGGCCGTCGGATTTACAAGAGAGTTGCACGTGCCTGTGCTAGGTATCGTTGAAAACATGAGTGGGTTCGTTTGTCCAAAGTGCGGGGCAGAAGTTGATATTTTTGGGAGCGGGGGAGGTCAAAAAATAGCGGGAGAACTGGGAGTGCAATTCCTCGAAAGGATTCCAATCGATTCAAAGATATGCGAGGATTCAGACAGAGGAGCACCCTTCATCATCGAGCATGCCGAAACTCCAGCAGCCAAGGCCTTCATGCGAGTGGTGGACAAAGTGGAGGGGTATTTAGAACAACAGGGAGTGCAGGCTTGATCGTCGACGAGTTATTGGGTCTGGTCGGGGAGCGGAGAAGCCAGCTAGAAGACCTGACGCTCTCGAGGGTATGCGTGAGCCTCTGCTATACCGCGGTGATGCTCGATAACGGCTACGTTGGGCTCTGCCATACGCCTACTGAGGACATTGCACACACTCATTGGGGCCGCAGGCGGGACTTCCACGGCTTCAAGGCCTTGGAGATCACCCGCCTGGCGAATTCGCTTGATATGATTGAGAAGACAGTTGGCATCACGACGTTGAACGCCCTCTCACAGTACCTGATGGACTCCGATGGTTACGAGCGGCAGTTTGGAATGGATGCCTTTGATGCGATAGATGTGAGGAAGGAAGACAGCGTCGCGGTGGTTGGGTACATAAGGCCCCTAGTCGGGAAGCTGAGGGCGAGGGCCCGGGAAGTCCACGTTTTCGAGCGCAACCCCCAGTTGAGGGGGGATGCTCTGCCAGATACTTTTGTCGACTCGATATTGCCGAAAGCGGATGTCGTGGTTATAAGCGGGTCGAGCTTGGTCAACGGAACGCTCGATAGGTTGCTCGAGCTATCCAAAAGAGCTAGATTCGTGGTTTTTGCAGGGCCAACGGCCAGCACTTTGCCAGAGCCTCTTTTCAAGCGGGGTGTAAGCGTCGTGGCGGGTGTTCACGCGAAAGGTCCTAAGGTGGTAGATGCAGTAGCCGAGGCCAAACCATTTGTGGCATTCAAAGAGCTTGTGGAGAAGTATATTTTAAAGAATGAAAACAGCCTGAAGGGGTAAAACTGGATCGGCTTAAACACATCGCTGCGGAGCTCAAAGAGCATGCACCTTTCACCGCCTTTGGGGCGGGC
>JAUXAS010000039.1 GCA_030619825.1 Hadesarchaea archaeon
AACTGAGCTAAGTGAGGCTCGAGCTTGTGCGAGAACTCCTGCTCATCAGTCCAGTCAATGGCAATAAGTTCTTCTGCCGCGCGCAGAACGTGCCGCGCCCGTTCGGCGAGCTCGGGGGCGAGCTCCCCCTGCCTGAGCGCGACCGAGAGTTCCTCAATTTCGGCGGCAAGCCCCACCCGCTCCCGTCCGATTGCGAGGGAAGCGAGTGTTTCATCCATCGCGCGGGCCCTGACCTCGGCGGGTAGGATGGCGTCGAAGCTGTGGAGCTCGAGGGGCTGCCATCGGGGGTCCGAGAAGAATGCCTCGATGCGGGCGGCTGCCGTCTTCGGGACGGCTATGACGCTCTTCCCAAGCTTAACGTGGGGGATCCTCCCGAGCAGGCCCTGTGCAACGTGGGTGTAGGTCTTCGTGGAACCATCCTTCAGCTCTCGCTTCGTGGAGTTTGAATACCCAAAGAACCTGCGGTAAAAAAGCGTCTTGCGAGTGCTGGTAAACTTAACATCAAAGCTGAAGACCCTTGCAAGAGTCGCTTTTTCTCGCTCCTCCATATGACCTACTCCTTGTTTTCCTGTGGAACTTTATTTAATATATTCTGTCTTTTTATGATACTATTGTAACATACTATATTTATTAATTAATAGCGTTTTCAAGTCTTTGCTTTTTCTTTTGTAGACTAAAACCAACTTTTTCCTGAAATGTGGCAAGTCTGCGCCTCCCCTCAATATCCAGGCACCAGTACCTGTCAGCAGGATAAATGATCGATTTTATCCCCTCTTTCTCCAACAGTTCCTTCAGTTGTTCTAGCCCACGTTTATTGGCAGAAGTTACGCGTACATTTCGCGTTTTTTCTCTCCACGGTTTACTTCTGAACCTTATCCTTATCGTTGCCTCGCCATCGAAAAAACCACGAAGAAAACCAGTTCGAAATTCTCGATTAACAAAGGCTATTTCTGGGAGTTTCCATGAATATGAACCAGTTACGACCTCCCATTTGTTTGCAAAGTCAGTCACCAACCTCTTTGCGTAAAGCGAAACAATAAATGTCTTATACGGCAGCCCTTTGTATTGTTTTCGCTTCGTTTCATAGATTTTTACTTCTTTTTCTACACAAGAGGAAAGATAAGCCCTAAGCTTCTCTGCAAATTCTCTTTCGGGTGTTTCAAGCTGAATTTGGTAGTTTCCATGTCTAGCATCTAAATAAATACCCCCATCTGCGCACAACGCTCCACACACGTAGCCGACCGCAAACAAAGTACCAACTGCTCAATCTCAATTTCTTTTTTAGCGGCTTTGGGGGAGAGAGGGCACCAAAAGTATTCACCATTTTTCCCAGTTTAAGAGCTGAAATTGGGACTGTAGGATAGAAGGAGAAAGGCCTCGAGTGGAAATCAAGGGCATATGGTTTGACGGGCGGTTAATTGTCCACGAAAGCTTTTAGCCGTTTGACGCGTTTCTTCGAGTGGTGGTAGGAATGGAGGAGAGGTTCGACCTCATCGCGCGCGGCACCACCGAGATCATCACGGAAGCCGAGCTACGCGAGCTTTTGAAGAAGGAAAGGCCAGCCGCTTACTGCGGCTATGAGCCTTCGGGCAAGATTCACTTCGGTCACGCGTTGACGGTTCAAAAGCTGGTGGACCTCCAAGCCGCTGGGGCGCGGGTCATCGTCCTGCTCGCGGACCTCCACGCCTACCTCAACGACAAGGGAACTCTCGAGGAGATCCGACGCGTAGCCGAGTACAACCGGCACTGCTTCATCGCCCTCGGGCTCGACCCCAAACGCACGGAGTTCCTGCTCGGTTCCGACTTCCAACTCAAGCCGGAGTTCTCGCTCGATGTGCTACGCATGGCCGTCGACACCACGCTGCTCCGCGCCCGCCGCAGCATGGCCGAGATAGCCCGCCACCTAAAGGATCCGGATGTCGCGCAGGTGCTCTACCCGCTCATGCAGGCGGTAGACATGGCCCACCTCGATGTGGATGTGGCGGTCGGGGGCATCGACCAGCGAAAGGTGCACATGGTCGCACGCGAGAAATTACCGGCGCTGGGTTATCGAAAGCCAGTCTGCGTGCACATTCCCTTGCTCCACGGGCTTGATGGCGCCGCCAAGATGTCATCATCGAAGGGAAACTTTATTGCAATCGACGACGGGCCGGCAACGATCGAGGAAAAAGTGAAAAAGGCATTCTGCCCGCCAAAGATCGTCAAAGATAACCCAATCATCGAGTACGCCGAGCATGTCGTCTTGCCGGCACTCGGCAGGCTTAGGGTTTCAAGAGAAGTGAAGCATGGGGGCCCGCTTGAGATAGAAGGCGCGGCCGAGCTCCGGAAGTTGTATGCAGCAGGCAAGCTACACCCCACTGATTTGAAGGCGGCGGTCGGGGCGGCGCTGGCTCAGGTGCTTGAGCCCGTCAGACGATATTTCGAGGAGCACCCGGACGCGAAGCTCGCGCGCTCCTCAGAGGTTCTTTAGGGCACATGACTTGTTATAAATATAACAATTAAAACCGCAGCCTTTTTAGGCAAGGGCGCGAAAATTAGAGATTGATCATCAAATCAAGCCAGAATCACCATCAGGCTCATTCTGGCTTTTCGAGGGCGTGGTGCCCTTGGAAGGAAAAAAACTGCAAGAATTGGTAGCCGAGCGAATCGGCAAAAAGGAGGTTAGCGTTATGAGAGATGTTATTGGTACGACCAAGTATCTCATCCACGCCAAAATAGAGACGAATGGCGTGGCTGAGCGTCCCGATGCCGTCGGGGCGATTTTTGGACAAACCGAGGGCCTGCTGGGGGATGAGCTGGATTTGCGTGAGCTGCTCAAGACCGGCAGGATAGGGCGCATCAAGGTGAACATCAGCTCAACCCAGGGAAAATCGTCGGGCGCGATAACGATACCCTCGAGTCTCGATCGGGTCGAAACGTCGATCATCGCCGCTGCACTTGAAACAATTGACCGCGTGGGGCCCTGTGAGGCAAAGATCAAGGTCGAACGAATCGAGGATGTGCGCGACGCCAAGCGGAAGTTCATCGTAGGGCGCGCCAAGGAGATCCTCGAGTCCATCGAGGAGGCCGCCCCCGAGACCCAGGAGATAGCCGAGCGGGTCAAGGAGTCCGTGCGCCTGGAGGAGATAGCCGAATACAAGGGCTTACCCGCCGGCCCTGGGGTGCGGGAATCCGATGCGGTGATAATCGTCGAAGGGCGCGCAGATGTACTAAACTTACTTCGTGCGGGCATCCGAAATGTCATCGCCATCGAGGGGACGAGCGTGCCTAAGGCGGTGATAGACCTGAGCAAAGACAAGAAGACGACAGCTTTCCTCGACAACGACCGAGGCGGGGACCTAATATTGAAGGAGCTGCTCCAAGTTGCCGACATCGACTTCGTCGCAAGGCCGCCTCAGAACCGCAGCGTGGAGGACCTCACACGAAAGGAGGTGATCAAGATGCTGCGGAGCAAGGTGTCCATCGGGCCCGCATCGATTAAGCTCCGAGGGAAGCCCGTGCCGGAGGCTGCGCCCGCCGCCGAAGGGGAAGGCCAAGGGCTCCGGAGACTGGAGGATGTCATCAGCGGGCTGCGCGGCACCCTGAGGGCACAACTACTCAGCGAAAAATTTGAGCAAATCGAAGAGGTCCAAGTGAGGGAGCTGAAGGAACGATTGCCTCAAGCCTCGAACGTTAAAGCCGTGGTGTTTGATGGGGTTGTGACCCAGGAGCTCGCTGGCATGGCAGCCGAACGCGGCGTGCAATACATCGTGGGAATGCGCTCACGAGTTGAAGCGGTGCCGGCAAACGTGCGCGTCCTAACCTTGGATGATCTCCGAAAATTGAGATACCGAAGGTAGCTAATCGAGCTTGTAGTCCATCGTCATGGCCACCTCGCCGTCCTCGTAATAGTAAGGGACTTCCCCCCGCTGCCGAAAGCCGAGCTTAAGGTAGAACTGTTGCGCCCCGACGTTGCTCCTTCGCACCTCCAGCCGCACGAGCTTCGCCCCCTTCGCGCGGAGACGGCTGATGATGTTATCCATGAGGGCCGAGGCTATGCCCTGTCTCTGGTAGGGCGGGTCGGTGGAGATGGCTAAAATGTGGCCCGTCGCCCCCCATCGGAGCACTCCGATCACGTAGCCGACGATCTTGCCCTCGGCCTCCGCGACGAGAAAACCATCGGGGTGCATCGCGTGCAGGCGGTTTAGCAGGCTTAGCGGGTAGGGGTCCTTGAAGCACTTGTACTCTATGGTCAGAATCGCCTGCATATCATTCGACTTCACATCCCTTATCCTCACGAGCCGCTGGACCGCCATAGGATTGCCTCAACTATGTTTTAAGCGAATGGGGATAAAATCATTTGGAGATGGGATGGTCACGCCCAAGCGCCGGGGGGTTCGTTTTGAATACACCGTTGCCTACCTCTTCGAGCGCTTCGGCTTCACTTGGGACCGCTCGGGTAGCTCGCTTGGCATCGACCTCAAGATTTCGAGGGACGGACGCCTTTGCTACCTAGTAAGTTGCAAGGTATAGGGGGAAGAAATGGGCTTACTCGGTCGAATTCGCGATGCGTTTGGAATTGGGCCGCCGAAACCCCCATCAAGGTTCAAACCCTTCGAGGTCGCGGTGGAACGCCGGGGCTCTTACGCCGACTTCGAGAAAGCGCTCCTTAAGTACGGTCTCATCCTGCTGATCGTCGGGAAGCGCGGCTCGGGCAAGACGGCGTTGGGGATGCAGTTCCTCGCGTGGTACAACCACTCGACCCGTAGGCGATGCTATGGGATAGGCTACGATGCCGCAAAGCTGCCGCGGTGGATCCACAAGGCAAAAGGGATCGAAGAAATCCCAAATGACTCTGTCGTGCTCGTCGATGAGGCTGCGATCCTCTTTTTCTCACGGGAATCGATGACCTCGATGAATAAGATGCTCACCAAGCTCATGAGCATCGCGCGCCACAAGAACCTCAGTATGCTACTGATAACACAAAGCTCGGCCTTAATCGAGCTGAACGTGCTTCGCTTGGCAGATGTGCTCCTGCTCAAAGAGCCATCGCTGCTCCAGGCGAGATTTGAGCGAAAGGCATTGCAAGACATCTTCAACGCAGTCGACAAGACGTTCAAGAAGCTAAGCGAGCGGGTGAACCACTTTTATGTCTACTCTGATGATTTCGAGGGGCTCGTGCGCCACAGCTTACCTAGCTTCTGGAACGATAGCATAAGCCGCGCCTTCCGAGAATTCCGCGGCAGGTAGCGTGTCGAACGTCCGACATTGGTGGCTTACGTATGCGAGTCATCTACAAGGACCTGAAGCACGGAAAAATCAAGCTCAGGGTCGAAACACTCGACGACCTCTGGCACCTCCACCACCTAGTCGAACCCAACGACATTGCGACTGCCCAAACTTGGCGCCGCGAGCGGGAGGTCAAAGGTAAGATCAGGCCGGAGCGGCTTGAGAGGCGGCGCGTAACGCTATCCATTCGCGTCGAAGGCACCCAGTTTCATAAACATGCCAACCGCCTCCGCCTGTTGGGCACGATCGTCGGAGGGCCCGATGTTGGAAAACATCACTCATTCAGCTTGGAGCCCGGCTCTACGCTCGCCATCACAAAAACTTGGCGCCCCGATCACCTCGATCGCATCAAGGAGGCCGTTCGGGCTAGCCGTCGCCCACGTGTCCTTCTTGTAGCGCTTGATGAGGTTTCGGCAGAGCTCGCGTTGGTTCGGCAGTACGGGCTGGATGAGTTGGGAATAATCTCCCATGCACGGGCTGGGAAGCGCTACGCGGTCAAGCGGGAAGCGGACGAGCGAAAGTTTTTCCATAAGCTGGCTGCTGCGATGAATGATATTATCTCGCGTGAGGGCATTCGGGCTGCAATAGTTGCGGGTCCCGGTTTCACCAAGGATGCGTTCATGGTTTTCCTGCGCGAGAAGTATCCCGAACTTGTTTCGAAAGTCAGGCGCGACGATATCAGCTCAGGGGGTAGAACCGGACTCTACGAGATCGTGCGCCGCGGGCTAGTCGAGCGGGTTTCACGAGAGGACCGTATTTCATTCGAGACATCGCTGATGGAACGGTTGATGGCTGAAATCGCGAAGGAAGGGCTTGCAACTTATGGGGAGGCTGATGTTGAGCGAGCTGCATCGCTCGGCGCCATCGAGAAGCTGCTGGTGGCAGATGAGCTACTCCGACAACGTGAGGCCGGCGTCGAGGAAGTGCTCGAGCGGGTCCGAAGGACGCGGGGTCAAGTAATTGTAGTGAGCACCGATCACGACGGGGGGAAGCAGTTGCTGGCGCTGGGTGGCGCAGCGGCCTTGCTCAGGTTCAAGGCCTAACACCAAAAGGTTAGAGAAGCATAGATTTGTCTAAAAGGGTTATTTGTTGTCTTCTTACTTGTTTTCCCATTTGTCCTATGTTGTTTACCTCCGTACCGTTTTCGGAGAGATGTCACCGAAAGTATTCGGCTTTCATTCCCCCTCTAAAGGAAGGAGACCCTCGCCAATAGAGTTAAAAACGTAATAGAGAAATTGAACTAGGAGGTCGTCAATGGAATTCCCATCAGAAATTGCATGGCTAATTCCAATTGTTATACCGTTCATCCTCGGTTTACTGGTCGGTGTTGTGATAAAACGTACATTGAAGCTGATTTTTGCCGTTGCCGCTCTCGTGATAGTTCTCGTCGCAACAGGGACCTTGAGCCTGACCTTTCGAGATATTTACGATAAAGCGATGGAGGTCCTGCCGGAGTTAATTGGGGAGGGTGAAACGCTGAAAAACATTTTACCTTACTCTTCAGCCGGATTCTTGCTTGGCCTTGCTCTAGCCTTATGGAGAGGGTAGGCTAAAGTTATTCGCCACGGCGCTAAAATTAGTTCGATGGTCGCAACCCCAATTCGCGGCACCCCGGCACTTCTGATCAAATCAGCTAGAGAGCGCTCGCTCATTGTCGCAGACTTGCACTTGGGCATTGAAGGGGAGCTCGCGAGCAAGGGCGTCTCGCTGCCCAGCCAGATTCCAAAGGTTAAGGAACGGCTCCTAGAGCTCATCAAGAGGCGAAGGCCCGACCGCCTGATTTTCTTGGGCGACGTCAAGCACAACGTTCCTATCGCCAGCTGGCAGGAGTGGCGTGAGCTCCCCGGCTTCTTTGAGGAGCTGGCGAAGCTGGTTCGTGTTGAGATTATCCGCGGGAACCACGACGGCGGGCTGGAGGGGATGGTGCCGCGGGAGGTAAAAATTCACGGAGCGCGGGGCATCGTGCTTGGCAAGCGAAAGCGCGTGGGACTGATGCACGGCCACACTTGGCCCTCCCCGGAAGTGCTCAACACAAAACTGCTCGCGGCAGCGCACAATCATCCGGCAGTCGAGTTCCGTGACGAGCTCGGGGGGCGAACAATAGAGCCGGTCTGGCTACGCGCAAAGCTCGACGCGTCGAAGTTCCCGAAAAGGCTTCAGGAGCAAATCGAGGGCGAACCGCCGGAGCTGCTCGTGATACCAGCGTTCAGCGAGCTCGTTGGAGGCGCCGCGGTGAATCGAGGGATACCTAAAAAATTGATTGGACCGATGTTCAAGTCCGGTGTCGTAAAATTAGATGAAGCCGAGGCCTACTTGTTGGATGGCACTTTTTTGGGTAAGGTATGCGTTTTGAGAAAGTAAAACGGTGCTTCCTCTAAAAGCTTTTATATGGGTGCAACGTTAGGCTTCGAGGGATTACACGGCGGATGTGCTCATTATTGGGGCTGGTCCTGCTGGATTATTCGCAGCACACGAGCTATCAAAAAATTCGAAGCTCTCTGTGACCGTTGTTGATTGGGGGCGGGAAATAGAGAAGCGCACTTGCCCGGCCGTCGAGACTGGAAAGTGCATAGGGTGCAAACCCTGCCACATCATGTGCGGTTTGGGGGGCGCGGGGGGCATGTCGAGCGGCATCCTAAACCTCCGCTACGATATAGGCGGCGACCTCAGCAAGCTGACCAAGAGCATCCCGAAAGCCGAAAAACTCGTCAAAGAAGTGGATGACATTTTCGTCGAGCACGGTGCCCCTAAGGAGGTCCACGGCAAGGAGTCGGAGGAGGTAGAGGAGCTCACGAGGCGTGCAGCTGCAGCTGGCGTTCGATTTATCCCAATCCTCCAGCGCCACATAGGCAGCGAGTATCTCCCCGATATCATCAACTCGTTCAGGAACAAACTTGAAAAGCAAGGGGTAAAGTTCATGTTCAACTCAAAGGTTGAGCAGATCGGAAAGGGCGAGATCTCCGTCAAGGGGAAGCGGATTCACGCCAAGTACATCCTCGCGGCGCCCGGACGGGTGGGCGCCGATTGGTTCGCTGAACAGGCACGAAACTTGGAGGTAAAGCTCACCCACGGCCCCATCGATGTCGGCGTGCGCGTGGAAGTGCCGGCGGTCGTTTACGAGCCTGTGGTCAAGGTGAATCGCGACCCGAAATTTCACATCCGCACAAAAACTTTCGATGATTTCGTTCGCACATTCTGCACAAATGCGATGGGTTGGGTCATGGAGGAGCGCTACGACGATCACGTTGGCGTGAATGGGCAGTCCCTTCGCTCGAAGAAGTCACAAAACACAAATTTCGCGCTTCTTGTCCACATAGGGCTCACACAGCCGGTCACCGACACCACGGCTTACGGGCAATCGTTAGCCTACCTCGCGACGACGATAGGCGGCGGGCGCCCGCTGCTCCAACGCCTTGGCGACCTGCGTGGGGGGAGACGGTCGACATGGGAGCGAGTCGAGCGAGGGCACGTGAAGCCGACCCTACGGAGTGTCACTCCGGGAGATATCTCGATGGCTCTGCCTGGCAGGGTCGTGACGGATATCATCGAGGGGCTTGAACGCTTGGACGAAGTTGTCCCAGGCGTTGCTGAGGACTCAACGCTACTTTACGCGCCCGAAGTTAAACTGTACGCAATGCAAATCCATGTCAACGAAAACATGGAGACAAATGTGCCAAATCTATTCGTCGCCGGAGATGG
>JAUXAS010000096.1 GCA_030619825.1 Hadesarchaea archaeon
CACACGGTTGTCGTTTCGTGGAAGCGCGGGTGGAAACCCTATCACGGATATTATAATCCCAGCAGGAAGGAAATCGTGGTCAAGCTGAATCCAGACAACACTTACCCGCTGAGGGAAAAAATCCCAGTTGGCACCGAACAGGTCAGCCCAGTAGCGTACAGATATCGTATGCAAGAAGTAACCTTTAGTGGCCCAGATGAACTCGCTCAATTTATATTTTGCCACGAATTCTCGCACGTGCTCGATCGCCTGCAAGGCTTCAGCTTACGTATGAAACAGACAAAAGCCAACCGCTTCGCGCTCAAGAACTGCGGACCCTTTGGGGGGGACTAAATGGGCATCACGATGGAAGAACGAGTTTTCGGGGCTTCTTTTGTCGGACGTGGGAACTTTGAGCTAATCAGAACTGGCGATAAGTTCTTCGTTAGGGAGGAGGGCGGGGAGAAAATTACAGATGTCCCGAATGAGTTCTCTGGCAGGAGTTTTATAGACGGTATCAGCAGGTGCCTCGACACTATGCCAGAGCAGCGCGAGAGTTTCAGCATATATCCGGGCAAATATTTTCTGCTCAAGAATGATAAGGGGTCGGTTCTCATAAGGACGGATGACAGGCGGGTAGCTGATTCTTTCATCGAGGGTTATCAATACTGCGTAGAAAATGAAGTGTATAAAAAGCGAAACAAAGAGGAGAGGAGTTAGATTGAAATGGCGATAAAGCCGATGGACGTCGAAGCTTGCGTGAGGCTTGGAGGCAAACCCGAGCATGGGGTCTGCATGGTGGATGGATATCCCATGGCGACGGGAGAGCAAATCGATGTCCCGATCTTGCACGACTGGATGATGAAATCTCGCGACGCTACCGACTGGTTCGGGCCGAGGCTAGTCAGGATGAGCCCAGACGCATTTCTGAAAATCGCTCCCCCCACACGCTACATTAGGGAACAGATCGATTATTTGAAGGGCAGGATTAGGGAGAGAAAGCCGTTAGACGCAGTTTGGCTGGAATTTGCCCTCCCTCCTCGAGAAGGGGTGAGATTGGCATCCCACGAGGGCCGGCACAGGGCGAAAGCCGCCAAGGAGCAGGGCCTCGAGTCCATCCCTGTATTCATCAACAACTATCAAGGAGGCTAAGAATGAGCGAAGTTCGTATCCTATGTGGTGATTGCAGGGACAAACTCGATATAATCCCCGACGACTCGGTAAACCTATTTTCCACCGACCCGCCCTACATCATCTCACGCGACGTCCAGATAGCCCGCGAGGGAGGGAAGTTCGGCAGGGCTAAGGCGATAGACCTTAATTTTGGTAGCTGGGACCGCGAGGGCGAGGCCATCAGGCTCGATGAGTGGGTTCCGCTATGCGTCCGGAAGCTGACCGATGTGGGCGTGTTTATTTCTTTTTACGATCAGCACAAGATGAACAACCTTGAGGGGATGCTGAAGGAGCTCGGAATGACGATACGGGGCTTGGGTTTTTGGCGAAAACTCAATCCAGCTCCTCAGGCCCGGAAGGTCAAGTGGCAGACGGGCTCGGAGCAATTCATCATAGCCACAAAGAACAGGGGCGAGGGGCACCACTACAACTTCGGAGAAGGTCAAGCAAGCGACGTCATCGAGGCTCC
>JAUXAS010000031.1 GCA_030619825.1 Hadesarchaea archaeon
GAGTTTTCCTGGCGTTATCTATAAATCCGGACATCCTCGAGCATCTTTCCTCATCTTCGCATCGGGGAAGATGAACTGCGTCGGTGCCAGCAGCATGAGCGACGCTAAGCAGGCGATATGGAAGCTTACGAGAAAGCTCAGAAAAGCACGCATAAAGGTGAAAACGGATCCAAAAGTCAAGGTTCAGAATATCGTGGCATCCGTTGATTTCGGCAGGAAGTTCGATCTCGAGCATATAGCTCGTAGTTTCGAGAACACTGAATATGAGCCGGAGGTTTTTCCAGGCCTTGTGTTCAGGCTCGAAGATCCCAAAGCGGTGTTGTTGCTCTTCGTATCTGGGAAGGGGGTATGCGCCGGGGCGAAGAGCATGAGAGATGTAAAAAGAGCGGCTCAAAAAACAAGCAAAATCCTCCAACGACATTAAAACCCCACCCTCAAAAAAGAAGCGGTTTTTGGGGGATTTGCATGTTCGCCGCTCTCAGCTGGCTTGGGTTGGCTGAGACATGATGTCAGCATGCCCCGATGACTATTTTTTGATGTCGAAAATTTTAACCCTAATTTTTGATACCCTTTTATTCATTTCTCCAACCGCTCTAGAACTTTCTTGAGTCTCGCTAGCATCTCCCGCTTCAGCCCGATGAAGACTCCGCCGGGCTTGCCGCTCACGAAGGTCGCCTCATTCGGTTTGATGATCTCGTTCAGGATCGGCGCCTCGATATCGATGTGTGGGATCTTCGAACGCGTCGCAGGGTCGCGCTTGTGGATGTAGACTTTCGCCTCGATTTCAATCTTGCTTTCGGCCGGACCCGTCATACTGTTCCACCTAAACCCTCTGACGTGCTCAACTTGATAAACCTTCTTGCAAAATTCCCCGATGTCTGCCTCAACTTTTTTATGCCTGCAAAATCCAACAATAAATGGGTGACAGCCGGGTAGGTAATGTCCGGCAGCTGAAAGCTTGCCGGGCTTTTTTTATTTAGTGGTTTTTTCGGCGCTAATCAAATTGCATTGCCCCACGTTCCCGTGCACATGGGTGCGCGGGGGCGCCGAGACTCGAACTCAGATCTCCCGGGTCCTACCCCAGGGGCAGTAGATGACAGCCGGGTAGGTTACCTGTTACCCCACACCCCCAGCTACCATGCCACCAAGGCTTGGGGTGGAGGTTGTTTATATGAAGGAAAACAATGGCTGAAATAAGAAAATCATTCTATCCAATCTCAACAGTCGCTTCGTCCGCATCCACTACTAGCTTATCTCCTGTCTTGATCTTGTCGATGTCAATCCCATCAACACAAGGTATTCCCGCTAGGATAACTCCCGTCGCCACAATCGTTTCCGTCTCCTTGTTAATGATTGCAGCTGGCGCCATCCCATTCTTCTTCAAACCATAGATAACGTAAGAACCGACCGTGGAGCCCTTCCCTTGAGGGAAAACCAATATTTTATCCCTCACCGATTTTCCCTCGAGCTCGTGCCCCTTCTCGATGACCACGCCAGTTTTCGGGTCTATCCCGCCGTAGAACCCTACCGGCTCCCTCGAAACCATAGCCTCGCCCCGAGCCTTCCCCGGACTGATCATCCGACCCCTCATGCGCTTCGTCCCTCCAACAGATCGTCGAGGCTCTTGAACACGACCTGTTGCTTACAGAACCCAGGAAGATAGTTTGCAGCCTTTCCCGAGTTGACTCCAGTGGTCTTGTAGCCCATCCGCTCGATCGGGGAGACCACGGTACAAGTGTCGGCCACCACCTTCCCTCCGGCTTTTTCTATAATTTCGGTGAAGCCCATGCGAGTCGCGGCCTCCTTGGTGACGCGCGAGGTGCATATCCAGAGCGGTCCCCGGAGGCGTTTCCCCTCGAGCTTGCAGGCGAGCGTGGCTATCTCCTTCAGCGAGGCATGGGGGCAGCCCAAGATGACTATGTCTGGGTCCTTCCCGGTGTTCAGTGCCTTGTAGGTTTCGCGTAGCTCTCGTTCACCCACATCAATCGTTTCCAGCCCTTCAGTATTCATGAGGTTAGCTTCCGGAGTCAAGCTCTCCGCGTGATACAGCGCCACAGCACCCGACGCAGCCATCGCGGCCCCTAGTGCCTTCAACTGGTCGACATCTGCATGCTCGATTCCTCTAAAATACGGGATTCCCTTCTTGACGAGCTTCCCGACGTGGTAGCCCAGGGCGCCGAAATCCGAGTTGTCCTTCAGCTCGGCACTGACTTTCACCACCACGCTCGGCTTTCGGTTCTCGTCCAGATGCAACCCGTAGTTTGGAGTCACCCCGCAGAGCGCCGCGGCCAGTGCGGATGGCCCTCCTTCCCGGTTCGTGCGCGCCCCGATCACCGAGTTAGCGAACGAGACCGCGGATGACTCGGACCAAGCGATGTGCTCCCCGAAGCGCGGGAGGTTCCCTACGAGGTATGGGGTGCAAGTGGCGGTCATCATTATACTCATTTTCTTGAAGGCGTCCATTATCTGCAGCTGCTTCTCAGCAAAATCCTCGGGAAAACCTAGCTCCTTCCAGTCCACGAGATCCATGCCAGGTGGGTTCAAGGTGGTGGGGACTCGGACCTTCGCTCCCTTGCCCGCCATATCTTCGAGGAACTCTAGCCCCGGATCCCCAATCGACTTGTAAGAAACACCCGCGACTTGGACCGACCCCACGGGGATCATGCGGTCGGCGCCGTAGATGTCTCCCAAGCGCGCGAGCAGGCGAAACATCCGCTCTAGGACTTCCCCCTGCTCCCCTGCCAACATCCGCTCCTGTTCTTTCGTCAGGTACATCCTGCCACTAGCTGAAATTTTTTCCTTTTTATCACGTCAAGTAATCCTTCACATTCAATTTCATGGGGAGTTCCGGCTTTTTGAAATCCTTCGGGTCTCTCCCCGCGGGTATGGTCAGGTCGAAACCCATTTTGGTTGTCTCGCGGGTCTCGATGTCCGAAGAGGGATCGAGCGAGGACCCCTTCTCCTTTTTAGTGACAATATCTCGATCACCTTGGAATCGCGTGGCCATCGCCCACTCGATCTCATTTAGGTTATGAATGTCTATATCGTCATCCACCACCCAGACATGCTTCAACGACTTGTGCCCCTTGAATGCTGCTTCAATCGCCTTTCTCCCATCGTCCGGATTTTTCTTCTTTATGCTTACGACAGCGTGCAACCACGAACAGCCTCCCGGGGTTATCAAAATGTCCTTGCACTCGCAGACCTTGCTGACCTCGCGGAATATCGTGGGCTCGCGTGGCATTCCCATCAGGAACTTGTGCTCGAGGGCACCCGGGAGTAACGCTTGGTAAATGGGATTCTTCTTCACGAATATTTTCTTTATTTTTGCCACCCGCTGCTTTCTCACGATGTCCGGCGTCTCCGTCAGGTCAAGAAAAGGTCCCTCGTCACGCATTTCATCAGTCATTTCGGCTATCATGATTATCTCAGATTCTGGGACCCTGTGCCCTCCTAGCTCAATCAAACTTGTTTCCGCCAAAGCGTTTGCTATGCTGAGCTCACTTTTCCCGAGTTCTGCGGAAACTGCGGAAGCCACCAAAACCGGCATGGAGTTCCCTATACAGATCGCGAATTCTCGGTTTCCCCGCTTTAGGAATTCATCGAAATGCCTGGGCAATATCCTTATCACGACCTCGTTTTTCCCTATCACCATCATCCGCTGATACGATGTGTTAAGGCCGAGCTGAGGATCGCTCGCGACAACTACGCCAGAGGAGATGTAGGGTCCACCATCTAAGGGGTAGTGTGTGAGTATCGGGAGCTTTGTCAGGTCAACATCGATTTCCTCGTAATCTTTTGCCTCCACCACCTTCGGTTCCTTCGGGTGGTCAACGGCTTCCGTTAATTTACTTATAATTTCGTCCTGCTCGATGCCCAATCCCAGCGTGATCAACTCCCTCGAGGAACAGATGTTCGCCACCACGGGCATCGAAGATCCTTTGACTTGCTCGAATAGGACCGGTTTCCCATCCAACATCTTCATCAGGGTTGCCATTTCGTACTTGACGTCCACGGGCCGCTTGATTCTCACCAAAAGCCCCCGCTTATCCAACCTATCGACGAACTCTCGCAGGTTCATTGAATCATCCTATCCTAGTCCTCAGGACCTCAAAACCCTCCTTTTCCATCGCCCTCGCTACCTTCTCCTGTAAATCATCCCCCGGGGTGAGGGCGACCATGTTCCCCCCGAGACCCCCTCCGGTCATCTTTGCCCCGAGGGCACCTTGCTCTCGTGCCAGGGAAACCAAGAAGTCGAGCTCCTTGCACGAAACTTCGATCTCCTGCAGCAACTTGTGATTTTCGTCCATCAATCTCCCAACCGACTTCAGATCATAACTCTCGAGCGCTTTCCGAGCTTCGTGTGCCAAGTCCTCCGCTTCTTTAAATATCTTGCCGTATTTTTCCGGATATTTTTCCTTCCGCTCGCGAACCCCCGCGACCGCCGCTTTCGTGTCGGCGACGAGCCCGGTGTTCCCCACCACGATCTCGATGGGGCGCTCCAGCTTCATCCGCTCGATCACGTTCGGGGTCCCCCTCACGAACCAGATTAGCCCTCCGTAGGTCGCCGCGGTGTTGTCGATCCCAGAGGGGGTCCCATGATACCCCTTCTCGCCCTCGTAAGCGAGCTCGTTAATCCGATCGTCCGAGAGGCCCAAGTTGAACTCATCTGATAAGGCTCGTGCGATCGCCGTGCAAGAGGCGGCACTCGCCCCGATCCCGCTTGCCGCAACCAAGTCTCCCTCTAGGATAATTTTGATTGGGTTTCGCGTCGTGTCAATTCCAGCGACTTTCAAAATTCTTTCCGTCGAGTCCTTTTGTTGCTCAAGCTTTTCCTCCTTGTACCCTGGTGTGGCTTTCCTTTGGTCGTCTATGATCCAGCCCGTGCCCTCGAAAGGTTCCGCGGTTGCGGTGGTCACTCGATTAATCGCTGATACAATCGAGGGTATGTTATAAACAGTGAAGTGTTCGTTAAACAAAATTACCTTTCCAAATCCGCTGCCTTTCCCCATCGCCGCCCCTCCGAATTACTTCTCCACGGCTTTCCTTATCTTCTTCAGCTCTTTCAGCATCTCCGAACCGATGTCAGGCGCCGCAGCCCTGGGCATCCCGAAAAGGGGTCTTCCCCTCACGAGCCCGATTATCGCGTCCCTTATCTCCACGAAATTAGGCACCCCCCAGATGGATGCTTCAGCACCTCTAGCGCCCGGACCAGCAGCCCCGCCCATCCTGCCCGTATAGCCAGCTGTATGTACCTGCACGGAGCCGATGCCAAAACGCCTCGATATCGGCCCCTGGATGACATCGACCGACATCACGCGCGCATAAGGGACAACGTGCTTCATCTTCCACCAAACTCCCCTCTCCACCATTACCTCATCTTCCTTCAACGTGTAGGAGATCGAGCCGTAGTACTTTTGGATCCAATAAGCTAGGAAACCGAGAATCGCGAGCACTATGATTAAGGGTATAAAGAGGTATGCCCACGCTACTTGCCATACCTCAGGGGCATAGGTAAACACCGCCCAAATCGGCAGCAAAGTTACAATCAATGGTACGATCGCCACGAGTCCGAGGTAAATGAAGTAAACTCTTTTCAAATTTGGATGAGGGACGAATTTTTCCCCGATCTTCAACTCTACCCCTATTTAGAGAAAACTGCACGTTGTTAAAAGAATATCGATTGGATGGAATTCATTACCTGAGTTTAGGCAGGCCGTACAAGCTCGCCCTCATCCTTGGCAACATCGCCATGAAAACCGCTTGCTCGGTTAACCGGGTTCGGGCCAGCCTACCGCGTGAAAGGTAGCCTATGGCCCCCATACGCTGGCCTATTCGCTCGATGCCCGACAAGCGCTCCATCGCCTCGCCCACCTCCCGCTTGCGAACGAAGACTTCCTCGGTCACCTTGAGCGGGTACTCAAAGCCGCTGCCGTGTCCGAGCGTGAGGTTGCCTTCGCGGTCGAGGATCGCGCACCACTGAACGTCGACAAAGCCCGAACGCGTGCGAGGGGCAGGCGCGAGCCCAGCCTCGATCCCGACGCCGATATCGTAGCTACCTGCCTTCAACGCTTGCTCAGCCCTCGCAACCGCTCCTTGAATGGTTTGAGCTTGTCCTAAAGGCTGCCCGAAAGGCTTCTCGACTCCAACCCCTGCGACCCGCACGCGCCTTACAAGTGCGCGAAACACGTTTCGCGTCGCCCTCAACTTCACCGGGTTCTTTGAGCCAACTGCTACGCGCAACATCGTCCATCCTTAGCTCGACATCTTCTTAAAAACACCACGCCCACTTAGTTTGGTACGATGGAAATCTTAACCGCAAGCGCTGGCAGCTACCCGCGGATAGGTAGCCGTCCCGAGCAGCAACGTCACCGCCAGGCTTACGCGCAGTGGGAGCGGGGCGAGATATCAAGCGAGGAGTTCGAGCGCGTTCAGGACGAGGTCACTCGCGAGGTCATCGAGGAGCAGGTGCGGGCCGGGCTCGACGTGGTCACCGATGGGCAGGTGAGGTGGTACGACCTCATCTCTCACTTTACACGAAAACTTGAGGGATGCAAGATTGACGGTTTGCTCCGATTTTTCGACACTAACTCTTACTTCCGCCAGCCCGTGGTGGTCGGCGAGGTGCGGTGGCTCGAGCCCGTGATCAAGAGGGAGTTCCTCTTTGCGAAGAAAATCTCGTCGGCACCCGTGAAACCGGTCATGATAGGTCCTTACACGCTCGCGAAGCTCTCGATCAACCGACGCGGGGTGGGGTTAGCCGAGCTCGCGCATGAGTTCGCTGGAGCTATATCGCTGGAGGTTAGCGAACTCGCGAATGCAGGGGCCAAGTTGATTCAGATCGATGAACCGGCAATTTTGAAGAACCCAAACGATTTTCAAACATTCGAGCATGCGATTGAAAAAATTGTGGCTGAAAAAAATGGGACGATGCTCCTCATTCATACTTACTTCGGCGATGCTGCACCCCTTTACAAAAAGCTCGTGAAGTTGCCCGTGGAGGCGCTGGGGTTTGATTTCACCTACAGCCCGCGGTTGCCAGAAGTGATCGCGAGACTAGGCTGCGAGAAGGAACTCGGGCTGGGGCTTATCGATGGGCGAAACACTAGGCTAGAAAGCGAACGAGAAGTGCTTGATGTGTTGAAGAAAATTTTACCGAACGTCGGATCCAAACGTGTGTACCTCAGCCCTTCCTGTGGGTTGGGCGAGTACCTGCCACGGGAAATAGCCTTCAAGAAACTGCAAAACATGATCGCGATCGCCGAGAAGGCTGGGGAGCTGATTTGATGCGCGAGAAGTTAAAAAAATTCGGACTCGAGCTACCTTTGCTGCCGACGACGAGCGTGGGGAGTTACCCGAAACCCCCCCACCTGCTCGAGGCTCGACTAAAATTCGTTGCCGGGAAACTGGACGCTGAGGAGCTCCACCGGCTCGAGGAGCAAACGACGCGTGAGTGGGTCGCACTTCAGGAGGAGGTCGGGCTAGATGTGTTCGTCGATGGGGAAATGTACCGCGGGGATATGACGACTTACTTCGCTCGAAACCTCGAGGGCTTCAAAATCAGTGGACTTGTTCGCTCCTACGGCAACCGCTATTATCGAAAACCGATCATCGTTGGTGAAGTACGATGGCGGGGACCGATAACCGTCGAGTGGTGGAAGTTCACCCAGGGGCTCACGCGCAAACCGGTCAAGGGGGTGGTCACGGGGCCCTACACGATGATGGACTGGTCGTTCAACGAGTACTACCCGACACGTCGCGACGCATGTCTGGCGCTCGCGAAAGCTCTACACGAGGAGGTGAAAGCGCTGGCGAAAGCGGGTGCGAAGATAATCCAAGTTGACGAACCCGCGATCTCAGCTCGGCCCGAGGAGCTCCCGGAGTTCGCGATCAAAGCGATGCAGATGGTCACCCGGGGTGTCGATGCATATTTCATCAGCCACATCTGTTACGGGGCATTCGAGTTCATCTACCCCGGGATGCTCGAGCTTCCAGTAGACAACTTCGACCTCGAGATGTCGAACTCAGAGCTTGACCTGATCGAGCTGTTCCGCGAGCACCCGTTCAGCAAAGACCTCTCGTTCGGCGTAGTCGATGTACACTCGCACGTGGTTGAAGACACGACAACGGTGGAGCAGCGCATCCGGCGGGCCCTTGAGGTGTTGCGCCCTGAGCAACTCTGGATCGATCCGGACTGTGGGCTAAAGACGCGAACACGTGATGAAACGGTTAGTAAACTTCGGGCAATTGTGAGTGCGACGAAAAAAGTTAGAAAAAGCCTGAAGGTGCCCTAGAACTAGGAAGATGAGATGAGTATATGCTGCGGAAGGAGGTTATTTTCGCCGTCATAGTAGCCGTCGCTGCCGCATTTTTGACATCCATTATATTTCTAATAATGCCTAGAGGAGAAGAAATATCGGTCGCTGAATTCGAGGAGTTCGGTGAGTCGTTCATTTACATCGACGCAGACGGCAACGCTAACTGTCGCTTATTAATGCAACTGCCACCGTCCCAACTCTCCAGCTTTATGAAACAGATTACCGGGTTGATAGGTGCAGATGTTATGACACAATCATACACAGAGTCTATTCGGTCTGCATATGCGAGATATGGTCTTGAAGTAGATAACATCAGTTGCGAGGTGACCGGGCTCGGCGCCGAGGAGAATTTCAAAGTTGTTCTTACATGGGAGACACCCAACATAGCGCGCTGGTCGGATAATGAATGGACGATAAATTTCAGCTGGGTCGACAACCAAAGCGCGGCCAAGGAGACCATCGTTGGGGAGGAATCAACTTGGATTCTCGTCCGCAGCATCGCTCAGACAGTTGGAATCGATGTTGCCTTTTATCGGCGCTCGTACCAAAGCGTGATGGTTCTCCCGGAGGGTGCTGAAAATGTTTACTCCGCGATGTTTGATTCTCATGAGTTCACCGATTATGGTGGAGGATCTTACGGTGAGGCCTCTGTGTACCTCGGACAGGTCAATGGTAGACCAGCCGTCATAGAAAACGGTATGACTTTAACCGGTACCGAAAATGAGATTACCATAACCCCACAGCAGTTCCTCGAACAATACTTGGTGTACACCATAAGCTATGAAGGTATTTCCCCCGAGAACCCCTCATTTATCGGCTCTTTAGAGCAAGTTCGTCTAGAGCTAAAATACGGACGAGAACTCAGCGATTACTATTTGATATACAGCGAGGGTTCTTGGTATTCCCTCTCTCCTGCCCAAGTGTTGTATTACGCTGCCGATGCCATCACAGTCATAGACCAAAATGGCCAATTTTTGATCCAGCAACCCATCGAAAATGCCACCCCGCCAGATAACGAGAACGGCGATTGGGGGGCATCTTGGAGGAATCTCTCGAAAAACGATTACGTCGGTCTAGCGCAAACAGTTCGCGACGACATAAAATCCACCGGCAAGGCACCGGGCGCCATCGAAACTCCAATTGGAAAAATCCGATTTAGAGACGCCCTGTTCACCTTTACCAGAATTCTCTCATCCTACAAGAAAAACGAGGAGTTACCAAGTGAGCTCACCTTCTCAACCGTCCCTAATGGAGAATTAACTCAAGGTGATAACCAAGTTCCCGCAAATTACACATACTTCCTGCTTCCCGACACCTATGTGATCACGGATACCAGCAGGGTGAATGAAGTGCTGGACAATGTCTACGAGGTCGACTACGACAACAGGAAGCTTGCCGAGGAAATCTGTAACTGGACCGGCACCAACCTCACCTACGGCTTATCGTTCGTTCCGCCAACATCCGAAGAGGTTTTGGTGTCTAGGGAGGGCCAGTGCAGGGACTATACAAACGTCTACCTTGCCCTAACTAGGACCGCCGGGGTGCCCGCTAGAAGAGTGAGCGGGTGGGTCGTTTCAACGTGGCGGCCGCCCGCGGGTTGGGAGTTCACCGTTGGAACTACGCCCGAAGGGAAAACTGTCGCGAGCCATGCGTGGGTTCAAGTGTATTTGCCCGACGAGGGATGGGTGCCCTTGGAGCCGCAGTCTAAGAAGCCACGT
>JAUXAS010000086.1 GCA_030619825.1 Hadesarchaea archaeon
TGCTGAAGTTGAGTAGCGCATCGAGTAAAAGAATGACCGCATCTTCATCCCCGTCTGCATCTCGTCTCTTTGCCGAGTGGAAGAAGGGGTGCGCGTAGCCGACATTTGCGTCGGTGAAACCGATGACGCGCCCAACAATGCCCACCGATGTGTGCGGCGCTAAACCGATGATTAAGTGCCCTGTCAAGTCAGCGGGCCAGCTCGCGTTGTAGTACGGCTTCAACCCATAGAACTTCTGAAGTAGCTCGTCGACGAACTTCGATGCGCGGAGCAAGTACTCGGCGCACGTGTTCGAGAGAATGATGTCCTGTACCCTGAGCTCAACGAGCTGATCATCCCGCTCCAGCGGCTTCTCCTCCCAATCCCGCTCGTAGCCCAATTCGCGTAGCCGTTCCACGGACGTGCCTACTTCCCGCGGCCTGAAGTGGGTGAGCGGGGCATCCGTGGCATCGAATCGCACCGTTCCGTCCTTGAATACGTAGATGCGGTGCTTCGCCCGCAGGATCCCTTTTTCGATGGGCTCTGGAATTTTATAAGCACTCGTCATGCCCCTGACACCTTTGACCTCCGGCGGCGCTTCCTCCTGCAACCGCTGCAGTGCTTCATCGAAGAGCGGCTTCAGCTCGACCTTCCGCTGGTCGAAGTATCCTGTGCGGACGTTACATGCGAGGCAACGCTCCTCTTTTGTCGGACGCTTGCAACGGGGGCATACCCGTGTGTAATTTGCGATCGTCCCGCACTTCGGGCATTTTCGAGTGAAGCCAACGGTCCCGCACTTCGGGCACTCCAGCCTTGCCACCTCTACATAGATTTCTCCACCTTCGGCTGCCTTTATCACACTACGCGTCGCCCCACCGCGCAAGCTGACAGGGAAAAGCACGTGCACCGGGGGTTTCATCAACCGTGGGTTTGCCTTCTCCGGTCTGCCCATTCTACATCCTATACGCGTTGGAGCTTTCCGCTTCACCGGAAACCCAGCTAAGACCTGAACGATCTCCATGACATCCTTCGATGGATTTGCGCGCAACGTCTCCTCGAGGCGCTCGCTTGTCAAACGCTGCCCATCGAGCAGGCTCAAGCACTTGCAGAGGGGAAAAACATGACTCTCAATTAAGACGCATCCATTCTCAACCCTATGCGGTACCCCGAGGACCTCAAGCACTCGCTTAGGTGTTTGATTTAGAATTAAGCGAAGTCCTTCAAGTTTGCCGTCCTCGAACTTCGGCTCCCCGCCCACCAGCCAGCTGCCCAGTTCTCGAAGCTCCTCGATGCCAATATCGTGAAAAAGGTATGTGTACGCGGGGTGAAGCGGGACCTCGAATTTCTCAGATAATTCCACCGCCAAGGGTGGAGCGGGCTTCAAGTAGGGGGGTGAAAGGTAAGAAGATAAGTCTGCGTCGAATTTCTTCCCCGCCAGCGCCCCTTTGACTTCCTGGGCCCACCACTCCTCGCAATAACCGGCTGGCATGAGCGGGTGGTTGTTCTCGAGAAACTCGCCAAAACCTATGAGGATGTCCCCAAGCGATAAGATCTCGCTGACCCGGTCCCTGAGCTCGAGTGCTTGCTCGACCGAATTCACTTGAACCACCGAGCCGTCGTCGAGCTTGACGATCGGTCCTTCGATCGAGTCCACGGGCATTACAGCACCACTTTTACCTGGCCGCTCCATCTTGAGCTGAGTCCCAATCGCTATGAAATCGTCACATATCGTCATCGTCGCGGGGTGGATGCCAACCGCAGCTATGCCAGTATTCCTTGCGCGCCCGTAGCGAAGCCTGAACCCCCCTTCCCGGCTCGGGTGGGAAAAAACGGGCCTGCCCGCAATCACCTCATCCAGATACTTGCTCCCTTTAGGGTAAGCCGACGCAGCCTCCTCCTTTGCCTGTGCCTTGGAAATCAACTCGGAAAGCCAGCCCCAGCCGTCGATGTTCAGCTTGCTCACGTGCTTTATTATCTTCGGCGCCTTCTGAAGGACCCCCTCCACCAAGGCCAAGATCGCCCCTCCCCGGACAAAGTTGTGCCCTATCCGCTTAAGGTCACGATAGGCGGTTACCGAAATGTCCTTTTCGGTCGGTTCACCGGTTATCTCTACGGGAATATTGCGCACAGCGGCTCGGATGTCGTCAGGGGATGGGGGAGTGTATTGGAGGTGGGCGATATCGGTGGTATAGAGATCCGTCTCCTCCACAAATCGCTCGACCTCGTTATCGGTCGGCTTGTAAGGGCCCAAGTACAACTTTCGCCGCACGAAGTCCCCAGTGAGGACGGCGAGCGCAGTTGCGGTGCCTCCCGCCGACCTAATCGGGCTGGCGAAGTAAAGCGCGAGATAGGGTGAGCCATCAAAATTTTTCCTTATCTCAACATGGGTTATACCCTCAAGTGGCGCTATCACAATACCCTCTGTTATTATCGCGAGCGCCGTCCGGACTGCCTGCTCCGCCGCCTGCTGCTCTCGAAATCCTCCAAAGTGGCCATCGACGATCATCTCAGCTATTTTTAGAGACAGCTCCTCACGTGACATCGCCTTCTCGAGCTCACGTATCACCTCTGCCACGCCGGGCGGTCCAACGAGTTTCTCGACCCTCGCGGCGAGGTCTTCGGCCCTGGGGATTTCCAGTTCCAGCTCTGGGTCATGGCCCAACGCCCGAGCTTTCTTGGCTATCCCGTAGATTCCATTGATTTGCCGCTCGATTTCATTGAAGTAAGCTTTTATTTCCTGACTGGCAACCGTCATCTGCTCACTTTAATCTGAATTTTTTCTATATCTGATCACCTTGAGCGCGGGGGCTGGGCAGGAGGCAAAAAATTTCTCTGACCGAGGAGGATTTTCTACCTTCCTTTTAGGTAGCACCCGGCCCCCGCTTCGCTCTGCTAATGTTCCCCACCAATCCAAGAGCAAATCCGCAGCTTGAGCGAGTTCATGCAAAATGAATCACCCTGGCTTGGCGGGTTTGTAGATCGATGATGGGCACGATTCCCGGCGTGGGATTCACCCCAAGCCGCCGCATGAAAATGGTCTTCTCTTGAAAGGTTCCCGAGTTAACCACTTCCACGTCACGATACCGCTCGTACCCGTAAACGTGCATGTGGCCGCAGTGAAACACGTCGGGCACCTCTTCTATCACGAGGTAATCCTGCTGCTCCGGCGATATCGCCGTGCGCCCCCCATAGACCGGGGCGAGGTGCCGCTTCTGCAGGAGTTTGACCATCGGAGGCGTGGATTTCTGCCGGTTCAGCCCGGGCATTGTTGCTATTAAGTCGTCGAAGCTCCTCCCGTGATAGA
>JAUXAS010000057.1 GCA_030619825.1 Hadesarchaea archaeon
CCGGCGATATCGCCGTGCGCCCCCCATAGACCGGGGCGAGGTGCCGCTTCTGCAGGAGTTTGACCATCGGAGGCGTGGATTTCTGCCGGTTCAGCCCGGGCATTGTTGCTATTAAGTCGTCGAAGCTCCTCCCGTGATAGACCAGAAAATTAACACCGTGAAGAGATACCCACACCGGGTTCCCGACCATGACCGAGTTCAAGTCGTAGAGGCCTCCCGCGATATCCTTTTGGATCGCCGGCTGGGGCTCGGTGGGGCGCACGGCATCGTGGTTCCCGGGTGCTATAATGATGGTGATGTGCTCAGGCACTTGGGCTAAGAGTTTAGCCGCGGCATCGTACTGCTTGATAATATCACTGATCAGCAACTCCTCCTCCTGCTGGGGGTAAACCCCAACCCCATCGACTATGTCGCCAGCGATCACGAGGTACTTGACCCTGCCCGCCAGCTCCCGCTGCTTCGCGTTGCCCACCCCACCTCGCAGCCAATTCACAAACCTCATGAACGCATCCTCTAGGAACATCTCGCTCCCGACGTGCAGGTCCGATATCAGCGCCGCACAGACAGGGTCCTCAGCGCGGGAGAACCCGTGTGTGGTGGGCAAGTCAGGCCAGACGATGTCTCTAACGAACAACCTGGGGGCGCGGTCTCCGCTCCGCACATCCCCCACGATCCCGACTACCTCATCCACGACCACCTCTGCCGCTTTTCGCATGAGCTCCCTCCGGCCCTTGAAGACCCACGCCGACGCCCGACCGTTCAAATCCTCTATTTCTAAAACTACGTGCCCCCCAGAGGTCTCCCGCTTATCTGAAACCATCCCGATTACTTTCACCAAGGCCCTATCATCGAATCTCCTCAGATTGCTGATCGGGATCGCATCGTGAAAGTCGACGCGCTTCCGGAGGATGCTGCTCAAGCGCTCATAACGATCCTTAAACACGTTCACAAAGTCCTTCAGCTCCCCTTCCGTGTAGCTCCGCCCGGTGACATCCTTAAGCACCTTGACGCGGGGCTCGAACTCACCAGCCTTCGGTTTGAATTTGGTGCGGGTGAGCTCGGGTAATTTTTCTATAATTTCTCTCGCTCTGGGTGCCTCCCCCGCTTCAGGCAGGCTCGGTTTGGGTGGGGGAACCGTGGGCACGGCCCCTGTTTTAGCGCCCTCTCCTTCCAGAATTTTTGTAATGAGATCAGCCGTTACCAGAAAGGGCCTGCTTTCCATTTCTCTAAGGTTAACTAGCACTCGCGCGGCCACGGACTCTGTGTCCTCCCGCCTGCGTAGCGTGTCAAGCGCGTCCGACGTCAGTTGCATGTCTGCTTCCATGAATTTGCGAATCACAGAAGCGTCGTCCATGGAAATCTCCTACGCGAACGTCAGTTGACGCGGAAGGGAGAGCGCCTCGATGTTGCCGATGGGATGCTCTTCCTGAACTGCCGCCCTCGCTTGAATCGGCGGGATACTCAGCGTTATCTCTTTGGTCCGCCCGTAGCGACCCTTGCTGATAATCTGGGCGTTGATGATCCCGAGCATGTCGAGCTCAGAAATCAGGTCACTGACACGGCGCTGCGTTAGCACGTCCAACCCGCCCTGCCGGCATAGCGCGCGATAGACGGTGTACACGTCACCCGTCACTATCTTGTGCGAGTTCCTCTCCGTCAAAAGCACGACACTGAAGAGCACCAATTTCGACTGCGATGGCAACGTTCGAACGACCTCCACCATCTTGTCCTGCTCCATCTTCTCGAAAGCCCGCCTGACATGGGTCACGGTGACCATCTCCACGTCCTCACGCTCGGCCAGCTCGCCAGCGATGCGAAGCAGGTCGAGGGCCCGCCTGGCGTCACCGTGTTCCCTCGCCGCGTGGGCCGCGCAGAGTGAGATCACGCCGTTGCCTAGCACGCCGTCAATGTAGCTCATCCCCGCTCGCTTCTCTAATATGTCCTTGAGCTGAAGCGCGTTGTAGGGGGGGAAAACTATCTCTTCCTCGCTGAGGCTGCTCCGAACGCGGGGGTCCAAGTAACTCATGAAGTTCAGATCGTTGGAGATGCCCACGATGCTCACCTTCGCCTTCACCAGGTCGGAATTCATGCGGGTCAGATTGTAGAGAACTTCATCACCGCTCTTCAGCACGAGCCTATCAATTTCGTCCAGTACGATCACCGCGAGCTGTGGGTCGTGGTCGAGCGCCCTGAAGAAACATCTGTAGACTTCATCTGTCGGCCAGCCCGTCATCGGAACGCTTTCAGCAAAACCGAGAGAACTTGCATATCCCGCACTGTAGCGCTTCTTGAGTTTCTCCAGGAAAATGTTTGCAAGCGTCGCGAGAATTCGGTACTGAGTGTTGACGACCTCGCAGTTCAGGTAAACCACTTCCACCCTGCGCGGCGCACGATCGGCGACGCGTTCGAGCTCTTTCGACACGTGCTTCACGCTAGCCGTCTTCCCCGTCCCCGTCTTGCCGTAGATGAATAGGTTCGACGGCGTCTCCCCTCTTAAGGGGGCCACAAGTATCCGCGCGAGCTGATGAATCTGCTCACCCCTGTGTGGTAGTTCCTCGGGCGTGTAGCTCGGTCGCAGATACTCCCGGTTTTTGAATATCGGCCTCGTTTCCAACAGCATGTCGAACAGGCCTTCCGAACTCCTCATTTTTACCTACCTCCTCTCCTGCCTTCTCAAGGGACTCATTCAACCGCTTGCCCCACATGTCGAGTGTCACGGCCAAGCGATTGATCAGGAACCGCTCTTGGGGCGGTAGGGGATCGGCCCCCTCTGGGGAAAGTGCAAACCGAAGCAGCTTTGGAATCCTGACCTCCATCAGAGTTGAGACTTGGGTCCGAATCTCCTCGACTTTCTTATGCTCTCCAGCCGCCCGTGCAAATGCTATCTCTTGAGCGACCGATGAATAGAAATCACCTGGAAGGGGCGTGAGCTCAAATTCACGCTCCTCCGCCAAGAGGAGCTTCCGGAGTTCCACTAGCGTGAGTTTCTGGAGGGGCTCCGCGAACCCGTGACGCTCGAGGACCGCAGCCTCCCACGCCTCAAGCTCCGTTTCCTCCCCCTCCGCCAGCGGGCCCAGCTGCCTGCCCACCAACTTCATCGCTGGTAAATCCTTAAGGATTCGAACGCGTTTCATTTATTTCACCGCCCGTGCGACCATACCCGGCTTCGGCTCGTACAGGTGCCCCCTTATTTTCTCTTGGTCGATCAGCTCTTCCACGAACTTTGGTCTGATACCCTCCGACTCGGCGATGCGTTTTATCTCCTCGACCGGCGCCGCCCCGCCGTACTCTCTCTCGAGCCGCTCAATTATCTCCAGCACGTGGCGGATGTTATCGCGCTGGGATTTGGGCTTGCCCGTCATGAGCACGTCGATATCCAATTTTCCCGTCTCGGTGTCGATTCCAGCCTCCTGCAAGGAGCGCTTGATGAGATTGATTGCACGGTTTGCGTCCTCAACGGTCGCGCGATCGCTCAGCCTCATTCGGGCGTTCGCCTTCGCCAGCCGCACGATGGCCTCAAGCTGCCTCACCGTGATCGGGAGCGGTGCCTCGCCTCGCTCGGCCACCCTCCTCCAATCGACGAAGAAATCCTCGATTGTCTTCATGGCCTCCTTGTCATCAAATTTCGGATCGAGGTTCTGGCGCGCGTAGATGATGATTTTACGCAGGAAATCCAAGTCGAGGGGCGGCTTGACCACCTTCGTGGGGGCGCGGTGTAGTTCTAGAATGTAGTGGGCCATGGCCCGATCTTGGTCGGCGCGTGGTTCGTCGCGCATGATAAAAACCAAGTCGAATCTTGAGAGGATCACGGGATCTAGGGGGACTTGCTGTGCGATTGTGAGGTTCTTCTCAAATCTGCCGTATTTTGGGTTGGCTGCCGCGAGCACAGCGGTGCGAGTGTTGAGAGTTGCGACGATGCCCGCCTTGGCCACGCTGATCGTCTGCTGCTCCAACGATTCTAAAATTGCGTTCGAATCCTCTGATCTCATTTTCTCGAACTCGTCGATGCTGGCCAAACCGCCGTCTGCTATCACAAGGGCCCCAGCCTCGAGGGCCCACCCACCACTTATCTCATCGCGGACTGCCGCAGCCGTAAGGCCGGCACCCGTGGCCTTCATACCGGAGGTGTAAAGACCGCGAGGGGCAACGTTCGCGGCCCATTTCAGGATTTGACTCTTCGCAACACCCGGGTCACCTGTGAGAAGAACATGGGTGTCGCCCCGAATTCTCGTTCCATCGTGCAAATCGATTGCCTCGCAGCCGAATAGCTGTAGCGCAATCGCCTCCTTGATCGCGTCATACCCATAGATGCTCGGAGCAATTGACTGGATGATCTTGTTTCTGATCCAAGGGTCCTTCGCAAGCTCCTTAATTTGGGCCTTGTCCTCTGGGGTCAGCTCGGCCTCCTCGACACCCTTCTGCAGGACCTCGATGTGGCTGATGAATAATATCTTCCGAAACGTCTTCTTGCGCTCCTGGCGCCTGCCCTCCTGAAAGACGCGCAGCACGCCCGTCAACATCACATGGTTCCCCGGCACCGCCTTGTCGACAAAATCATCCCTGACTATGCCATCTAACCTTCGGGGCATCCGGCCGCCGCGCAGCTTCTCGGGGGGCTCCTGTATGCACATGCTCTGCCAGTCGCGGAACTCCGAGCTCTCGATCACGAGGTCGAACGGGCCCTTCTTGCCGCAGTTGGGATTTTCACACACAAGAGGCTCCCTGAAGAACTCACCAACCTGAAGTACCTTATTTTTCTCGCCACAACGCCTGCATTTAAATACCGCCTCCGTCGCCTCAGGCTTCACCTCGCCCGACCGCGTCAGAATCCCCTCGACCTGGATGAACTTGCCCACGTGCCCAGCGCGAATCTTGCGGATTTCTACGGACTTATCGAGTCCCATCACTCGCAAGCGCATTCCGGGAAGCTTCGTTATCCCTCCCAAAATTTCGTCTGCCGTGTCGAGGAAATCTACTGGATTATCGAGCAAGCTTTTTGCGAGCTCCATGTCAAACTCTAGGATCCGGTCGAACGCAATGACGAGCGACTTCCGCCCTTCCCTCGCTATCCTGCGTAGCTCCTTGAGGATCTCCCTGCGGTGCAGGAACTCCTCTAGCCTCTCTTTAGCCTTCGGCTCCAAAATTTCTCACCCAACCGACCGGTGAAATGAAGAGGTCGTGAAACGTATTTAGGGAGTGTGGTGAAAATTTTGAACTTCGAGCTTAAAGTCTGAGAAACTTTTGCGCACATCCTAAAACTATCTATGTCACAATTTTTCACCTCCAGAAAACCGGACGAACTGGCGCAAAACGGTGAATTTGGTGCTTTTATTCGAATATGCACTTTTGTTCCCCCAATAAAACCTAAAAGGAGATTTTTTGAAGTCATTTTGGGGGAGAGGTCACCGAAAGTATTCCCAATCTCAAATTCCCGGGTTTACACAGTTTATTTTCAAAATAGCTCGAAAAAGGCAGATTTTCTTCAAAACGTCGTTATATCTTCCGAGTTCGAGTGGAAACAGTCGAAAACAGTGGAAACATAGGTCTAAAAGCTTCGAGTTCTGGGTCAAGTTCCAATTTTAAATTGGGAGAGACTTTTTGTGACTAGGGTATTTTCACGTATTCATAGGCTTCAATAGCCGACTCAAAGCAGTAATGAACCCGCTGATAATCGCGCCTGAACTTGGCCACATCGGCTGCGACGCGCTCGGTCTCCTCTCCATCGATAATCACTCGCTTAATGAACTCCGCTATCTCCTCCATCTCGTGCTCCTTCATGCCGAGCCGCGTCACCTCGGAGGTCCCCAGCCTTATCCCGCCTGGATTTTTATAGTGTCGCCCCTCGCGGATGTCCCAGGGTAGCAGGTTGCGGTTTAGCACGATGTTGGCCTTCTCGAGTCGCTGTTCCAAAGCCCCCCCGTCCCCGTACTTGGTGATGTCGACGACGATCGTGTGCGAGGCCGTGAAGCCCAAATCCGGGCACAGGACCGCCAGTCCCCGGCCATAAAGTGCCTTCCCTAGGGCCTTCGCGTTTTTCACTATCTGTGCGGTGTACTCCTTCCCGAACTCCAACATCTCTGCAAGCACTACGGCCACACCGGCGACCGCATGCAGGTGGTGGTTGCTCACGACTCCCGGAAACACGGCTTTGTTTATGGGCTCCGCCAGCTCCTTCGTGCACAAGATCATGCCGTGCTGAGGCCCCGGGAGGGTTTTGTGGGTGCTGCAAGTCATGACCTCTGCCCCCTCACGTAGGGGATCCTGGAACTGCCCGCCCGCGATCAACCCCGCGACGTGGGCGGCATCATACAAAATGCGCGCTCCATGCTCACGCGCAAACTTGCTCAGCTCCTTGACGGGGTGTGGGAAGAGGAAAACACTTCCCCCAAAGGTTAGGAGCTTGGGCTTGACCTCGGCAATCTTCTTCGTCGCAGCGTCCACATCTATATTCATGCGCTTTTCGTCGAGGGGGAGGTATTCTATCTCCAGCCCATGGACTGCCCCGGCCGTCCCCCCGAACTTTTTCTTCCCCATGCTGATATGGCCACCCGAAGCGATCGAGAGGCACATCATGGTATCCCCGGGCTCCGTGAGGGCCGTGTATGTCGCGAGGTTTGCAGTGAGCCCTGAAACCGGCTGCACATTCGCGTGCTCGGCTTTGAAGAGTTTACGGGCCAGCTCCATGGCGAGCAGCTCGACCTGGTCGATGAAAATGCACCCTGCGTAGACCCGCTCCCCCGGCCAGCCTTCAGCGTACCTATTCCCGAAATCTGTAGTGAGCGCCTCCCGAACCGCCGGGGAGGGGACGTTCTCGCTAGCTATCAGCGGTAAAACTGTCTTAAACCACTCGTGATGCTTTTGTAACAGTCCCAATGTCCGATCGTATGCTTCTTTCGGGCGCATTTATCTCCTCTCTAC
>JAUXAS010000028.1 GCA_030619825.1 Hadesarchaea archaeon
TCATAGTCGGGGTGAAAGACCTCAAGGAAGGAAAGGTGACGCTTCGCGATATGCGTACGGGCAAGCAAGAGCTTGTCGCGCGCAAGGAGCTCGCGGATAAGCTAAAAACGGTGCCCTAATTTTTCAAATATACGTTTCATCTCGAGGGAGTCCTTTTCCAGAATAGGTGACTCGGAGATTAGGGTGATGTTGGTCTTTCGCTTGAGCACCTCCCTCGCGAGCGGCTCGAAAGGCGGCTTATTCACCTTGAGCTCGAGGTGACGTCGCTCGTTCCCCTGCCACGGTGCTTTAGCGGGAGTCCACTCCATGCCGGTGAAGTGCGCGTGCAAGTGCTTCAGCTTCAGCGGCTTCAACTTTTCGAATACATCGTTGTAGTCTATCCTCCCCGCCTGCCTCGCGTAGATGTGGGCGAAATCCACCACGGGCGCACATCCCTTGAGCTTTTTGCAAATCTCGATTATTTCATCGAGTGTCCCGAATTGGCTCACCTTGCCGGTCGTTTCCAGCCCCAGCCTTACCTTTTTTATCCCCTTCGCGCGCATTCGGTCGAGCATATCCCGGCAGGCCCCTTCAATTGCGTTGAACGCAGCTTCAGGTATTAGGTTCCCGTAAAAGCCGGGGTGGAAAACAGCAACATCCGCGCCCATGTGGAAAGCCCGCTCGACGGAATCGAGGATGCGCTGCTTTGAGGCATCAAGCTTTTCTTTTTCCTGTGAGCACAAGTTGACGAAATATGGGCAATGGACCGATAGAAGGATGCTTAGCCCCTTCGCAACCCTCCCTGTTTCCTTGGCCATCTCGTTGCTCATCCCAACTCGGCGGACAAACTCAACTTCGAACGCGTTTAGCTTGAGTTCGGCCACACATTTAATGCCCCCGATTGTCGTTCTTTCCTTGCTCACGGTTGGGATGCCTGCGGGACCCAAGTAAATCATGCATTCCCCAAAACACTTATGACTGCAGGCAAAAACCTTGCGCTGTGGGTGAAGTAGTGCTGAGCAGGGTCCGAGATCGAGCAAGTCGTTTAATGGGGCCCGTGGCTAAAGCCTTTGCAAGGACGGGCCTCACCCCAAACGCTTTTACTTTGATCGGGTTGGTTGTGGGCGTTGTTGCGGCCCTCCTTTTCGCTTACGGGATGCAACTTCGGGCTGGGTTTGTTCTCATCATCTGTGGGTTTTTTGACTTCATCGACGGCGCTGTTGCTAGGGTGGTTGGCAGGGAGACAGCGTTCGGGGGAGTACTCGACTCAGTCGTAGATCGGTATGTGGATTTCTTGATTTTTGCGGGCATCATCTACGCTTTCATCAACGGTGGGCTCGCTGGGGCGGGTCTTCTGCCTGGTTGGGCATGGGGAATTCTAGCCATCGTTGGAAGCTTGATGGTCAGCTACACTCGCGCCAGAGCTGAGGCAGCTGGCTCAGGTAAGCTAGATGTGGGGGTAGCCGAGCGAGGGGAGCGGATCATCATTCTAGCCGTCGGGGCATTGATTGGATATACTCAGTACGCAGTGGTTCTAATCGTGATCTTGACCCACCTCACCGTGGCTCAAAGATTGTTCGCCGCGAAGCTCCGCCTGTCCTAACTACTTTCCCAAAAGTTTCGAGCTGAATTCCTTTAGGTACTTTATCCCTTCCTCCAGCAAATCCTCGCCTTTCCTCGTTATTTTGTAGTACTTGCGCGCGGGCTTGCCTCGTTGCTCTCGCCACTCTATCGTGACGTAGCCCCCGCGCTGGAGGCGGTAGAGCACAAGGTAAGAGGTAACGGTCGCGGGTTTCCACCCGAATTGCTCGATTACCTTTTGTCGTAGTTCATACCCGTACATCGGGCGCTTTTTCAAGAGCTTTAGAAAATAGGGCCATAACAGTTCCACAGTAGTTTTTTTCTTCAACCTCCGAATCGCCAAAAGAAACCCCCTGCTTCAATCAACCACAAGCCTTAAATAGTTTATTTCATGAGCTATCTCCAAGGTTGAAATATGGTTGTAACAAATATACGTTGCGAAAATTGTGGATACGAGTGGCGCCCACGGGGGAAACCTAAAAGGTGTCCTTCATGTCAAGCTATGCTGGGTGAAACGAAGGTCCGCAAGTGGAAACGCGCAGAGAAAAAATTGGCAGAGTTACTTGCTTTACGCGGTTGGCGCTTGGAGCCCACAGGTGGACAGAAAATAATCGATGTCCACGCCAAGCGGGCTGGGAGGAAACTGTTCATTGATGTTAAGTCAGGTCATAGCTATCACATTAGACGTTCACAGCTAGAGGGCTTACTCAAGTACCACGGCAAAACATCAGATGTAGGTTTCGCTTGTGAAATGGATGGAAAGTTTTATCTCTTCATATTGGAAGATATCCTATAATCTTGGATTAGATATGGTGATTCAATGTCTAAAATAAAGGTCGCGATTGTAGGTGTGGGAAATTGCGCTTCCTCGTTGGTGCAAGGCGTCGAGTATTACAAAAATGCACGCGAGGATCAGTTCGTGCCAGGCTTGATGCACGTAAACTTCGGCGGCCACCACATCCGAGACATCGAGTTCGTCGCTGCCTTTGACGTCAACGCGAACAAAGTTGGCAATGACCTCGCGGAAGCCATCTTCTCCCCCCCAAATTGCACAATCAAATTTAGCGACGTTTCAAAACTGGGTGTTGAGGTGATGAAGGCCCCGGCATTGGATGGCTTGGGCAAATACCTTAAACCAGTGATTCTCGTCGACCCCACGCAGAAGCCGGTGAACGTTGCCCGAGCGCTCGAAGACGCGGACGCAGGTATCTTAGTAAGCTACCTGCCAGTCGGGAGCTACGAGGCATCCCGCTACTATGCGCAGCAGGCAATCGAGGCGGGATGCGGATTTATCAACTGCATTCCGGAATTCATAGTATCTAACAAGGAATGGGGGAAGCGCTTCGAGGATGCCGGGCTGCCTTGCGTGGGTGACGACATCAAATCTCAGGTCGGAGCGACTATCCTCCATCGCATGCTCGCAAAGCTGCTCATCGACCGGGGGGTCAAGCTCGAGGAGAGCTACCAACTCAACATAGGGGGGAACACCGATTTCCTTAACATGGTCGAGGAGGAACGCCTGAGTTCGAAGCGCGTGAGCAAGACGGAAGCAGTTTCAAGCCAAGTGCCCTACGAGATCCCCCTTCGAATTGGTCCCAGCGATTACGTTCCCTTCCTGAATGACAACAAGGTATGTTATATCCATATGCGGGGCAGCAAATTCGGGAACGTGCCCCTTAGCATCGATGTGAAGCTCTCGGTCGAGGACTCCCCGAACAGTGCGGGTGTCGTGATCGACGCCATAAGGGGCGTGAAACTCGCTTTAGATCGGGACATCGCCGGACCCCTGATTGGTATCTCGGCATATTTCTTCAAGCACCCACCCGTTCAGATGTCGGATGAGGACGCGAGGCGGGCCGTTGAGGATTTTATTGCCGGCAGGAGGGAGCGATAGCTTGCAGTTCGACACCATCGTGGTCGGACATATAGCGATCGATATGAACGTGCTACCTTTGGGTGTCATCGAAAATGCCCTTGGCGGGGCGCCGACCTATGCGGGCCTCACATTTGCGGCCCTGAGGAAAAACATTGGCATTGTTTCAAAAGTTGGCGCCGATTTCCTTGAGAAGTTTCCCCCGATTTACAGCAAGCTCGGCCTGGACACCGAGGGCATCTTGGTGGCGGGTGAGTATACCACAACTTTTGAGAACACCTACGACGAGGCGGGCAATCGCAAGCAAGTTTGCAAACACGTGGCGCCGAGAATTTCCCCCGACGATATCCCAGCCGCTTATAGCGACGCCCAAAGCTTCTACGTTTCTCCAATCGCCAACGAGATAACGCCTGATATTCTCAAGGCAATCAAGCGTGAGTCGAACCTAGTCATGCTCGACCCCCAAGGGATTCTGAGGGAGATAAGCAAGGATGGGAAAGTTAAGATTAAATCCCGTGAGCTTGGTGAATTCCTGAAACATGCTGACATAGTAAAAATAGGGAAGGAGGAAGCGGGGGCACTCGGGGGCGGCGCCAAGGAGATCCTCGAGAGCCTTAGAGCGATGGGGCCAAAAATTGCGATCTTGACCAGGGGGAGGGATGCTTCGATGGTGCTTAGCGACGAAGGATTGGTCAAAATAGATTCCCTGAAAGTCGATGCTAAGGATCTGACAGGCGCTGGCGATGTCTTCGGCGCTGCATTCCTAACCAGGTATATCGCCACGCGTGATACGTTGGAGTCGGCAAAATTTGCGACCGCTGTCGCGGGGCTGAAAATAAAATACAAGGGCCCCACCGGCTTCCCTTCTGAGAAAGAGACTCTAAGGGCTTTTAGGAGCTTTTAATAGGTTCGAGCAATCAGCACACTAACTTTCGCCCGTTTGGAGCAAATTGGACAATCACCAGCCGGAGCCCTACCATCGAATTCCTCTCCAAGCAGGTCCCAGCCCGTTTGCTCCTTTAGCGCCTCCCCGCACGCTTTTCCTCCGCACCAAGGCGCGCGGACTATTCCCCCGCGCTTCTGTATCACTCGCTTAATTGTCTCCGTGTCGGGGGCTTCCTTTATGGACTCGTGGAAGAGCTTCCATGCTCGTTCGCGTAGGTCACCCGTGACTCCCTCCAGCAGTTGCTTGACCTTGGTCTTGAGCACCCCTCTAGGAATCGCTTGTTTTTCACCAGTGTCGCGTCTGACTGCGGTCACCTGCTCCTTCTTCACGTCTTCGGGCCCCACCTCGAGCCTCAATGGGACCCCCCGGCGTTCCCAGTAGTAGAACTTGTTGCCGGGTCGGAGGTCGCGCTCGTCGAGATGGACCCTCAAGCCGGCTGCTGCGAGTTCGTTTTTGATCGCGGTTGCAACCTGCTCGACTGGAACTTCCCTGCCTTTGAATGGGATCGGCACAATCACGACTTGAATTGGCGCGACATGGGGTGGTAAGCATAGGCCAACATCGTCGCCGTGTGCCATTATCACCGCGGCTATCACCCGCTCGGAGACACCGTAGCAGGTCTGGTAAACATAGTGTTGTTTCCCGCCAAGGGCCTCGTACTTGAGCCCATATACCCTCGCAAAATTCTGCTCGAGGTTGTGCACCGTACCTATTTGTAACGTCCGTCCATCGGGCGCCAGCGTGTCGAAGGCGAGCGAGTACTTGGCGCCGGCAAAGGTATCCCACGGGGGGCGCTTGGTCACGACATAGGGCACACCGAGCTCGTCGAAGAAGCGCTTGTAAATGTTCACAGCCTCCCGCACTTGTGCCTCCGCCTCCTCGGACTTGGCGTGGGCGGTGTGAGCTTCCTTGAATGTCGTCACCTCTCGCAGCCTGATCATTGGTTTGGTCATCTTCGTTTCGTAGCGGAAGATATTGACGATCTGGTAGATCTTGATCGGGAGGTCGGCATGGGAGCGGATCCAGAGCGCGAATATGGGATAAATGGAGGTTTCACTCGTCGGGCGCAACGCGAGCTTGACATCGAGCTTGTCCCGCCCGCCGTGCGTCACCCAGTAGACCTGCCCCTCGAACCCCCGGATGTGCTCAGCTTCCTTCCTGAAGATGTTTTCGGGGATGAGCTGGGGAAAGAGTACCTCTTGGTGGCCGCTCTGCTCGAGCAGCCCGCGCATGATTGCGAACACGAAATTGCGAAGCTTCAGCCCGTGGGGGAGCCAGACGAAGAGCCCTTTAACCGGGTAGCGGGTCTCCATGATGTCGGCATTGCGCAAGATGTCGCTGAACCACTCGCTGAAGTTGTGTTGCAAACGTTCGCGTTTCATACCAATTTCACCAGCTTATACATTTATTGAACTTGTTTTTAAATGCAGACCGAAGATTTGGTCGTAATCAAGTGTATAATAGGAATCATGGTTGTTTTGTGAGTAGCTTACGCCTATCTTTTGTCACCAGCACCATATCCTCCCAACGGGCGCCACCCAAACGTGGCACATATATGCCGGGCTCGACGGTAATGACCATTCCCTTGCGCAAGATATCTTTCGAGTCCGGAGCTAGACCCGGTGGTTCGTGGATCTCCGTACCGACGCCGTGCCCCATACCATGCGGGCAATACTTGGCGTAGCCGGAGCGGGAAATCACGGCACGCGCGGCCCTGTCGACCTCTCTAACTTTCATACCATCACGAACTCGCGCTATCCCAGAGGTCTGCGCGCGCTTGACAATTTCAATCAGCTTGAGTTGTTTTTTCGTCGGCGAAAGGGCAAAGGTCCGCGTCATGTCGGAGACGTAGCCCTCACAAATAGCACCCAAATCGATGACCAAGAGTTCCCCCCGCTTCAGCCGTTTCCTCGTCGCGCTGGCATGGGGTAACCAAGAATTTCTGCCCGACGCGGCAATCGTGGAAAACGGCGTACCTTCGGAGCCAGCTATTCTCATCTCGCGCTCGGCTTCCGCGGCAACCTCCAGCTCAGTTCGGCCAACCGCGACCGACTCCGCTGCGCAACGCATGCCATTCATAGCTATCTTTGCAGCCCTTTGCAGCAAGGTCACTTCTTCCTTCGACTTTATCTTCCGGAGCTTGAGCATGAGTTCTGGTAGCTCGCGGTAGCTCGCGGCGTGGGCAGCCCGCAATTTCCGCACGAGTTCTCTCCCCCCACGATCGTAGCCAACGGCCCGGGTGCCGAACTCTCGCAGGCAATCAACGAGAAGTTGCCGGGGCTCGCAAAAGCTTACCCGCTCTCCGGGTCGCAGGGGGGCCCTCCACCTTGAAAAGGCCCGAACATCGCGAATCCAGCCTTCTCTCTTGGCTTGGTCGAGCTCGAGCCTGCTGCAGATGAGCACGGGAGCTCCATCGGCGGGGACGATCACCGCCTTTGCCGCCGTCGTACCCGCCAAGTAGCGGGTGTTCTGGAGGGCTAGAAATGCGTCCAGCCCACGTTTGACAAGTTCAACCTTCAATTTCCTAATATGCTCTCTCAAATTTCAACCCGCTCAAGTTTTAGGCTGCTGGGTAAAAATCTTCTCCTATGGCCGCGCGCAAACTCGAGCTGAGACGGCGTTACGGCGAAACCGCGCCCATGTATGAACGGCGTTACGAGCAAATCCAGCGCGAGAAGTACGAAATCGTCACTGAGAATTTCCCCCAGGTTAGTAAAGTTCTCGACTTGGGTTGCGGGACGGGTATGCTCTTAAGCGAACTTGCTCGGCGAAGCGGGTTCGTGGTCGGCATAGATTCATCGCCCGAGATGTTGGAGCTGGCGAGGAAACGGAGGGGTAGCGCGGCGCTCGTGCTCGCGGATGCCGATCACTTGCCGTTTACCGATCGCAGCTTTGATGCGGTGGTCTCGGTAACCCTGCTTCAGAACATGCCGAGTCCAGCGGCTACGGTGCGAGAGGTCGCGAGGGTCACAAAGCCCGAGGGTATCGTAATCATGACTACCCTCAAGCACAAACACTCGCTAGGCGAGCTTGAGCGCTGGATTCGGACAGCTGGTTTCAAGCCGCTCAGTTCAGGTGGGGTTGGCAGGGAAGATGTCTTTTGCATCGCGAGACGATAGCTGAAGTTTTTATGCTTTGGCCTAAACTTTATTGAGGGATGCGATTGAAGCTAGCCGTTATCGTGATCGACATGCTCAAAGATTTCGTTGGGGGTAAGTTGGGATTTGAGCGGGCCAAGGCGATAGTCCCAAACATCAGACGATTGCTCGATTTCGCCCACAAGCGAGGCGTTGCAGTAATCTACGTCTGCGACGCCCACTCACATGAGGATCCCGAACTCAAACTGTGGGGGGAACACGCAATGGCCGGGAGCGAGGGTGCGCAGGTGATGCCAGAACTCAAGCCCACGAAAAAGGACAGCGTTCTAGAGAAGCGTGCCTACGATATCTTCTTTAACACGGAACTGGATGAGATGCTTCGCGGAATAGGCGTGAAGAGGCTCTTGCTAACGGGCGTGGTGACGGAAATCTGCGTGCAAAACTCCGCCGCCGGGGCATTCCTCCGAGGTTATGAGGTAACGGTGGCCAAGGATTGCGTGGCCTCGCCAGACGAGAGTGCCCACCGGGCCTCGCTCGAGTACATGAAGCGCATTTACGGAGCAAGGATAACCACTTCGAAAGAGTTCATTAAAAGCGGGGGGGGATGAGGTGCGATCTTTCCATGTGGCGTCGGATGAAGAGATCAAGCGCGGCAGAACAACTGATGTTTACTTCGCACGCACTAAGCAAATCCTCGACGCCAAAGGGTTAAACAAGGTCAAAGTCGTTGCCGAGGTGACGGCGAATAACTTGCCGCGCGATTGGCAGTGGGGGGTGCTCTGTGGAGTCGATGAGGTCGCCAAGCTTTTTGAAGGGCACTCCGTCGATGTTTACGCGATGCCAGAGGGAAGCGTCTTCCGCCCGCAGGACCACCTTGGGATGCGAATACCCGTGGTAGTGATCGAGGGACCATACGGGGAGTTCTGCGAGCTCGAGACACCCTTGTTGGGGTTGCTCTGTCAAGTCTCGGGGATGGCGACGATGGCAGCTAGGATAAGAAAAATCGTCGGCAACAAACTCCTCGTATCTTTCGGTATCCGGCGAGCGCACCCGGCACTCGCCCCCTTGCTCGACCGCACTGCTTACATTGGGGGGTTCGATGGGGTTTCGAGCTTGGTAGGGGCGAAGGCAATCGGGAAGGAACCGATGGGTACGATGCCCCACTCCTTAGTAGTAGCATTCGGCGATCAGGTCAAGGCTTGGCGAGCATTCGACGAGGTGATGCCCCAGAGGGTACCCCGGATAGTGCTTGTGGACACCTACTTTGATGAAAAAATTGAGTCACTCATGGCAGCTGAGGCACTCGGCAAGCGGTTGCACGGCGTTAGGCTAGATACTCCAGGCTCGAGGAAAGGCGATTTTGCGGAAATAGTTAGGGAGGTCCGGTGGGAGCTCGATATCAGGGGCTATGGTCACGTCAAGATAATGGTTTCTGGTGGGGTCAACGATAATAACATAAAGGGTCTAGCCGAGGCCGGAGCTGATGGTTTTGGTGTCGGGACCTCGATAACCAATTCACCGACAATCGATTTCGCGATGGACATCGTCGAGCTTAAGGGCAAACCGGTTGCAAAACGCGGCAAGCTTGGGGGCCGAAAACGGGTGTGGAGGTGCCCGAAATGCTTGACGGACGTGCTTCTGCCGGCCCGCAAGTCATCCCCTAGGTGCCCGAGCTGTGGGGGAAAAACAAGAACGGTTTTAGTTCCCTTGATTAAAAAAGGAAAAATTGTCGCAAAGCTTCCTTCAGCTAATGAAATACGGAAGCGAGTCCTTGGGCAACTCGAGAAATTGGAACCGCTCTAGGAGGTCAACGATGGTTCTTAAAAAAGAGAGGAAAATCCTTCCCAAGGCAAGGCGAATCGTGGTGAAGATTGGTACGAGTAGTATCACCGACAAACACTCTAGGCTCGCCCCGGCAAAGGTCGGGAAGCTGGTCGAGGAGATGATGAAACTGCGCGCTCGCGGGAAGGAAATCATCATCGTCTCGTCGGGCGCGATAGGAGCCGGCGTGGGGCGCCTCAACCTTGAACGCCGGCCGAGGAATATGCCTTCACTGCAGGCGGCTGCGGCTGTTGGGCAGGGGATCCTGATACAAGTCTACTCGAAGTACTTCAGGGACTACGAGCAACACGTGGCGCAAATGCTGCTGACTGGGGAGGACTTCACGGACCCCAGGCGATATCGAAATTTCAAGAACACCCTTGCGACCCTGCTGAGGTGGGGGGTTATCCCAATCGTGAACGAGAACGATAGCGTGGAGGTCAAGGAGATAAGACTCGGCGATAATGACACACTTTCGGCGCACGTAGCGGTGGGGTCCGACGCCGACCTCCTCATAATCCTATCGGATGTGGAGGGGCTCTACGCAGGCAAGGGGAAGCGAAGGAACCTCATCCGAACTGTTGAGAGAGTGACGCAAGAGATCGAACGGCTCGCCGGTAAGGCATTTCGCGGCTTCGGCGGCATGCTCACCAAGGTCAGAGCTGCCAAGATGGTGACGAAGGCCGGGATACCAGTGGTGATAGCCAACGGAGAGAAGAAGCGCGTGCTCGAACGCGTGATTGCTGGCGAAAGAATAGGGACAATCTTCCTCCCGGAGAGGGAAAAATGAGCGGGGTTGCCTCAAAAGCGATGGTTGCCCGCAGGGCATCGCTCAGGTTAGCAAACATCACAACCAAAACAAAAAATACAGCGCTCATGAACATCGCATCGGTCATCTCAAAAAATAAGAGAGCATTACTGAGGGCAAACGCGAAGGATGTCCAAGCCGCCGAGCGTCTTCTGAAGGCTCGGAAACTCTCCAAGGCATTCGTTCAAAGATTAAAGCTCAGCGATCACAAGCTGCGCAACTTGGTCGAGATGGTGAGAAGCGTCGCCAGGCTCGAGGACCCAGTCGGAAGGACACTGTACGCGATGGAGCTCGACCACGGCCTAGAGCTCTACAAGGTGTCGTCCTCGATTGGTGTAGTCGGAGCGATCTTCGAGGCGAGGCCCGATGTGCTGCCCCAGATATCGTCTCTCTGCCTCAAGTCTGGGAACGCTGTAGTTCTGAAAGGGGGAAGGGAGGCGAAGTATTCGAACGAGGCGTTCTTCGAGCTCATCCGCGACGTCAGCGAGCGGTCAGGGATTCCGCGCGGGTGGATTCAGCTCATCGAGGCGAGGCGGGAGGTGC
>JAUXAS010000058.1 GCA_030619825.1 Hadesarchaea archaeon
CCTCAGGCTAGCACGCCAGCTCGGGGGTAGGTCCCCCGAGACACCGAACTTGCTTCCCAACCCAAAATCGTGTTGCGTCACGTCTGCGCGCTCCAGTTCCTCCCCCGGCTTCCTGCGCCACTCCGGCTCGAGTTCGAGCGAACGCTCTATAATCACGAGGCCACAGCGCGTACATATTTGCTCCCCTCTGAGCTGGTCATATAGCACAGCAGAGCTACTGCATGAGGGGCAGCGCATCCAAAAGACCTCAGGTTATGCTACTTCAGGGCAAGCGTTTTCTTAACCGTTTCTCCTCCAAAAATTCTGGAAATTTCCTCGTCCTTCAGCAGCACCTCGAGCGAGCCTTCAAGCCTGAAACCGGTGAACACGTCGATGAAGGCCCGTTGGAGCTTGCGCTTGCCCTCTAGCGCGCTCAACAATGCGTCCATCCGCTGGTCCTGCGAGACGCTCAGCGAGGAGTGCAGGAGCTGCCCGGCCCTTAGCTCGGCATCAAACTCTGCTCGCCATTGCCGTTCGTAATCGGCCAACGCCCCAGCCGAAACATCGCCCTCGGTGATCGCGTCAATCGCTACCTTGCCAGCGATCTCACCGCAGCGAAGCGCATAACGAAGCCCTTGTCCTGATAGCGCATAGATTTGACCAGCTGCACCTCCTGCTGCGATTATCCCGTTGGCGCATGTCTGACTCAACGGTCCCTCAAGGGGGAGCTGACCACGGAATGCCGCCACCGGTACCGCTCGCTTGAGTCTGGGCACGCCACGTCTCCCTATGAACTCATCGAGGGCGGCATCTGGGTGAATACGTACACCTTGGACCCCCGCCATCGCGAAACGTTTGCCGAAAGGGTAAACCCAAGCGTGTCCAAGTGGAGCGAAGTATGAGGTAAAGAACAGGTCCACGCTTTGATCGTTTGTCACATTTGCCATCAAGTACTCGTTGCTCAGCGCGAGAAGCTCACGCTTCCAATCCCGCTTCAGCACTTTCCTGAGCAACAAACCCGACCACTCGCCCCGGGCTCCCGTGGCGTCTATTACCAGTTCGCTCTCGATCCGCTCGGCCCAACCCCCGGCCTCGACATAGGCCCCCCGCACAGCGTCCTCGCTCACCAAGAGTTCCTTGACGGGGCAGCTCACCCAGAGCTCTGCGTCGCTCGCTATGGCCTCCGCAGCCAAGAGCTTGTCAAACAGACGCCGGTCGATGATTGTACCGAAATCACCGCTCACCGAAAGCTCCTTGTGGGGCGAGTGAAGTCTCACTTCATTCGTATTCGCGACGATCGATTCTTTAAGCGGGGGCGTTATCACATCGGTGGGCACCCAAGTAGCGGACTGCGTCTGTCCACCTATCTGGGCCTGCAGCTCGAACAACAGCACTTTGCCCCCTTCGGCTGCCACCGCCTTTGCCGCAGCCAATCCGGCTGGACCACCTCCAGCCACAACTACATCATATCGTTCAACCATCTTCTCCCCTCCTCCTTTAGTAGGCAGTTATTTATTAGCTGGAAAAGGATTTTACCACAATAGTATTTAGATTGACAACCTCATGTCTTTGTGATCAACATGCGCCGCATCGCCGTCGCCTCTGGCAAGGGAGGAGTAGGGCGAACCACGATTGTCGCAAGCCTTGGCATCGCCCTCGCAAGTTTGGGTAAGGAGACCATAATCATCGACGGTAGTTTGACTACACCCGACCTCGCCCTCCTCTTCAAGCTCGAGAAGTCCGTCTACACCCTGAACGACGCCTTGGCGGGCGATGCTATGTTCATCGACGTGATGCATCCGGGACCGAAACATGTCAAGATCGTTCCAGCCGCAGTGGCACTCGAACAGATTAGGAAGGCCCGCCCGGAGCGCCTGCCCGAGCTAATGCGCCAAGTACCCAAAAAGACCGACTTCGTACTAGTCGATGTCCCGAGCGGCCTGAGTCGGGAAACCGTTTCCGCCATGCGCGCCGGGCATGAGGTCCTATTGGTCGCGACACCTGAAATGACCTCGATATCGGACGCCATGAAGACCCGCCTCATTGCTGAATTCTTGGGCTTGGCACCAATAGGGGTTGTACTCAACCGCGTCCGCCGAGAGGAGTTCGAGCTGACGCGTAATGAAATCAAGAACGTACCCGTGCTGGCGGAAATACCCGAAGACGAAAAAGTGAGGCAGGCACTCAAACAGGGAAAACCCTTGCTTGAACTCGACTCAAAATCGCCTGCAGCTAAGGCGATTAAGGAACTAGCGAGGAAATTGCTTAAGGTGAAGGGATCCGCTAGCAAAACCACTATTTCTAAAAAGTGATTCCCATCGCCCCCACGCACTCGTCGTTCATCCTCAAGTGCAACACACAAACACCAAATGGCTATTAAGCTGATGTGCAAAACTTAAAATGGGTGTTTTGCTTGCGCCGCTTCAAGCGCCGCGAGAAGGAACGAAAAGGCAGAGAGAAGGACCTTGAGCTCGAACGAAAGCAGCTAAAACGCGTACTCGATGAGGGCCTCGAAGAGAAACAAATTTTCGAGGAAGAGGACTAACCTTTCGCTCGCTCGGGCGGGATGGTAAAGCAGATCACGCCCGGCTTCGGCTCGTAGATATGGCCAGCCTCTTTCTCCCCAGCTAAAACCCCATCGACCTCCTCGCGTGTGAGCCCTACTTTCCCGGCCAAGTCGACGATCTCCTCGACCTCTATCATCCCGCTTGGCTCCTTGCTAGCCAGCGCCCGCATCGCGCGAAGTACGAAATCGACCTTGGCCTCTTGGCTCCGTAACACCAGCGCTACCCCGCGCTTTTTCGTTGGGGGCGCCGCCTCAGCTGTAACGTAAGTGCTTATCTCGAGCTCCACGCTGAAAGGCTTACCGCAGATGGGACAGGTCACCTCGATACGCTGGCGCATTTTACTACCACCCTTAATATCCTTTTTGACCTTTTAAGGTTGAAAGGACGACAGCAAGCAACAACTACTTTTTTGGCGCGCAGCAAAGAATAGCACGGTTTAATGAGATTCGTCGCGGATGGTATGCTCGGCAAGCTTACGCGCTGGCTTAGGCTGGCTGGCCACGATGTCATTTACATAGGTGATCTCAAGGTGCCCGCGAGCGAGCAGGACGATGTCTTGCTTAAGCTAGCCAAACTCAAGCGAAGAGTGCTGCTGACGTGCGACTTGACCCTGCACCGTCGCGCCAAGCGTTTAGACATCCGGAGCGCCTACGTCGAGAGCGACGATGTCGTTGGGCAGCTAGTCGAGGTCTCGAAACGCTGTGGGCGGCGGATCAAGATCGAGCCCGAGAACTCACGATGTCCGATGTGCAACGGTTCGCTCAAGCTTACGAACAAGGACGATGTCAAAGATATCGTCCCAACAACCGTACTGAAAGCGCAACGGGAGTTCTGGCGATGTGGGAATTGTGGTAAAATATATTGGCATGGCACACATTGGAAGACTATACTTGAAATGGCCTCACGATATAACCAGATGGTGGGATAAATCCCGTGCTCACGCTCAAGGAAGGAAAGTTGCTTGTGAAGCTCGCTAGGAAAACGATCGAAACTTACCTGCACGAGGACAGAAAACCGCAGGTGCCGAAGGTGCATGCGAAATTATGCAAACATCGAGGCGTTTTCGTTACCCTTAACAAGGAGGGCGAGCTCCGTGGATGTATCGGCCACCCCCTACCCACCACCCCTCTCGTCGATGCCGTGATCGACTCCGCCATAAGCTCCGCGACCAGAGACCCTCGCTTTCCGCCGGTAACCCCTGAAGAGCTCCCCGCGCTGGAGGTGGAGGTAAGCGTGCTCTCGAAGCCCGAACCCATCAAAGTGAAAATCCCACGCGAGTATCCGAAACACATCGTAATCGGCAGGGACGGTTTAATCATCGAGTGGTCGGGTTATGCCGGCCTGCTGCTGCCCCAAGTACCCGTCGAGTGGGGGTGGGATGCCGAGGAGTTCCTCTCGCACGCCTGCATGAAAGCGGGGCTGATGCCAGATCACTGGCTCCGTGAGGGGGTTCATATAAGCAAGTTTTCGGCGCAGGTCTTCAGAGAGAGAAGACCAGGCGGCGAGGTAGAGGAGCAAAAAATGACCCAGAAGGAATGATGGGGCTTTTTTCGACCTTTTTTAGGCAAAACTAACTTTAAATACTGGAAAGCTCAAAAAATCAAAAGAGAGGTGAGGGAATGGAACAAATTGCGAAAGATACGCGCGTTTCATCTATCGAGAGTAAGTTAAACTCATTAATTCAGCGATTGTCGGATTTGGAACGCCGATTGAGCGTTTTAGAGCGTTCCTCCGGGACTTTGAAGTCGTCACCTTCTCCACTAACACCAGCCCAGCCGACTAAGATAAGCCACAACTACCTCAACCGCGCCATATCCAAGGCACGACGCGACTACGAGAGAAAGTACCGATAGCTCAGCACCTCGGTGAAGCGATGCGCGGGGAATACTGGCACGCAGCATTTTGGTTGCTAGTCATCGGAAGCTGGGTTCTTGGCGTCGCTTACGGGCGTTGGGGTGGTGATGGAGGATTCTTCGTTGACATCAGTCAGGCCGTACGTGTGCCCTCGCCACTCGAACTGGGTGAATGGTGGCAGCCGCTTGCCTACTTCACGCTTACAGTCCTCGCGACCTTCGTGCTCGCCCAACTCTTCTTCGGTGTGGGGGCTGCTGTCTTCCTCTTCTCGCGAGGAGTTTATGACGGGGTGCTTATCGCTCAACTCGAGCGAACGGTGGGGGGTTGGTCCTTCCCCAATATCCCAGCTAACGAATTCTGGATGGTCCTGTTCATCGTGCTTATCTTGGCCGTGAACCTGCCGCTCTGCCTGTGGGCTGCGCATCTCGGCACCCGACGGGCAACGTACATGTGGTACCGGCTCCGAGGGAAGCCCCTAAAGCCAGAGGTGGGAGCGGGACCGATAACAACTCTATTACTCATCCTCGCGGCCTCGGTAGCCGCAGGTTTAGTTGGTGCGTTCCTTATCTCCTACACGTAACATTTAACTATAAATGTGCATAGTGAAACGGTATGTAGGAGAGATGGGTGAATGGCTGAAAAAACGACCATATCGATAATCAAGTGTGATGTAGGATCTTTAGCCGGGCACCACACGGTTCCCACACCAATACTAAATCTCGGCGAAAAGCGTCTGCAGGAAGCACAGAAAAAAGGGCTCATCAACAGCCACTACGTGTTCCATGCCGGAGACGATCTTGAACTTCTAATGGCTCACCAAAAAGGGGAAAACAATCCCGATATCCACAAGCTAGCTTGGGACATTTTCCAAGAGACCGCCAAAAAGGCCACCGACCTTAAACTCTACGGTGCGGGGCAGGATATTCTGAAGGGGGCTTTCAGCGGAAATGTTCGAGGAATGGGTCCAGGTGTAGCTGAGATGGAAATCGAGGAGCGGCGCTCGGATCCAATCGTTGTCTTTGCCGCTGATAAAACGGAACCTGGTGCTTTTAACTATCCAATATTTCGTATATTCGCTGACCCCTTCAACACTGCCGGACTTGTAATCGATCCAAACATGGGCGGAGGGTTCAAATTTGAAGTCCTTGACACGCTCGAAAACAAGAAGGTTGTCCTGAAGTGTCCTGAAGAGATGTACGAGTTAATTGCATTGATTGGAACACCTGGGCGCTATGTGACTTCACACGTGTGGCGGGCCAGCGATGACATCATATGTGCCGCGACTAGCACCACAAGGCTCTCGTTGATTGCGGGCAAATACGTAGGAAAGGATGATCCCGTCTCGATCGTGAGGTGCCAGCACGGCTTACCCGCGCTCGGGGAGGTGGTAGCACCTTTCATGCACAGTTATTTTGTTGAAGGTTGGATGCGCGGTAGCCACTGGGGCCCGTTGATGCCCGTGGGGCTGAAAGACGCTAAATGCGTGGCTTTCGATGGCCCCCCAAGAATCGTGGCGCTCGGCTTCCAAGCCAGCCACGGCAAAATCGCCTGCGATGATGACGGCAATCCAATGATAAGCGATCTATTCGAGGATCCCTCGTTTGACTTGGCTCGCCGAGAGGCTGTCGAATACGCGGTTGTCCTGCGTCGGATGGGTGAATTTGAACCAGCTCGGTTGGGCGCCGAGGCAATGGAATACACCACTTTACCTAAAGTCTTGGAAAAGTTGAAGGATAGATTCAAGCAGGCTTGAACGCCCGGCCTATTTTTTCCTCTTTCTTGGCGCATATCTTTCGGCGACCTTTACCCAATCAATTCTGAACATCGCGACCATTACCAGAACTAGGATAACCGCTACTACGGCTGCGAGCATCCAGC
>JAUXAS010000062.1 GCA_030619825.1 Hadesarchaea archaeon
ACGGGCTTTTGCGTGGGCTATCGCATCGTACGCGACGGCTGCAGCATCTGCCCCCCGCTTTTGCTTGATCACACCCACACCAAGTCTTTCGGCATGAATTTCAAGCTGCTCTATGCCAGCTGCGCGGAAAGTATCGGCAGCTGCGAGTACCACCTTATAGCCCCTATCCGTGAGATACCTCGCTAATTTCGCAATTGTTGTAGTATTGTGGACCACCACGTTGTCCGCGATGAAGTTTTGGTAACCATCAACCGAAAGATCATAAACCGGCTCTGAAGCGCGTATGGTGGTGATCTCCTTTACCTCAGCCCAGCAAACGTCAGAGTTCGCGAGGGCTGCGAGCCTGCTCCAGCTTGGATTTTCCCCATTTTTAGATGTCAAACGTATGAAACTAGCCAAACGTTCCCTCGGTATCCTCGCTCCGTCGGATTCATAAGTTGAAATTAGCGATTGAGATGTCCTGAGCCCAATCGATGTTTCTCGCTGAGTCAGTCTTGCTTCCCCCCTCACCACGTTTACAAGTCCCCCTACATTTGGAACGAGTTCAACTTCATCGAATTGACTTGGAAGCTTGGCCACTGACGCTAACTGGGCCCTTTTGGTGGAGAGGGGAAAATTCTCAACGAATCTCTTGAAAGATTTATGCCCAGAGATGCAAATTCGATAGTACTTTTTTCCCTTGATATTCTTGACCCCCACCCGAGGAACTATTTCAAAACGCAACAAAATCGATGCCAGCTTCTTGTAAAAATCTAAGCTAGCTGTAGATACCTCAACTAGGTGATAGCCTTTCCCAACATAGGCTTCCCCCTCGAAATATCTCCTCAAAAATCCACGGAGTTTGCCGGTTGGTTGTTGTGTTATAACATCAGGAAGCGTCAGACGATCCCGTTTCTTCCCTTGTGGGAAATCGAATACAAGTTTCAGAAATTCAACCAGCGCCCTGCTGTTCGTGCGTGCGCCCCATAGCCTTTTCCTACGCTTATCTGGCTTTATAACTGTTTTAATGGTCGGGAAGAGTTCTCGAACGAGCTGCTTGTATTCCCGTAGGTACCGGAGGTTTGAATTTGTTATTTCTACATAACACTTCTCGAGATGCCCCTCCGAATAGACGAACCCTAAGAATTCTAGCAAGCGTTCGTTGAGTGTGGGGGGAACGTTAAGCGGTATACTTCTTCCGTATTTTATTAAGAGCTGGTATCCCTCTGGGATCTCATATCCGAGTTTGCAAGCCTCCACAAGTAGCCGTGCTGGAATGCGCCCCTCCTTTCGCCAGAAGTGCGCAAAGGATAAGTAGCTCCTATCTACTCGAAGCGATTTCCAAGCTGTGCTGAGGGAACCGAATTTTTCTTTGAGAAATCTATACAAATTCTCCACGAGTGATTGGGACACAACAAATACTTTATCATTTTTGGCCACCTGGCGTAAGGCGAATTGAGTGAAATCGACTTGCCCCCCAACTGGCTCTGGGAGGCGTCTAGGCAACATTGCAAAATCTCCGGGGTGAAGCCTTTGTGCTTGTACCTTGGTGATCCTAGCACCTGGGGTGAGCACGAAGAAAGGATGCTCCGGTGTCACCCTTACCGAAGCACCATTTTTAAGTCTAACTTGAATGAGTTGGTCGGTGTTCAGTTTCCACAATGCGCTCGGTCTGGCCGCCTCTATCTTCAGGCTCTCTGGATTTACTGCGAAAATTTGTAATGAACTAGGGATCCCGCCCTCTATAACAAAACCATCTTCCACTACTTTTTCCACACCAATTTTCGTCATTTCTTCGTAGATTTGTTTAATTTGCTGCATTCGCCCATCGGCCAACGGAATGAGCGTATCACCACACACACACTTACCATGACCGTTGATTCCCACGAAAACTAACACCGCTGGCTCGCCCTGCGCACGCTTGGCGTCGATGACCTTGAGCAAGTCGACCCTCTGCTCGGTCGTTAGGACCTCTTGGATCGCCTGACGGAGCACTTCATCCGCGAGCTTCTTGGGGTCCTCCCGCAGGCCGAGCTTCCGCCCTGTTAGGCCGGACTTCACGCGCTCGATGACGTGGTCGGCGACCGGCACCGCCACATCGCTCTCGAGCAGACCAACTTGAAGCTCCCAGATGATATCCTCGACATCCTCCGGTGCTAATTCCCTCCGGATGATGCGCTTCACAACCCGCCTTAACGCCCTGCGCGGTTTTCCGGGAAGTGGGACCGCTGGCGGGGCCTTTGGCGGGACTTCGGGTGGGGCCTCTGGAGGGGCTTCAGGTGGCGCTTCAGGTGGGGCCTCGGGCGCTGCCTTCTGACTGACGCGTTCCACTACCCGTTTGAGTTTCTGTTTCAGCTTCTCGAACATCGAGCTTCCCTTGAGGTCACTCTTTCTTAGCCTTCTCGAGGATTCGCTCCGCCTCTGGCCTTAAGGCCTCCATGCGCTCCTCGAGCTTCCCCAGCTCCTCACGCGCTTGACCTAGAGCTTGCTCGAGCTCCGTCCTTCGGGCCTCGAGTACTTTGAGAGCATCTTCAGAACTGCGCTCCGCGGCGACATCCGCGCTAAGTCCGGTGATCACCTTCTCCGTCATGGCCAGCTTGGCGGTGACGAAGGAGTCCGAGCCCATGGGCACGAGGATATCGGTCCCCGGTTTGAGCCCCTTTACCGTCTTGATCACCTCGAGTGTCATCGAGAGCTCGGACAGCGAGGCGGCGAGCAACGAGAGGTGCTGGTGAAGGGCCTCGGCTATCGCTTGGTGGTTGCTGAGCTCGCCTAAGATACGCTGCAGTTTTTTCTGCTCCTCATCAGTTAATTTTTCCATCTGATCATTCCAACATAGCTAGTATTCGAGGATCCTTTACTTCCTCGGGTTTAACCTCGACCGCCTCCTCTATATGAATTAGGATGCGTTTGACCCTGTGCTTGCTCCCGAAATCTGAGTACACGCGCTCGAGGGCCTGCTTCTTCGAAAGCGCCAGCAGCTCGCGCGTGAAGCGCTGGCGGTAGAGGCCCTGCTTGAACCAACCCCGAATGCGAAATATCTTCATTTAACTACCTCATATGAACCCCAAGGCGCTCTCAACGCGGCCTAACTCGGGACCTGTCGTCACCTCGCCCGCAATCGCCCCGTTGGAGTTCGCTACCACGCATAGACCCACGTACTTCACCCCACCGCATGCGGTGCCGACCTCTGCGGGCACTTGAAGGACACTCGAGAGGTGCTCGAGTTCCTCGCTCGACACGTCTGGGTGTACGAGCGCCCCCTTGTTAGTCGCCACGCCAGCCGCGCCGACGTTTTTGATGCCGGCAATCGTCCCGCGCTCGACAGGAACTCCCAAACTTTTGCCTATGGACCCCAAGAGTCCATCCGGTAGGTCGGGATTCGCTAGTGCGCCTTTGTCATTTGCAAGCACGATATTCCCGAACGCGGTGAAACGCCCGGGCACGCGTAGGACCTTCACGCCCAATTCCACCAACCCTTTTTCTCTCCTCAGCTCGAGCAAGTCGGAACACACGAGTGCCCTTGAATTCCCCGTCGCAAGCACTCCGAGGAGGGGACTCCCATCTAAGCTGGTCCTGAGCACGGGAACGCCGAGCGCGTCCAGCACGAGCTGCTCCCGCACGTGAAAGCGTTCTGGGAGCAATGCAATTTTGTCGGTGGTCAGGGCGAAGACGCCCAAGTACGGAATTCGACCAAAGCTCACCCTGACGATTGCCATGACGCCACCTATTCAGCCAAGAATGCCTCGACCGAGCCATCGTCCTTCTTGACGACCCGCACCCGGATTCGGGGCAGAGGGTGCTTCGCCCCCCGCTCCCAGAGTTTGCGGTTCAACGCCTGGTCGAGCTTTATCTTCTCCGACTTCATGTGACGCCTCAGGAACTCGTGCACGATCTTGACTGCCCGCGACGTCCGCTTCTGGCGGGGCACCTTTTTGGCTTCCCTCAGCGGGATGACGTAGATTCGCTCCTCTGGCATGGACTCATCTACGGTGTTATGCGCTGCCTTCGCCAGCTGCGCCGTTTCGCGTGAGTGCGCACCCTTCCCCCGGTTTTTGCCATCACCCATATGGGGGCGCGCCGCGTGCGCTTGGCGGCTTTCCCCAGCCTTCGCTTGAGCGGTGCTGGTTTGTTTCGCGCCATCTAAACCCTCCTTATCTTGAACTCACGCTTGCGCGCCTGCAGCCTGCTCAAAATCTCGCGCAGCTGGGCGTCGGTAATCTTTGAACCTAGCCTTCCCGATTGAGCGAGCTGAATCAACTGGAGCTCCAACTGCTCGGCGAACTCGGGTTTCGCAGCTCGGATGTTGGCCAGCCTGCCTCGTGCTTCTGGAGTCAGGACCTGCAGGATCGCCAGCTTTTTTTGAATCTCGTATTGCCTCCGTTGTTCGGCCTGGCTCTGCTGCTCCTCCAGTTTCGCCCTCAGCTCGAGCATCTTTCGCCTGCGCAGTTCCTCAATTTCCTCCTCTTCAGACATCCTCAAGCCCCCTTCTGCTCTGCAATTATCCGCTTAACCAAGTTCTCAAGCATCGCCGCACCTCTGGGGGTAATCTTCCGCCCACCTCGCTCAACTTTCTTCACGAGGCCAACTTGCTCGAGCTGTTGAAGGATGGTGCGGATGATCTTGCCCCCTGCCTTGCGAAAGTGCTCGGGTGCCTGCCCGCGGTTCTGTCGTCCGCCGTAGTAGGAGCGGAGTCTCGAGATGCCGACCGGGCCGTTCAGGTAAACCCGCCTAAGTAGCGATGCCGCACGCATGTGCCACCAGTCGGGCTGCTCGGGAAGGCGCTCTTTATGGGCCCCTGCCTTGATGAAGTGACTCCACTGGGGTGGCTGGAGCTCGCTTAGCTTTTTCAGCTCCTCCTTCAGCATTGTGAGGAGCGCCTTTGGGTCGACTTCTCCAAGTGTCATTCTTTCACCGTTATTCGCTATCCTACGGACCATATTATAATAAATTCTCATCGCGCTTAACTATTTTGGGCGCTTCCGCCCGTAAGGCAAACGGGTGATCCTGCCGCAGCGTAGACAGGTGATGACCACACAGGGTGGGTCAGGGCGAGTTCGGACGCGGCACGTGACGCTGGGAACCCAAAAGCTCTTGCATCGCCTGCAGAATTTTCGTTTCAGGTGGGGTGGGAACCTGACGTTGTAGCGCGTCGCGAGCTTCCATGCGAGCTGCACGTAACGATCCGCGAGCTCCGGGCTTTTCTTAAAGACTCCTTCGGCCAGCTCGAAGAGGTACCCCACTCGCTCGGCTGCCAGCTTTTTGTATTCGTCAATTGGAGCACGGCGCGCACGATGGCGAGGCATGGGTTATCTCCTCAGGCGAAGTTCCTGGATACCTAAAGCATCCTCATACGCGTAGATCGCCCGCGCGGTAACGGTTGGGGCGCGGAGCAATTCGGGGTCTATGCTCACCAACTCGTCTGAAAGCTCGGCAACGTTCGATAAAAACTCGCCGCGTGGGAATCCACCAACTACCACGCAAACTTCATCCTCCTTCGAGAGGCCATTGAAGAGTTCCCTGCAGAGCTTTCGCTGCCCCAGCTCGCTAAACGTTATGATTTTTTTCGACTTGATTCGCTCGATTAGCTCGGCAAGCGAGGCGTTTTCGAGACGAAGCAACGGCCTCTCCGGCGGCGCTTCACCTGTGAGGAAGAGGTGCTCGATCAACCCTGTAAAGCGGTTGAACATACGGGGGAGGCGGGTGGATGGATCCACGGTGATGATTTTGTTGTGGCGGGTATGGACGTAGGTGCGAAGTAGCCCTTCCCGGTTGAGGGGTGCATCGAGTGCGAGCAACAGACAAACGTGCACGATGTCCGGCCTGCCGCGCCGGTCGCCATCGGGCAGCCCTCGCATCGCTTGGTGGTGGAGGCTCGAGTTCAGCAAAAGTTCGGTAGGGCGTCTTCCC
>JAUXAS010000075.1 GCA_030619825.1 Hadesarchaea archaeon
TCCGGGGTCACACCGTCGAACTGCAGGTAGATGGTGCAGGCTCCCGCCTCACGTAACCGTTTCACGAAATCCATATCTTTGGCGAGGCGTATCCCGTTAGTGTTCACCTCGATTTCCCCGAACCCCGCTTCCTTCGCCGCATGGACGATATCGGGCAGGTCATCCCGAAGGGTGGGCTCTCCCCCTGAGAACTGAATTGCTGGTGTGGCCGTTGGCCTGTTGGCGCGTAGGTTTCTCAGCATCTCTTTTATCTGCTCAAATGTCGGCTCGTAGACGTAGCCGGTGGTGGCGGCATTCGCGAAACAAATGGGGCACTTCAAATTGCAGCGGTTGGTGACATCGATAATGCCGAGAACCGTGTGGGACTTGTGGTTGGGGCATATGCCGCAGTCGAACGGGCACCCCCGCTGCTCTCCTGTGCGTGGGTTCTCCACCCCATCGCCGATCTCCGCGAAACGCTCGAACCGCTTGTAGATCCCGACATCCGAGTAATAAACATCCTCAAATTTGCCGTGCTTGGGGCACTCCTTCCTCATCAGCGCCTCGCCGCCCTCCTCAACCACTTCCGCCCCGATGACCTGCATGCACTCGGGACAGAGGCTCTTCGTCTTTTTAAGCAATTTTCCACTCATTCAATCATTTTTCCCTATAAAGAAATAGTTCGCTATAAAGTTTAAGTTGTGGCGGGCCACGACGGTCGCGTGTGAAACCCGGGATCCCAGTCTCGACCCTTATCTAACCAGCACCCTCCCGACCCTATACCCGAACGCCAAGCTAGCGCCGATCACCAGCGCGGACAGGTGCATGAATGTCGTCATAGCTGCAATGGCGGACCCCGTATACCACACTTCTATCATCGATGGCGCGGCAAATGCTAGGGCGAATATTGCGAATATCGGCAGGACCGGGAACCCGTACCGCTTGAACTCCACCGATGTAGCCCCGAAAAGTCCGGCCACCCCCGCCGACGCCCCGACGAAGGTGTACGGACCCCCGAGGAGGACTGCGGGCACCACGGTGAGGATCCCGGCCCCGACGAACACCGCGAGGAACGCCGAGCTTCGAATCCCCATCTCCCATGCGAGGATGCCCACTAGGATCAGGCCTATTATGTTCGTCAGCAGGTGTCCGATCCCGCCGTGTGTGAACATGAACGTGATGAACCGCCATGGCTCGTCTTGCACCGCCACGCTTTTTACTCCTAGCTCCTCCTCCCCGACGTACCCGCCCAACTCCAAGCAGAACACGGCGGAGCAAATCAGGGCTATGCACGCCGCCACGGCGATGGGGGTGTTCAAATTCACCCAAACCCTACTCCTCTTCTAGGTATTTCTTTACCTTCCGCTGGCGCAGCACATGCCTGCGGAGCATCGCCTTCCGCCCGCGCAGCATCCAGAGCGCGTATCCGGCGGCCCCCACCGCTAGCACCCCTACACCGAGCTCGACAATCACTTCATTTCCCCCTTTCAATCCCTCTTTTTAACCCCTTTAACCTTTTTCATCTCCCCCCTTTCAAACATGATCTTCAAAAGTCATACAATGAGTGATGAAAAAAAGTTAACGGGGCCCCTATCTCATCATGCCCCGTACAACTTGTGCACGCCGTTTTGGTCTCCCCACTCCAAACTACGCTTCTTGGTCTCTCCCATGTTCGCATAACCATACATCGTCATCTCGCTGTACTTGCCCTCGTACAGGTCGCCGAGATGAAGCGTGTGGCCGGATTCGTGCGTTGCTATGTTCTGTATGTCGTATGCATCGATGAGCACATCGTCCTCGATATTGTCGTCTATTCCCCAAGGTTGCTGGGTGTTGAACACTATGTCGAACTCAATTATTTCCTTCGTGTTGACGTAGAACCAGATGGTGCATTGCGCTATTATCCTCTCGTCAAGGCTATCCCAAGAGATTGTGTTGATATTGTTCCAATTCTCCCCACTCTCTTCTGCCTTCGCTGTTCCTACATCATTATCGAAGAGTTCTGTGCCAACAACTTCTGCATCCCAAGTCTCGAATGCTGCAACAATAGCATTAAAAGCACCGTCACCGTCATATCCGCTTATATCGATTGAATACTTCACGGGCAAATCCTCGTCAGCCCACTTGACTCCGCCCCTGAGTAGTTTGTAGCCTCCCTTGTCTTCCTTTGGGCCACCCGGACCACCGGGACCCCCTGCCCAATCTGGTTTGCCAACATAGAAGACGGAAGTAACTGCTTTAATATCGTTCGCTGGTGTTTCTTCTAATACTTCTCGGGCTTTATCGGTGCTCTCATCTGCTCTTTCATTTGGAGATGCAGAAACTACCGAGAACGAACTCGTGCTTAAAATGAGTAGCGCAACTAAAAGCGCGGCCAATATTCCCCTTTTCGTTTTTTCACCTCCCCTTTTTTATCTGTCGGTACTCTCATATGTGGGGTTAAAAGTTTTTCGGGTTTAGCTCTTCCCTCTTTTGAGCTTCCCCTTGAGCCGTTTCGGCCTCTTCAACTCCTCCTTGTGCATCTCACCCCAGAGCGAATCTATGCGGTCCCCGATCCGTTTCAACCTCTTCGACCGCTCCTCGCGTGCCTTGGCCCACCTCGGCATCTTGGCCCACCTCGCCCGCCTCGTTTGCCAGTAGACCGCATAGCCGACCGCGCCCACGGCGAGGATTCCAACACCGAGCTCGACAATCACTTATTTCCCCCTTCGACCTTCTTCAAATTTAACATTCTTCCTTAAAAAACAAAACGGCAGGGCCGCTAGCGTTTCGCCCTGCCCTCATCCCGTCCTTTAAGTTCCGTAGAGTTCTTGGATCCCGACTATGTCCCCATAGTAGAGATCCCTCTTCTTAGTCTCTCCCAAAGTCGTGTAGAGGTACATCGCCTCTTCCGTGGCCCTTACATCGTCCAGCCCAGCGAAGTGCCCGAACTCATGCTTTCATCAGCTCCACTATCGCTTATTCCCCCCGTCTTCCTCTACTTTAAAAAATGAAAATTGGGAAAATCTTTACTCGAATAGACCTTGTATGTCCTCCACCATGGCGTCCACGTCCAAGTATTCGAAGTACCATGCGGCCACTATGAAGACTACGACCACCAGCAGCAAAACCCATACTCCCTTGCCCATCATGCCTCACCCCCTGTTCCGTTGAATCGAACCAACTCCTCCCGTTCAAATCGTGAATATTTCGGCGATATAACTTTTACGAACTACTGGTCTTTTATCTGGTGCTCTAACTTTAAATACCTTGGAAGAAAACCAGAGGAGAGTGAGGCGATGGAACAAATTGCGGAAGATGAGCGCATCTCGTCTATCGAGAGCAAGTTAAACTCATTGATTCAGCAATCATCGGATTTGGGATGCCGACTGAGCGTTTTAGAGCGCCCCTCCGGGACTTTGAAGTCGCCTCCTACTAGGATAAGCCACAACTACTTCAACCGCATCATATCCAAGGCACGACGCGACTACGAGAGGGGTGGATGGGGTAACCGGGGGTGAAAGTTGTCAAACACGAACGAGTGGATAAGAGCTAAGTCCAACCCGGGATTATCCTAATATCAGGTGCTCGGTCGTCCTCTTGGCAGCCTCAGCTTGGTTATCCTCTCGGCAGCCCTCTCGACATCCCTCCCGCTTTTCGCCCCCGCGCAAACGCCTTTTCCGGATACGAAGAGCAGGATTACGACCTTCGGGTCATCGAGCCTGAACGCCAGCCCGGGAAAAACCTCCGGCTCGTACTCGGTGTTCTCGAAATTTCTGGCTATCTCGTCCAGGTCGAACCTCCTGCCGAAGTCGATGGAGGCCACGATGTTCTGGACTTTGACCTTGGGTTCTGATTTGACCTTGACGCCAGACTTCCGGAGTTTTCTGGTCAGCTTTTTGATTGCGAGCTTGGCGTCCCCTAGGCTTTTGGCGCCGACGCAGTTCATCTTGCCGGAGGAGAATATCAGAAAAGACGCGCGGGGCGCCTCCGACCTATAGGATATGCCGGGGAAAATGTCGGGATCGTAACGAGCGCCGTCCAATAGCCTCGCCAGTCTTTCGAGGTCGAACTCGGTGCCCTCGTATGTGACGGACACCACCACGTTCTCGATCTTGGTTTTCACCCTAGGCATGTCGACCGTATAATCAGCTCACTCACCCCACCTTGATACTTTCGGTTCGGCCGAATATCTCGGGCGGGGCGGCACCCGCAAAGGTTATCGTATATACTGTCATTATTATCTGGGGCTGTTTGGTGGAATACGAACTAAGGGGGGGCTACCCGCTAAGAAGGGAGGAATTCGACAAAAGGATGAAGAACGCGGAGAAATATCTCTTCAG
>JAUXAS010000019.1 GCA_030619825.1 Hadesarchaea archaeon
ATGGGAAGATAAATAATGGAGACCAAATATGGAAGAACTTCGTCCACGCGTAAAGCCGGCGAGGAACAGGAAAATCTCTGAGATAAAAATAGGCGATGAGCGCGTGAGGGTAATCGGATTAGTCGTTGATAAGAAAGAGGCCGAGTTCGTGCTCGACGATGGTTCCGGTCGCATCACCGTGGTTTTCGATGATCCAGCAGTGGTTGAGGGTGTGGAAATAGGCTCGAGAGTTCGCGTGTTCGGGACGCCGCTGAACGTTGCCGGTGCCCACGAGCTGCGGGCCGAGATTGTCCAGAAAGTCGATGGGCTGGACCTAGGATTGTATGATGAGGTCAGGCGCGAGGTCAAAAAATTGGAAAGGGAGCTCGAGGGGTGAAGTGAAAATGGTGAGTGTCAGGATGGCGGATTCGAAGACTTGGAAGACATGCGTGGGCGCGATGGTGAACCTCATCGACGAGGCGGCGTTCAAGTTCACCCCCGATGGCATCAAGATGAAGGCGATGGACCCCTCGCACGTTGCTCTGTTGGATTTCGAGTTGCCGGCCTCGGCATTCGAAGAGTACAAGATTAAGCAACCAACGACTTTGGGCATAGGTCTCACTGAGATGAACAAAATCCTTGCACGTGCAAAGGCCGAAGATGAACTGGCCCTCGAGCTCGACGAGGAGAAAAATCGTTTGACCCTCACATTCAAGGGTGTATCGACGAGGCGCCTCAGCTTGCCACTCATAGATGTAAGCGAGGCAGAGTTGCCTGAGCCAAAGCTTCAGTTCACCGCGACCGCCGATGTGGTGGCGGGGGTGATTCAAGACGGATTGAAGGATGCCGAGATCGTGGGTGATAATGTAAAATTCGAATTGAGTGAGGATGGATTTTTCCTTTCCGCTGAGAGCGATAAGGGCACATCTGAGCTCAAACTGCGCAAGGGCGATCAGGCACTGCCAAAGCTCAGCGTCAAGCAACCGGCGCACGCGATGTTTAACATAAAATATCTCAGCGATATGGCAAAGGCAGCTGGGTCATCGGATGTCATCACCATTAACTTGGGCACGGATTTGCCGATTCAGCTGGACTTGCAGGTCGCTGAGGGCAAGGGCAGACTGCGGTTCTTGTTGGCTCCAAGGATCGAGGCGGAGTAACTTCACCGGCCTCAACGATTAAATGCGATGGCGTCAAATTATTCCAGAATGAACCGTTGGTGAGGCTGGCCCTTGATCGCTCCCGAGTATGTAGCAACGCTAGATCCGTTTGTAGATGAAGCAAAGAAGCTGGTGGAGACATCACCCCCGCTGGATTCGATGCCGCAGGAGATAGTCGACCGAGCCATCGCACGCGTGAAATGGTCGAGCAAGGACATGGTGGTCGAGCCAGATGCTGAGGCAATTCGGGCTGACGTGCTCTCCTTCTACCTCATGTGTCAGGGTGTGGCCGCAGTGTCGTACCCCTACTCACGTGAGGCCCGCCTGATAAGTGACGCGACAAAGGAAACGATTAAGTATCGCATGTACGATCTTTTCAAACGCGGTCATGAGGATTCATGTTTGGATGTGGTCAAGCGTTCGCTCAAGCTCGTCCAACTGGAAGGCGGCGATGGGGTCAAGCTTGGTGGTGTAGAGATCCCACGGGAGGACTTCTACAAGATACGTGACAGACGCCTAGCGCAGGATGGCATAGAAACCATAGACGATCGCCTACTCCCACAGTATTTACCCAAGTATGCGGTGCGCTGGACGGACCTTGCGCCCCTACTCAGGCGTCAACGTGCCGAGCTAAGTGTCGAACTAACGAAGCTCTACCTGGTGAACGGCAGGGCAGTGATCACTCCCCGCGATCTCTGGGACCTTTTTTCAAAGTTCATAGCCGTGCGAGCCGAGGAATACGTGGCATCGGTATACGAGCGCTTTTCTGACATCGGGGCACCGTCCAAGCGACTTGCCGAAGTTGGCGAGCGCATATCGTCACTTCTGCCTTCGGAGCTCGAACTTCGCGAGAGATTCGCGCGCGTGCCAAGCGGAAAGCTTCGCCCGGAGTTCTTCCCATCATGCGTGAAAATAGCTATGGGTGGGGTCGGCTCCGGGTTGAGGAACTACGCGATTACCGTTCTGCTGACGTCATTTCTTTCGTACGCGCGTGCTTCTCCCCCGCCTGCCGCCACTCGGATCGGTGATTTTATCAAGGACATTCCGGTCATTCGGGATGAGATTGCGGCGCCAATCTTTGAGGCGGCCGAGCGATGCAAACCCCCGTTTTTCAAGGATCAACCCCAGGAAAAGGCGAACATTTACTACCATCTCGGGTTCGGCATGACAGCCGAGCCCCGTCCGGAGGAGAGTGGAAAATCGAAGTGGTACCGCGTGCCGAATTGCTCGAAAATACAGATGTCGGCCCCGCCGCTCTGCGACCCGGATGAGCTCTGTCGCAAAATAAAGAACCCACTTACCTATTACTTCAGAAGATTATCCGAGCACGCGAGGTCGGGCACAGGCGGGTAAAATGGAAATGCATGAAGTAACCCCTGAGGAGCGAAGGCGATTTTACTCTGAAGAATGGAACAAACGCGAGTTGCCCGATTTCATCCTTCACACCCTCTCCCTCCGTGAGTTCGGGTTCGATCTGGATGGCACAGGGCCAAGCCACCGGTACAATCAGTTCATGACCGTCGAGCAGCTGGCGGAGTATTTACAAAACAGGGCCCCCTACTCGGCATTCACCAGCGTCGCACTTTACGAGCAGCCGTCGATGCGGAAGGGATGGATGAAATCCGAACTTGCATTTGACATCGACGCAAAGGACCTCCCCTTGAGGAGTTGCAGCTGTGCATCCGGGAGCGTTTGCGAACTATGCATCGATGAGGCCCGCCGAATCGCGATGGAGTTCGCTGAAACCATGGGCAAGGATCTGGGGTTGCACAACATTAACTTTGTATATTCCGGCCGCGGCTTCCACATCCGAGTGATCGACGACGCGATAATGACGCTGGAGCAGACCGAGCGGGCCCAAATTGTTGAGTACATCACCGGTGGCGTGATCCCGACCGATGTCACGATGGCGCTCGGATATTCTCAGGTCTTTAGGGAGCGCCTCGCGCGGACCTTTGAGGGGATGGATGAGCAGCGGCTTTCGAAAATTCGTGGGTTACGAAGGTCCGTGATTCAAAAGCTAATGGTGGAGAAGGAGCGGGCTTTAGGGGCGATACGCAGTGGAAAATTGGACGAGCTTTCCGAGCTCGAAGGGATTGGCCCAAAAACCTTTCGGCAGCTTTTGGAATTTTTAGTTAGGCTGAACTCGGAATTCACCGACGGAAAGGTCACGATTGACACAAAGCGCATCTTGCGTTTGCCATCGAGCCTGCACTCCGGTGTAAGCATGAAATGCATGCTTGTGCGAGATATCGGGCGTTTCAAATTAGAAGACGCAGTCCCGAAATTTGTACATGAGCGTGGACATTGATGGCTGAATTTTCGTATGAGGACGTGAAGCAGGCGTGGTTGGCGGAAAAAACTTCACGCGAACTCGTGGAAATCCCAGAGGAATTTTACCAAAATGCAGCCAAGTACGTGGCGCAGCTGAACCTCGAGCTCAAGCATAGCGAACCCCTACGAGGGGAGCTGCTAAAGGAGGAACTTCGAGATGTTTTTCGGATGACACAGGAAATCCACCTCTCCCGCGTGCTCAAAGCCATCGATGAGATAGCTCAGGGGAGGCTGCCGGCCCCCCTGTTGGAACGCGAGCGCCACACGTTCAGCGAGATAAGGCAGAGCTTGGAAAAGCTCTACGCTGAGCTCGTCTCCTCAACGATGGCTGGAAAGGCGAGGGTTGTGGCGCCTCGTGAAATAACAAATGTGTTATTGATTATGCAGGCTGAGGTTCCACCCATAGTCGGCGACGACCTTCGACAGTACGGACCGTTCAAGAGTGGCGAGATAGTTAGCCTGCCGAGGCGTAGTGCCGAGCTCATGGTGAAGCATGGCCTCGCAAGAAAAATAGAGGTCAAGGTTTGACTCGACGATATCCTTTTTGGGGAAGAGGCTGAAGTTTTTTAAGGGAGTGTATGATAATCCCAAAAAAACTCCGCACCTATTGCCCATCCTGTAGGAAGCACACGAAGCACAGCGTTTCGCAGCTAAAAAAGCACTCCGCCCGCCCGTCAAGTTGGGGGCAGCGCCAGTTCGCCCGTGTCACGGCTGGTTATGGCAGCCAGCCGAGGTCCGAGCAGAAGAAATTTGCGAAGACATCGAAAAAAATCGTTCTGATGCTCAAGTGCAGCGTCTGCGGGAAGTCCCACCCCCACCGCGGTTTCAGGTCTAAGGGTGTGAAGTTCAAGGGGTAGGTGAGTAAATGGGAGGAAAACAGCGATCTAGATTTTTGAGGGTCAGGTGCAGCGATTGCGGGAGCGAACAGTCGGTGTATAGCCATGTTAGCTCCGTTGTCAGATGTAAGGTGTGTAGCAAGACGCTCGCGGTGCCCCATGGTGGGAAGGCGGAGATAAAGGCCACGATTCTCGAGGCGATGGAGTAGGGAGGCGATCAGCTGGTAAGGCGCAAGTCGGAGTGGCCAACCATCGATGAGTTTGTCATGTGCACGGTAACGAAGGTCTTCGCCCAAGGCGCATTCATGACGCTCGATGAATACGGTGGGAAGGAGGGAATGGTCCACGTATCGGAAGTCGCTTCGGGCTGGATCAAAAACATTCGTGATTACATTCGAGAAGGGCAAAAGGGGGTGTGTAAGGTTTTGGACGTAGATCCTAAACGAAAGCACGTCGATCTTTCGCTCCGCAGGGTCAAGGATAGCGAGCGTAGGTGGAAGGTGCAACAGTTGAAACGGGAGCAGAGAGCCGAAAAGCTCCTCGAGCTGGTGGCGGCCAAGTTCGAAAAGAGTCTTGACGAAGCCTATGATGAAGTAGGCTTTGCGTTGCAAGACAAATTTGGTGATATATACTCAGCGCTCGAGTCGGTTGTGAAGGACAAGAGCGTACTAGCTGACGTGGTTAAGGATCGGCGCTGGGTGGACGCACTCAGCGAGGTCGCGGCTTCCGCGATAAAGCCACCATCTTATAAGGTCGTTGGTCACCTCGATCTGAGTTGCACATCCTCCAACGGCGTCGAGGTGATAAAATCAGCCATGATAGATGCCCGCGACTCCACGAAGGGAAACGAAGTCGACGTGGAGTTATATTACGTGGGCTCGCCGAGATATCGCATCGAGGTTACTGCCCCTTCCTACAAAGCGGCCGAGAATGCGATGCAGAAGGCAGTTGAGGAAGCCATCGCAGCCGTGGAGAAGGCGGGTGGGAAAGGGGAATTTCATAGGTAGGGTGTTGTGGATGAAACTGAAAAAGTGCAAGTCGTGCGGGGCATACACACTTAAGGACGTGTGCCCAAGTTGTGGAGGGCAGGTGATCTCCCCTCACCCACCAAAATTCTCCCCGCTTGATCCGTACGGCAAATACCGGCGGATGTTGAAAAAGCAGGCAGGGGAAGTGTGAAGATGAAAAAGACAACGGTTAACATCCTCTCGAAGCCCAAGCTCAAGGCGCCGGTTCTGATTGAGGGCTTGCCTGGCATGGGGTATGTTGGGAAGCTGGCGACGGATCACTTACTGGAGGAGCTTCACGCCGAGAAATTCGCCGAGCTTCGTTCACCCCACTTTCCCCATCACGTCGTGGTCAAAGCGGATGGCACGCTGAGGCCGCTTAGGAACGAATTTTACTCTGCACGCACCGACGGCAGAGATGTTGTAATTTTGGTCGGAGATGTACAACCCGTTTCCCCGGAGGGACACTACGAGGTTGTCGAGAACATCCTTGATGTTGCCGAGCAGTTTAAAGTGAAGCGGCTCTTCACCCTCGGCGGGTATGCGACGGGTAAGTATTCGAAGACGAAGCCGAGAGTTATGGGAGTGGGTGACCGTGCACTCTTGGAGGAGCTCCGCACGCGTGGCGTTACGGTGGAGAAGGGCGGAGGGCCGATAATCGGAGCCGCCGGCCTGCTGCTGGGGCTTGGAAGACTGCGCGGGATGCAGGGGGCATGTCTACTTGGTGAAACCCACGGGATGGTGGTCGATCACCGCGCAGCGCAGGCGGTACTGGAGGTGCTCCTTGGTGTGTTGGGCATCAAGGCCGATATGAGCGCCCTCGAACGCCGGGCGAAGGAAACGGAGCGCACGCTCGATCGGATTCGAAAGGAGATAGAGCTTCGCACGCGCAAGGAGCGGCGGCGCGAAGAGGAAGAAGCTTGGTACATCGGATAATGATTTTAACTTTTACAGAAGCTGAGTTAAATCATGTTGGAGAGAATGGGTGAAAGATCAACAATTTTCATAGCGATGGAACTTCAAAAACTGTCATGTGCCCGTTTACGCTAGTTGATGGGCGGTATTTAGAAGTTTAAAATTGGCAAGATGATTTAAAGAAGAGCCGATAAAGCTGGCACAGTATTTGAGAGGGGAGAAAAAAATTAGTACCTTCTTCTACTCCGGTCCCTATCTCCGCCTCTGGATCCGCCGCCGTACCTCGGCCTGAACCCTTCGCGCTGCTGCTCCGCGGCGCTGACATCGACTTCCATGTTGACATTTGGTATATCCTTGTCGGTTTTGTCATCTTGCCGTATTTCCCGACGTTGAGGTGCATGTGTCCCCGCACGAGCGAGACGTATCCATTCTCTATAGACAGGACATCGCCCTCATTGACCGACCCGATCTGATCCTGCCACAGGGAGAGTATAATCGTCCCGGTTTCGTCGCCCACCTTGGCCTCCGCCACCTTCTTTGCTGCTCCGCCGAGTCTGTTGGGGATCTCTTTTGGCTCCCCGACACCCGTGACCTTCACCAGCACGTTTACTTTATTCGACCTGGGCGTCAGATCTTTTACCTTCGTTATTCCCACTGGGCCCTCTTCTATTTTTCCTTCCATTCTATCCCTTTCTCCGTTGTGCGGGCCACGTATAAATAGTGATGTATGAAACTTTTTTAGTAAATGCTGTCCGATGTATCAAGTTTTAAGAAGGTTAGCACCGTTTCTTTCGCTTCTTCGTTCGCTTTTTGGCCTTTGCCATTTTTCACCCCCCCACATTTTGCTAGCATATCTACATGCTCCATCGCTATTAAATATCTGCTATTTTCCCGATCTATTTTGGTAATTTTTAATCGATCAATCGTCATTTTTCAGCAATTCATTCCACATTTTTAGATCCAATTTTTAGAAAACTTTTTGGTCTATATCGGTTTAGTAGAACTTTGTATTAACACATGAGTACAAATCGAAAAATTAGAGGCTGGGGGATGGCGAGGAATAAGAAAGTAAAGAGAAAGAAAAAGATAAGCAGGCGATTTAAAGTCGCATTAGTTAGCGTGGCGATTACAATAGGAATTGTGGTGCTATTTTTAGTGATAGATTTGGATGGAGACGGGCTAAGTAACCTAGCGGAGCTTCAGCATAACACGGCGATGTTTGACTCAGACACAGACGGCGATGGGCTGAATGACGGGCCGGAAGTGAATGTTCACAGAACAAATCCCTTGCTCGTTGATACTGATGAAGATGGTTTGAGCGATGAGTTGGAAATAAACATTCATAGGACAGATCCACTGGCTGTAGATACAGATGGTGATGGGCTCGACGACGAATCTGAAGTGAACACTTACAAAACCAATCCATTGAACGTGGATATGGACAACGATAATTTGAGTGATTGGTCAGAAATAATCACTTATGGGAGCAACCCCTTGGATATAGACACGGATGGTGATGGAATTCACGATGGATTGGAGGTAAATGTCTACGAAACAAATCTTCTCGATAACGACACCGACAACGATAGATTGCTTGATGGTCAAGAAGTAAATGGGTGGTTCATAACAGTAAATGGTCTAGCTTATCCTGTAACATCGAACGCATTTTCTAGAGATTCAGATGGGGACAATTTGAGCGATTGGTGCGAGTACACCACTTACCGCTCGGACCCAAAAAGCACGAACACTGACAATGATAGTCTGAGCGATCTCTTGGAGATACTTTACGGGACAAATCTTGCCGAGGCATCGAGCGTTGCGCAACCACTCGAGAACGGCCCAGAGTATCCGCATCTGAATTTGGAAATAGATTACATGGTCGGTCACGCCCCATCATCCGAAGCGATAGGTTATTTCGAATCATATTTTGAGAACGATCTCGGCGTGGAAGTGGAGGTAATTTACGACGAGATAACTTCGAGCGAGCTAACGGCGGTTGGCGTTTCACTGGATTCGCTCAGCATTCTGGAATTAATTTCGATTGAACAGCACTTTCACGATAACCCCACTACTCACCTCTACGTGTTTTACGCGAGGGCACTTGAGGAGAATGAAGCAGGGGGGCTGGCTTCGGGTTCTCACGGGGTAGCTTTGAACGGAGAATACATCTCAGCAAATATCGCGCGCGAGAGAACTGTTTTGCTTCACGAGGTGGGTCACGCACTTGGCTTGGAGCATTCTGATAACTCTCAATGTGTGATGCAATCGGGACCGATATTCTTAAACCCAATTTATTGTTACGATACGTGGGCGCAACGCAATCTCTTGGATATTTGGTCGGTGGATGAGCAATGGATTTAAGGATGAGCAGAATTATCTTAAACTTTTAAAACGTTGGGCAGCAACATCGAGTAGGTATCCGTTTGCCAGAACTCCAAACCTACCCCGCTGACTTACACATACATTCCAGATATTCGAGAGCGACTTCAACGAGGATGGTTTTGGACACGATTGCGCAGCAGGCCAAACTCAAGGGACTAGCATTCGTGGGCACGGGCGATGTTTTTCACCCGAGATGGTTTGAGAGCATTAAGGCGGAGCTGGCAGAGGTCGCGGAGGGCACCCTCGAGCATCCCCGCTATCACACTCGCTTCATCTTAACGGTCGAGGTCGAAGACAAACACCGCGTACACCACCTAATTTTTTTGCCCGCTCTCGCCGCCATCGAAAGCGTGCGTGAGGAGCTAGCGAAGCATTCAAGTGACATAAATGCAGATGGGCGTGCACGAGTTAACTTGGGTGCTCCCGAGATCGTTGACATAACATTAGCACACGATTGCTTGATTGGTCCTGGGCATGCGTTCACCCCTTGGACGAGCATGTACAAGGAATTCGACAGCATGCAAGCCTGCTACGGTGATCGAGCCAACAAGGTGAGGTTTCTGGAGCTTGGACTTAGCGCGGATACCTCGCTGGCCGACCGAATTGCTGAGCTCGCGGACGTTACATTTCTATCGTGCTCGGATGCACATAGTCCGTGGCCAGATAAATTGGGGCGCGAGTTTAACCGCTTCGAGCTGGCGGAGCCAACTTACGCGGAAATCATCAAGGCTATTAAGCGGGAAAACGGCCGGCGCATTTCGCTGAACATCGGCTTCAATCCGCGGCTTGGCAAGTATCATTTAACCGCTTGTTCACGCTGTTACGAGCAGTTCACGCTCGAGCAGGCGAAGGCGTCGCGGTGGCGTTGCGACAAGTGCGGCGGGTGGGTCAAGAAAGGTGTCTGGGATCGTGTCAACGAGCTGGCGAATTACTCTGAGCCAAAACATCCACCCCATCGGCCCAACTATCTCAGAATAGCGCCGCTTGCCGAGGTCATAGCACTGGCTCTCGGCCACAATGACGCCCACGCGCCCGAGGTTCAATCGCTCTGGGAAAAGCTCGTCGGGCGTTTTGGCAATGAAATTGAGGTGCTCATCGACGTGCCGGCGGAGGAGCTCGCGAATGTGGCAGGGACAAAAGTCGCGGCGGTGGTTAGGGCATTCAGGGAGGGCGCGCTGAGGGTAATTCCAGGTGGGGGTGGGCGATACGGTCATCTCGAAATCCCGCTCGAGCTGGCCAAAGCTCAAAAGCTCGGGGGGCAACGTACGCTGGTGGAATTTGAATGAGCGTGAAGGTTAACGCGGGTGCATGCATCCTATGTGGCGCTTGCTCGGGCGTCTGTCCTGTTAACGCGGTCGAGGTTTCAGTCATCGAGGTACATATCTTAGACGATTGTACGGAATGTGGGCTCTGCGCCAAGGTCTGTCCGATGGGGGCGATAGTGGTTGAGAGAAAAGTATGATATCGTGGTGGTTGGAGCGGGCCCAGCTGGCTCGATGGCTGCACGAGCTGCTGCGCGTGAGGGAGCAAGCGTCTTGTTGTTTGATAAGCGCCGCGAGTTGGGCGTACCGGTACAGTGTGGCGAGGCCCTGAATGAAGATGTTTTGAAAGAGCTAGACATTAGGCTGGACCCCCGATGGGCACTCAGCAAGACAAATGCGGTGAAGCTGGTTTCGCCCTCGGGCATCGAGGTGCGCATAGCCGAGCGGAAGGTTGTCGGCAAGATAGGCTACATCCTCGATCGCAAGATTTTCGACAAGCACCTTACAACCCTTGCAGCTAAGGGTGGGGCGGACATCGTGGTCGGAACACTAGTCGATGGACTGATTTTAGAGGACGGCAAGCCCAAAGGGGTAAGAGCGCGGGGGACGAACGGCAGGCTTGAGGTAAGAGCTGAGGTCATAATCGCAGCCGATGGCGTAGGCTCTAGGGTGGCTCGCTGGGCGGGACTAAACACCTATCTAAAATTGGATGACATCGAAACGGGCGTTCAATTTCAGATGGTGGGAATAAATTTCGAATCCCCCTCGATGATGGAATATTATTTTGGGAGCAAGATAGCGCCCGGCGGGTATTGCTGGGTGTTCCCGAAGGGCGAGGACATGGCGAACGTTGGGCTGGGGATCCTCGGGAGCCGAGCTGAGCGACGGCCGATCGAGTATCTCCGAGATTTCGTCGCACGTATGCCCAGCCTCTCGAAAGGGAAAATAATCGAGATAAACGCCGGAGGGGTGCCAGTCGGTGGGCCCATCAAGCAAACGGTGAAGGACAACTTGCTTGTGGTTGGAGATGCGGCTCGACAGGTGAACGCCTTGACAGGGGGCGGCATCGACTCAGCCATGCGGGCGGGGAATATCGCTGGAGAAGTCGCGGCAAAAGCAGTGGCGGAGGGTGATACTTCAGAGAAACGGTTGAGCGAATATGAGAAACGGTGGCGCGAGCTCATGGGGAAGCGGCTCGAGCGCTACTTGAAGGCGAAGAACGTGCTCGTGAGCTTGACGGACGACGATTTGGATCGACTCGCGAAGGCCCTGAGCGAGGTCAAGTTCGATAAAATAAGCCTGACCGACATGCTGAGGGTGCTGATAAAGGCGCACCCGAAATTGTTTTGGAAGTTGAAGGGGTTGATGTAACCTAGGGTGTTAGCCTCTTTCTATCTCGTGGAAACAACACGCACTCCCTGATGTTTTCGATTGCGGTAAGGGCCATCGTTAGACGATCCAGCCCCAGCCCCCACCCCGCGTGCGGAGGAAGCCCAGCTCTGTGGCTCTGAAGGTGCGATTCGAAGTTCCGCGGGTTCAACCCTTTTTGCTTGAGCTGTTTAACGAGGAGTGCCTCTTGATGAACACGTGTTCCACCCGAAGCCAATTCTATCCCTTTATGCATCAAGTCGAATGCCTGTGCAAGCTTCGGGTTGTCCTCCTTTGGCATAGTGTAGAAGGGCTTTATTTTCAGCGGCCAATCCACCACAAAATAAGCCCCACCGATGAGTTCACCGAGTTTTTTTCCGGCTGGGGTCGGCAGGTCCTCCCCCCACGGGACTTTCACTCCTCCTCGCTCTAATTTTTCGAGGGCCTCGTCGTAGGTTACGCGCTGGAGTGGCTTCTTTGGGACTTCCAGCTTGTGGTTGAGGGTCTTCAGTTCCTCGGCACATTTTCGTTTGACGTCCGAGAATACTTCAACGATCAAATCTTCTAGAATTTTCATCACATCCTCAGCAGCCGCATATGCAACCTCGATATCGATCGAAATTGCTTCGTTCAAGTGACGGGGGGTGTCGTGCTCCTCAGCACGGAAGATCGGCCCAATCTCGAAGACACGATCGAAGCACCCCGTGAGCACCTCCTTGTAGAGCTGGGGGCTCTGGCTGAGGAAGGCCTCACGTTCGAAATATGAGATGGGAAAAAGCGCGGCACCGCTCTCCGTCGCGGTAGCCACGATTTTTGGCGTGTTGACCTCAATGAACCCCCTTGACACGAGGTGATTCCGCGCGCTCTGGAGGACTTGGTGGCGGATCTTGAAAATAGCGAGCGACTCGGGGCGGCGGAGGTCCAGGGCGCGAGCATCCAAGCGGGTATCTAGATTAGCTTTCACCCGCCCTCTCGGATCGAGCGGTAGGGGAACGGAGGCGAGGTTTAAAACCCTGATTTCAGAAGGGAAAATTTCAACGCCTCGCGGTGCCTGCTTTGCGGCGACCACTTTGCCCCGTACCGCAACCGCCGACTCTTGGGTCAGGCCGTCTATCTTGGCGAGCAGCTTTTTGCCGACTTTGGCCTTTGGTGCCGTGACTTGGATGGAGCCGGAGATGTCAGAGAGGATGAAAAATTTGATTCCCCCAAGGTCGCGGACATCTCCAACCCTCCCCATCGCCACGATTTCCTTACCGGCCAGTTGGGCGGTGACCTCGGTGGAGAGGTGAGTTCGTCGTAGGTTTCCTAATTCATCGAGCTTCATAGCAACCCTACTCGAATACAACTGTGATGTTCTTATTAGTTAGTTTCGTTAAGAGGGCTTGAATCCCTTTGACGTTAGCAGGAAGGCGTTTCAAGTGCGGGCGCGGTACCCGTACACGATGTTCTTCCTTTCCCTCCGAGTAGAGCACGTTGACGCCCAGAACCTTCGCAGGGGTGAGGATATCTTGGGCCAGTTTGCGGGTTTGGGCACCTTCCTCAATCAAGCGGATTTTCGTCTGGAGCTGATTTTCGAGCTCCCGAACAACTTTGCCACCCACCCCAACGGCGAAACGTATCTCCCCCTTCCCAACCATCAGGACGATCAAACCGCTCGTGCTAATCGCATGTTTGAAGTTTATTTTTTCCAACCCTCGACGTTTTTGCGCTATCTCAAATAAAGTTCTAGAAATTTTAATATCCAGTTCGGAGATTCTACCTTCTTTTAGCTTGTTTTCACATCCTTGGCAGAGGATACCGCTCCTGAGGCACACGTTGCAGATAGGTGTTCGCAAACCCAAGCCCAATAGCCCTTCGTTCTGGCGGTTTAAGGGCTTTCAGACTGGGTAAGAGGGCAAAAAAAATAAAAAAAGAGCGCTGGAGGGTCTACTTACTCCTTCCAAGCACTATTTCGACGGTCGAAACATTGGCCGCGCCGCGCTCGCCTTGAACCTCTTCAGTCCCAATCAAAATGTTTTTCACTTGGAGCCCCTGCA
>JAUXAS010000004.1 GCA_030619825.1 Hadesarchaea archaeon
CGATCAGGCGTACGACCTCCGATCGAGTGGAATCATCGAGCGCGTGCTTGAGGAGCGGGTGCCTGGAGGGTACGAGTGCACGATAACCATGCTTGGCGGGGCGCGGTTGGGCATCTACCTGCCAAAGGATGTGGTGCGGGAGATGGACATCGAACCCAAGCAAAAAGCCATAATCAAACTGCTGTCAAGGCGTCGGATGGTAATCGAGGTCTAAGGATCCACAGCCGCACCTCTTTTGCCGCTTTTAGCGTTGCCCTTAACCGCCCCGATGCCAATCAAACATCGGGTGCCCATGGAGCTCGAGCGCAAGCTCTCCCGGATCCCCAGCTACTCGCGCGAGCTGGGCCTGGACCTGCGGAAGCCCCGGGACCGGTTCAAGTGGTTCCTGGCATCGATGCTCTTCGCCAAGCGCATCTCGGCCGACATCGCGAAGAAGACCTATCGGTTATTCGAGGCAGAGGGGCTGACGACCCCCGACGCCCTGCTCCGGGCCGGGTGGGACAAGCTCGTCGAGGTGCTGGACGCGGGTGGCTACGTGCGCTACGACTTCTCGACCGCGACCAACCTCCTGGAGATGGCGAAGGGCCTCAAGCAGCGGTATGGGAACCTCGAGCGCTTGCATGAGGAAGCTGCGGGCCCCCGGGAGCTCGAGCGACTCCTCCAGGGGCTCAAGGGCATAGGGCCGACCGCCACGAACATATTCCTTCGGGAGCTCCGGGGGATATGGCCGAAGGCTAGGCCGAAGCCCTCGAGGCTGGCGCTTGAGGTGGGCAGGCGGCTCAAGCTTCGCGCCCTCGAGCCCTTCGAGTCGGCGCTCGTGAGGCTCAAGCTCGAGTACTGCAAGCGCGGGCGGTGCGGGGCCTGTCCCGTGAGGGGATACTGCAGGCGGCGTGTGGCATGAAGAGTTTTTGAAATGTAAATCCCGCCTAGCCGCGCCACTCCACGCTTGAATTTCGGATTCAAAACCACTTGCTTCAAAGAGAATTTCCCGTTTCAAAGAAAAAAAGAGATATTGTGGCTCTTTTTCAGGATCCAGCTGACATAAGTATCAAGCTCCCCCAATTTATTTCTAGATGGGCGACTATCCCCAATGGTATTAGGCTTGCGTTTTCGCTATTTGCTCGAGTTCGGCGCGCACTACGAGCTTAAGCGCTTCCTATACGGCCCACAGCTCCAGAAGCTAAGAGTTAATAGTGTTTTTTATCAAAATATTCTTGTATGGTATCTGCTGCGGAATGGTTTAAGAGATTTGCTGAGGGACTCCCAAACGATGACGGAGTTAGAATACAGAGAGAATTGTTTGATGAACGGGGGAATTGGGGGACAGATACTCAGTGGACTCATGTTATGTCTGTTTTCCTGATGAAACTCGCAAGGAAAATGGGCTATTTCCAAGAATGCAAAAACATCGACTTTATTTGGTATAGGGGTGATTCGATAAATCCATCAATATTAATAGAGCATGAACACGATTACGAAACAGTAACTGGAAGTGAACTCCCGAAATTGTTACGTTACAAGTGCAAGAAATGTGAACTCAGAATTTTGATCACGTACACTTGGGCTAGTAAACTGGCATCCGCTGATGAAATTAAACAAATTAGAGACAAGATACTAACAAATATCTCTGATAAAATCATGGAATTAAGGGAGGTATGGGGTGGAGAGTTTCTTTTAATAATCGGGGATTCATCACCCGCTGAGGGAGATATAGATTGGGGCAAGTATTGGCACGGTTACATTTTTGATCAATTCAAGTTCCATAAGGTTGTAGTTTGAACTCTTCCTTTTTCTTACCTGGCCTTTTCATTTTAGAGATATGCAAGATATCGAGGGCAGTCTCTGAAATCGTCAGTTTTACAATATTTGTTTAAAACATCTTCTTCTGTTTTATGCGGCTCTCCAATCCCGCACTGCTCTTTTGTAACGCCGGGAACCAGCCACTATTCAGCTGCTAGCACTCTTTATAGGGGAACAAACTCCACAAAATCTTCGATTCTTTCGCCACCTTTTACACGTTCTAGCAATTGGTTTAAAAGCTCGCGCGCAGCGGGATTAGGGTGGATGACTTTAGACGCAAATAGCTCCACATGTTTTCGCAGAGATAGGCGTGCTATTTGTTCAACGACATTGGGTTTGTACCCCTGTACAAAAATATCCAACTTGGGGCATGCGCAAAAGTAGGCCTCGTGGAGACCGTAACTTGCGAAATTATGCCATTCTTTCATTTTAAAAATTCTGAGCAGAAAGGCGCAGGCGTGAGACGAAAAACTTTCTTGCAAATTACCAGCTTCGCCAATGACCTGGACATCGGGTTGCTCTTCAAAAAGATGCAGGGGGAGCCCTTTGACATTGAAATTTGGGAACTCGATCAGTATTCCATATCTGTCTTCGCGTGTCTGCATGGCGAATACGAATTTTGGCATAGATGCAAAGTTTGTTACACCGCCAAAAATCTCTGCCATGAGGTCTACGTGGGCTGGTGTTATCCTACCGTTGTCCAGTTTGGGTACATTAATTGCAACTAAAGGAACTTTGCCAGTAGGCGGCACCACTTTGGCAAATTCGCTGAATGTGGTCACATTGTACGGGTTGGCGCAGTCTTCCATGTTCGTATTCAACCCCTTTGCTTCTGCGAGTTCTCTAGAGCATAAACATGCATCAAAATCCCCCCTTTTTAGCCTAGCAACCGCTTTCGTTGTTGTTGAACATTTAACGAAACGATTGGTAACGCCCATTTTACGTAGGAAGTTGCTACACTGTTGGTAGGCAACTTCAGCAGAGCCTATCCTCCTCGGCTGACCGTCGAATTGGGGTTTTGTTGCATATACGAAGATAATCCTCTCACACCAAAGAGTGGAGATACGAGCAACCTCTTCAAAAATCAATTCTTCTGGGGAGGACTTGGGGATTATTCCACGGTTGGAGTTCCATAAAGGCAGGGCCGCGCTTTTGTTTATCGGGAGCCCTTTTCGGAGAGCGTTTTTTATCTCCTTAAATTTTTTAAAGGTAAGTCGCCTGCGCGGAAATCTCTTCTTGCAGGCCAAGTAAGTCATTGAGTATTTGTCTCCAACCACGAGGGTTATGTTAACTGCCGTCTGCTCACCCGCGCTTCATTTTAGTAAGGGCTGAGTTTACTGCGGCCAAAAGCTTTTTAAGCGGCGCATCGCTGATTTCAGCAAGTTTTTTTCGATCGAGGTTCTCCAAAAACTTGGTGAACTGTTCGATCCTCTCTGGGTAAGATTTGATTGAGAGGCTCGCTCTTGCTAAAGCTGCGGCCTCGTGAAGGCGCAATCCAGCAGACTCATCTACCATTTTCCAAGCAACTTCGTCCTTATGGCAGTCGATAAGCTCGCGGACATCAGTCATGGTGTTTATCACATCATTATAAACGTAAGAAAAAAACTTCTCTTTTAGTTCTTTGAACTCTGCCTTGCTTACGAGTTTGTAGCGGCCGTACCTGGTCTTATTAATAAAGTCCTCGAAGCAATTCCACTTGTCTTTCACAATCGCTTCGGTTTCAAGTTGCTTCTCTTTGTCAAAACTACGCACGAACTCTTTTGTGAAGTTCTCTATTTCCAAAAATTTGTTTATGGTCCTAATGTTTATCCCGTAAATACGTCGAATCGCGCCATACGCTTTATCTCGTGAAAAACCCCGCCTCCTCGCTTTCTCGTATTCGCCCGCTATAACCGCGGCTTTAACCTCACGGGGCCACTTTACTTTAAAATCTTCCATATAGTTGGCTTCCGCGACCACCAACTTTTCGAGTATCTTTGGTAGTGGTGGGATGACATCAGCCGGTATCCGCAAGACGTGGCCTGGTGGTTTTTCACCCCTGTTCACATAGTCTCGCACTAGTATTTTGCACGAAAATAGGCGGCGGTTACCATCGATCAAGCGTCCATTCTCGGTTAGAGTAATCGGTACCCTTACACCATTCTTATCAATAGATTTTGCGAGTTCTCTAAGCTCGAGCTTCGGATCTGTAATCATTTGGTCAAGAAGTTCATCGTCAGTCAGTTCATATATTGACCGCCCAGTTTCATGCTGGATACGCTTAATGTTTAAAAATGTTCTCGCATTATCTTTCCAGTATCTGAGTTTTGAAATATCTATCTTGCCAGTTGTGACCCGCACGCTCACATTATGGTAGATTCTAATAGCTGGCCGCCGATTAACCAAATACTTTAGAATCTTCCCATTATTGTCTGATGTCATGAGCAGCCCTCCTCAAACCAATTTATCAAACTCCGGCCAATACCCTCTCCAAGCTCTACAGGGACAGCGTTGCCTATTTGGATGTAACGTTGCGTCAGACTTCCTTCAAATTGCCAATCTTCAGGATACCCTTGGAGCAAGGCGCACTCCGTGGTCGTGAAGGGCCGCGCTTTGGTAGGGTGGCAGAGATTTGTTGCTCTTCCCCGGGGATCTGTTGTGATCGTCGGGCAAGGGTTGTCCCACGAGATTCTCCGCGCGAAACCCACTCGACCGCCCCAAGAGTAGTAGGCGGCGCCCATCACCTTTTTCTGCCACATTTTTGGCAACACCCTCCAGTTCTCACCTGGTTTTACTAATTTATTCGTAAAGATATGTGCCCGCACCGCATCATAAGGTCGATAGTCAACACCTAGCGTTTCGTGCCCGCCGTCTAAATGGCTGATGACATTTCTAATAGGGCGGTGACAGCTGGCAAATCTGCCGATTGGCTTTTCAAGCGCGTAACCGTTCCGTGAACCTACAATAAAAACACGTTTCCTCACTTGTGCCGTGCCGAAGTCCGCAGCGTTCAGCTCCCAAATATAGGTGTGGTAACCATATTTCTTGTCTCGGCGGAGGGTCTTGTCGAAACAGCCGCGTATAAAATCCCAGGCTGAGCCGAGGCGTACTTTCTTGCCGCGCGGTTCGCGGGCATTTTTTCTATTTTCGAGAGGTTGGTGGCGGAGGGCAGCGGAGATGATGCCCTTGACGTTTTCAAACACGAAGAAAGTAGGTTTGATGCCCCAAACAAGGTCTAAGAACTTCTGAAAGAGGGTGCCATCTTCTGTACTCACAGAACGCCTACGGCCGATAGTGCTAAACGGTTGACATGGCGGACCACCGGACACCAGGGCTGCCTCCCCTCTCCTGAGCCCAGCTATTTTCAACAGGCGGTATGCCGACACATTACGCACGTCTTCTTGAAGCACGCACCCGGCCAGCTGTGGGCGATTTCTGAGGATCGTCTGAACCGCGAAAGGATTCTTCTCAACACATGCTCTGATCTCAAAACCAGCACGTTCAAGCCCCAAGTCTAAGCCATATGCCCCGGTGAATAAAGAGATGCTAGGGTAGCATCCGCGCGGCGCTTTTTCGTGGATTCCACTATAGCCCATCTTACCAACCAAAAGATACATTCTCACATCTGATTTTAGCTTTTCTATAGCGCCGATCGGCGGCAGTGTTTGAACGATAAATTAATTTAACTCATCGGCCTATTCTGGTGGGTTACGATGAGGGTGCCAGCCCCAGACAAACGCTTCTTCCGCGGCCAGATTCGGAAGTTCTATGCGCGGTCAGGGAGGCATTTCAAGTGGCGCCGGGAGGCAGACCCCTACCGCGTCCTTATCACTGAGATTTTGTTAAAGAAGACTACAGCAAAGAAAGTCGAAACTATATACGACAGGTTTTTCGCCGAGTACAGTGGTTGGGGAGACTTGATGTCGGCAAAGCCGCGGGATCTTCGGAGGGATCTCAGGCACCTGGGCCTGCAGAAACAGCGCACGAAGGCTCTTGGGAAACTTGCGCAGGTTCTTCGCATTAAGCACGGAAACAAGGTTCCCTCCACCTACGATGGGCTGGTCAGCCTCCCTGGAGTAGGCAGGTACACCGCCAATGCGGTGCTTTGCTTTGCGTACGGGGAGCCGCGCCCCGTGGTCGACGTAAATGTTGCTAGGGTTCTCCAGAGGTTTTTCGGCTTGCCCCCTACTAGAGATGTTAACCGGGACGAACCGCTGTGGGAACTAGCCAAGCAACTCCTGCCAAAAGGCCATTTTAAAGAGCATAACTTTGGGATCATCGACTTCGCAGCTAGAATATGTGGGGCTGTGCGGCTGAAGTGTGTGGAGTGCGGTCTTGCCCCCCGCTGTGCTTACTTTACTACTGGTCACGGAGCTAACAACAAAAACAGCTAGTGCTTTCTTGAGCGGCGCTTGCGCTATTCGGTCCAACACCTAGGGCGAATACTCTTCTCTCCACGACGGCCTTCGATTGTCGAGCATGCAAAACTCGAGGGCTCTTTCAGCACTAAATAGGGGCAGCCTCCTATCTTGGGATAGCTTTCCAGCTAGCCGACATAGTATTTCTAAAGGCGAGTCCCGCCAGCCGCACTACTTTATTTTGTTCGTCCTACAAGTAAAAAAGCTCAATTATTGCTCCTTTTCTGAATCTCTCGAAAAATTTGATCCGAAACATTAAATACGATCCTTTTTGATCCGATCTGATCGATGAGGAAGACACTAAACTTGGGCAACGGCTACAGGATAAGAGCCACGAGGAAGAAGGTTGGAACTTTCGCGGTAGTCGCGATCGACTGGGAGCACCCCAACTACGGCTACTTCGCCGATGCGATGCTGTGGGTACGGGCACCCCACATAGATGAATGGGTTTGCCTCAACTTGGTCAGGTGGGGGGAAAAGTACCGTTTGCTGAAGCCATTCCTGAAGGACTATCCAGCGTTTTCGAAACTTTTTGAATTCGACCCTTTTGAAGAGATACGGGGAGCTATCCGGAAGATATTCGAATCGCGGAAAGCAATTCCTCGAAAGTATGTGGCTCCTTGAGGTCTATCCCTCCGAACTCGTATTTCATGAAATGTACGTCTGGACTAGAAATCCTCTTGGAAATTTTCTCGGCGATTATAACTCCGGTTACGCATTCCTCTCCTAACTCTTCTATATATCCCCGGAGTTGTTTTACATCCTTCATCTCAGCCCTACTTAGTTTCACTTCCACAGCGATTATCCTTGATCTGCCCATGGGTTTCGAGTCCTTTATGAGCAAGTCGACATACCCTCGCGGCAATGCTTTTTCCGTTAAGATCTCAAAATCTTCGGGAACAAAGCCCTTAAAGCCCAGAATACCAAAAAGGTCGTCTAATTTATCGCTCTTGGAGAGATGCTGCCTTATAAGCGAGTGGAGAATTATTTCTCTCAACTGAAAGACTCCTTGCTGCTTTGTCTTTGTGCCTCTTGCAAATTTTGGGGTGAAATTCTTATGGGGAGGTAAGCTTAAAGGTTCTGGCTCGCCACTGTAAACTTCTGGAAGTTGGGAAGTACTCTGGAGAGTAGTCTGGTCTGCTTGGAAGTGAGTTTTTCTATACCCACCCCTCAACATCAAGTTTTCTGCGATGTACTGAAACCCTTCACGCGCTAGTGATTCTTCGAATTTCCTTACCGGTTTCAAATAAAGTCGGTATTGAAAACCAACTGCTCTGCCAAACCTGTAAAGTGGTTCCCATGGGTATGAGAACCCTGAATCTTCAATTGCTTCCTTTCCTATAACTTTGTAAAGATTATGCGCCTTAGCACCATACAGAAATGAAACGTAATCGCCTTCTTTAATCTCTAAATAAGCCCACAGACCATTCATTGTGCTTGGCATGCCCGCATGAGCGTGCTTTTTACATATTTCGAGATTTTCCTTCGTAGAGACTGCGATGAAGAAGTACGGCTGCATGAGAAAATGTTTGGAATTCTTGGATCTAAAGGTTTCGGTGGGCGCTCTTCACCAAGCACTTCGTTCCCATCACACCCAGAGTTCTGCAATCGTTTTTAGATGCTGGGTTCATCCTTCGTGAAGACTTCATAAAAATGCAGTGGAAAATGAAGTCAACTAGGGAGAGGTGGAGGGGCAAAGGTTACGATTTTCTTTTGATAAGTCATGAACATTTGTACATTTTTAGAAAACCTGAAGAAGGTGAATCTCTAACAAAATTCAAGGAAAGCGTGAAATGGTAATAATTGTAATGAAAAATCCATAGTGAGTTCATGGGTGCCTTCTGAGAGAATTGCATGCTAGTTTTACAGTAATCGCCTGAGTTTACTTAGTATGGTGCTCGTTGTTTCTACTACAACAACGTTTGGCCTTGATAACAATTGAGAAAGAAAGAATAATGTATCTATTTTACGACGTATCCATATTGGGTCGCTTGTATGAACAAGACCAATGCTACAATTATTCGCGGCTTTTATGAATTCAGTTAGACCTACGAAGTATTCACTTAAGTGTTGTTTCATGTCCGTGAATTCCACGTATTTAGCGGTTTCTTTGTATTTGGCGTTTCCCGATTTGGGTGGACTCGAGGCGAGGTTTACACCAAGTTTGTAGTTCTCAGAATCGAATGTTCTTAGGATAGAACTCAAAGGAATATACATGTCGCCCCCTATGATCTTAACGAAGAGAAATTCATTGTGAGGTTTTTGCCGTTTTGTCACGTACTTTGCTCCAGTTCGAAATCTGTCAAACCATGACCATTCTAACCCAAGATATTGCATAAACATGTAGGCCGCACCCATTCCGAAGTATTGCTTTGGGGGCATCCCATAGCTCTCCCTCTTTAGCTGGACAAACAGAAGTTTATCTTGCATAGAATTGATGGGGAACTCAACAGCGTAATCGGCGCCTGTTATGCTCTCGGCAGGAATACCTTTCGTTACACCCATCGGATCGTGGACAGCAATAATGTAGGATTTTTTTCCGCTAAGATTCACCGTGGTCCTTGCCACCGGCTCAGTTCGTTGGTCGATGTCGATTTTCATGTTTTTTTCTCTGGCGAATTCCTTACTCCACCGCTTGATTTCCTCACATATGCTGATCCTCTCTCCTTTAAGCTCACTAGGAAACGCACGCGATAAGATGGTTTCAATATTCCCTATCATCGCTAACCTTGTTGGGTCAACTTGCTCTTCCATTTGACCACTTATCGCCATCTGACAATTCTTCGGATACCATCTCGATCATGCTGTCCCTATAAGAACTGGCTACATCGGATATGTAAATTCTGTGGGGGTGGTATTAGGAGTTTGAACCCAGATTTGTACCCTCTAGAACCTACTCTAAAAATAATTTGTCTGCTTCGATAAACCTATGGTGCGGACAATGGGATTTCACCCAAGCTTTGGACCCAGAGGCCAAAAAGGCCAAGGGAACAATTGACATTCGTTAGAATTTATGCACAAAGTGCACAGAAAGCGAGGTTCAAATACGAGTAAAGATAAATTTTATGGGGACATTTTTGGGAAAACATCGCCATCCTTGGGCCCTCAAACAAATCGACACATTGCTTGAGATAGGCAAAAAGCTACGTTATAACGTATGCACTATTACTTCGGAGCAAGAGAAACAGATCCACCGGGGATATATTGATGTCGCGTGGTACTTCGGACCTCTCATGGACAAGACGTGTTATCTAGCTGCTTTCGAAATCGAGACATCAAAATCGGATTGGGAAAGGATAAGAAGCAACTCTGCCAAAGTTGCGGTTTTGAATCCATTTATTTTTGCACATATCTTTGGGCCTACCACACAACTAACTGAGAGTGAAAGAAAGGAATTAATAGGACTGCACCATGGGCATAATGCATATGTGATCGACAACGAGAAAGAGCTGAAAAAATTTTACAGTGACTTGGAAATATTACTTTCCCCAGAAAAAGTGCTCGCCAAATTTAGTGAATCTATGCCTTGGCTAAGATGGAAGATAGAAACTAATTTAGAAGGTTTCCAGAAAAAACTTTGGGAATACTACTGGGCCCACGTACCCTGCGTTAACTTAGTAATGTGGATGTGGCTAGTATTTAACAGCATCACAGAAAATTTACCGAGAGAAGTTGGATTTTACAACAGCGAATACAGAACTGATATTCCTGGCCCGCCGAAGACTAACTTCAAGTTAAAACTAAAATTTGAGTTTGACTCAAATAGCTTTTTAAAATGGTTATCCAGCAAGGAAGGTAAGGAATGGTGTGAACAGAAGAAAAAGATAAACCTTGAACTATTTCAAAAAGATCAACGGGCCTTTGTCTTTTCTCCGCTCGGCATTTATTATGATAATGAAGCATTTCATGGATGCCGATACCCCCTTTGGGAAGCGGAAAAAGAAGCAATTCTGCTAGAACATGGAATAAAGCCGATCTGGGAAATTAAGTTTGATAAAAATTTGCCATACAAGATTGTGTTGGCTAGGCTGGAAAATGAAATGAGCTTAGACATGATTTATGAAGCGATTTTACGATCTTACCTTCAATTCAATAAACGTCAGCCCCCCAAGGAAAAATGGCCTCTTTCAAGTTGTGCCCTCAAGGCTCTAGAACAAACAATGTTGGAATACCTCAAACATACAAGCGTAGAAGAATCTATTCAACTTCTTTACGAAAAAAAGATATCCCGCTTTAAAGAAGTTTTTGAATGCATTGAAAAATCTCTTGTTCACGAAAGGAAAGATACCTCTAAAACCTTGCTGAAGAAACTCGAAGAAATAAAAAAGAAGTACAATGAGATTTTAGCCACGCCACCTGAAACATACTCCAAATTCCTCCCGCTCATTACACGTAGAGAGGCATATAACGCGAGTGTTTCTCAGGCTCTCAAAGAATCTATCATGCGAATTGGTATGATACTTCCAATATTGACAACGAAAAAACAGGGATCTAAAAAAGTGTCCGTAGCTTGACTCACTAGGTTAAGAAACAGATAACACTACTCTCCTGTTTTCTGTAGAAGAAAAAGATGGTCAGCAAAAGGCAGCTTAATCACTAGATGTAGCGGTCGCTTAACTGGTTTTTAAACCCGCCCGCAACCCCTGCACAAACGTAAAAACCCTAGCGGTGCTTCTTCACCTGTTTCGCGTAGATCTCCCTGACCCGCCCGAGGGTGTCCGCCTCCCCGGGTGATTTGTCCGCGCGGACCCGGGTGATCCGGGCGAAGCGCAGGGCCATCCCGCATGGATACTTGGGGCTCCTCGGTGTGACAGGGACCGTGACGAGGGCGGACCTGTTCAAGGTTGCGGGAAATGATTTCACTACGAGTCGTTTGGGCCCGAAAACTCAGCTCATTGTTTCCTTATAAATGACCTCCACCCAAAGCCTAGGCGGGAAAAGTGCTGGCAAATGGTAAAAGAGAAAGACGTATTTTTTACGATAATAAAACGAAGAAAATACAAATCTATAAAGGGAGGGGCGACAAAACATGAGGTTGAAGTTCGAGGACATGCGTGAGTTGCGCAAACGCGTCGTCGAACTCGTGAATGAAGAAAAGGTTATGATAAGATGGGAACACATAAGGCCGCGTCACGACGTACGAAGGCAAGAGATTCTGGTGGCGCTGCGTTACGGCACACCGCTGAAACCAGACCGAGAAGTGGAGGGAAGATATGTCACGTGGTCGAAGCTGACGGAGGAAGGAAGAGTGATAAGAATCGTGTTCGAGGTCCAAAAAATCAACGGCGAACTCGTGGTCGTGGTAACCGCGTTCGGAGAGGAGGAATGAAGATGGAAAGGCCTAGAGATGAAGATATCCATGTCGTGACAAAGGAGGAAATGGAGGAGGTGCGCCGGCTGCTCGCAAAGGCTGACGCGCGAAAGGAGAGCCCGCTGAAAGGGGTGCGGGGCGGAATCTGCCCGGTCTGCAACCAGCCGACCATGGATTACGCTGACGACTTGGTCTACGAGAGCTACCGAACGGGGGAGCGGGTGGTGATAACGGGCCTAACGGGGACGCGGTGCAGGAATTGCAGCGATCAGGCGTACGACCTCCGATCGAGCGGAATCATCGAGCGCGTGCTTGAGGAGCGGGTGCCTGGGGGGTACGAGTGCACGATAACGACTCTTGGCGGGGAGCGATTAGGCATCTACCTGCCAAAGGATGTGGTGCGGGAGATGGACATCGAACCCAAGCAAAAGGCAATAATCAAGCTGCTAACGAGGCGCCGGATGATAATTGAGGTCTAAGGGCCCAAGCGCGGGCGGACGTTAGACACCACAAGAAAGCTACTTGAATAGATTCGCGCGTGGGGAAAAAGAAGTTATTTAATGAATTGACTTTTTTGGTGTGTAAAACATGCCTAATGCTACTAATAGATGCCATTACTGAAACGCCAGATAAACTATTTAGAAATTTCAATCTCCCCGGTTTTTGATGATATCCTGATGGTTTCCCACTCGTACCTCTCTTTCTCGATTGTCTTCTCTATGCTTTTTTGGATAATTCGTTGGTCCCTGTTTTCAGTCTCATGATCCATAAACACGATTCTCCTCACATTCTCATCCCTGTTCATCCCGTCGAAAATCACGAAGTCTATGGGGTCGAAAATCGCCTTCGCATCTTGGGGAAAATACCCCAAGGAGGTGAAGAGGGGATCGACCCTTCTCAGGAGCTTCGGTAGCAGAACCCTTCTAGCGCGTTCGGTTGCTTTTTTCCTTATGATTTTTAGCTTCTCTTCCAGTTCCCCCTCTTTCTCACCAAGTTCCTCCCCTTCCGCTAACAGCTTGTCATACCAATCTATCGGAAATTTACGTTTATACGAGATTTTGATTTCGCTGAGTCGAAATATCCCCCCACACAGAGGGCAAAGACCAAAAATGTTTCTCTGCGCCTTGAAAAGACCGATAAAAGTGCTAGACCCTTTCATAGGTTCTCACCACTATTTCTTCTGGTAGACCTCCCACTCAACTTTCCTTCTTTCGATGGCGTCCTTGATTTGTCTCTGGCGCTCGTTCAATCCAGCTCCGCCTGTCTTGAGGTCTATTATCCTGATGAAGTCAACCTTGTTCTTCTCGGCGAGCCCGTCGAAGTGGATGAAGTCAATAGGGTCGAAAAGCCCGCGACAATCCTGTGGGTTGTACTTGAAGCAGGGTAGGGCGGGCACGATTTTTTCTATAACCTTCCCCACGTTGACGCTGAGGGCTGCCTTTGTGGCCCGTTCTTTTGCCTTTCTACGCCTTTCCCTCAGTTCTTTGCCCCTCCCTTTGAGCTCCTTCATCCACTCCGCCACCCTTTCCTTAGCCCGAGGGGTGAAGCGGTCGCCGTAGAAAAACTCCACCTTGGCCAGCTGGAAGCTATCCCCGCAGTTGGGGCACTCGCCATACAAATTTTTGTCAGATTGCAGAATGCGAATGATGTCAGCTTCCCTCATGGTCGCCCCTGCTTTCAGATTTCATATGGTTCCCGCAGTTTAATCTTTTCATGAACCTGCCCAGCCAGTCCTTTGAACTCTCCTGGGTGCTCCGTGTGAACTGGAAATATCTGCCTGGGCTTAATCTCACGCACGAAAGCCTTGAGCTCGACCCCGGAAACGTGCCCCGAGGCGTGTACGTGGAGCAGTTCGTGGTCGGGAGGGTTAAGCTTGAAGTGCCTCATCCAGGCCTTCTTCCGCTCCTCTTCGATCATCCCCTCCTCGTCGTAGGGCTCCGATGAGGCCGAGACGAAGAGGCCCCCCTCCGGAGGCTGCAGGTCGATGAGCTCGTTGAAATCCCAGAAGGAGAGGTACACGAGGTAGCGCGAGGGGTCGGCCTTGATCTGATAGGCCCGTATCCCATCTTTGAGGTGTCGGGTATCGGGGCCCCCTTTATCCCAGTCGGAGCTGAACCCCGCGAGGTACTTCGACCTGGTGTAGTCGCCTAGGGAGTATAACATGCTGCCCTTCCGGGAGACGTAAACCTTCACTTTCGGGTCGCTCTCCATCTCCCCGCCGCGCCCCAGCTTGTTGAGCAGGTAAGCGGTACGGGCTGATATCGCGAACGTCTTCCCGCCGGCTCGAGCGGCCTCCCGAAGAGTTTCAAAGCGGGTCAGGTCCTTCCACGCAAAATCAACCCCGACGAACCCCTTGGCCTTCGAGACAAGCTCGGTGCACTCGGCCTGGACGCGCTCCTCGGAGTCCGGCTCGGTCTCGTCCACACGTGTCCCCTCACTTATCATCACGTCGGGCTCGAGCCCCTTGACCGCATCCTGGAAGCGCTTGGTCGCCTCGGCCTGCCTTCCGTGGAACCTGAAGTCCCCCGTGTAGAGCACGCGCTTGCCGTCGGAGGTCGTGATCAGATAGGCCACAGCCCCGAGAATCGAGTGATCAACGGTGAAGGTCTGGACGTGCAGCCCCCCGATTTTGAGGATATTCCCCGGGGTGAAAATCTTGAACCCGCGGGCAACCTCATTTCCTCTCTTTATCGTTGGTTTGCCTGGGAAAGCCCCTCTCTTGATGCGATCGGCCCTCCAAGGCTTGACCTTGGTGAACTCATCCCAGCTTATCTCCTCCATGGTCTCCAGCACCCGCAGCGTGACCTCGGAGCAGTAAATCGGGACCCGCGGGTCGAGGTAGGGGATGTAGCCGCAGTGGTCGATGTGGGCGTGGGTGAGGAGGACCCCCGTGAGCCAGGATTTCCCATCGCGCTTGAGCACGTCTCCGTAGCTCTGGAGCTGCGGGGTCCAGTAGGACGTGTCCTCGATGCCGAGCTCTCTGAGTGCATTGTCGATCTTCGGGACGTGCACGAGGTCGTCCCTGTAAATCCCGTCGAGGCGGGGAATGAGCCCCATTCGGAGGAGGTCCCGGATGCCCCCCTTCGAGCGGGGACCCATGAAATCACCGTAGAATTCGCCCTTTTGTCCGAAACTGAGGCCGAAGTCGAGCCAGAGGCGGGTGTCGCGGTCCTCGAGCAGGATCTTGTTGCCGCCGACCTCGCCTAAGCCGCCGTAAAAAGTGAGCTTTGTCATTTGCTTGCCTCGAAACGAATGGATTGCGCGAATGTAAAACTTTAACTTTTGCCCGAGTTTGAGTAATTTTTTCCCCAGGGAATCTAGCGACCAAATGAGAACTGCTCCAAGAGCTCGGGAGGCCACAACCCCTCCAGTGCTATGCGTTCCAGCATTTGACTACGAAGACGTGCTTTTCTTCCTACGCATTATAAGAAAAGCCAGGAAATTCCTTTGCTTACAACGAATTATAAGAAATTCCTGTTATCTATTGTACGAAGGACTTAAATGAACCTGTCTCAAATTCGACGAGCAAAACTGGTGCACTCTTCTAGCCTTCGATACTGCTTCAACTGTTCCAAGAACTTGTGGGCAATTGAGTAACTTTTTTATACTATCGGATACATTATGTATTCATGCTCGAATCGATAATTGGCTCAAAAACGAGGGTCAAAATTTTGGCTCTGTTCCTCCTTAGCCCAGATAGAAAATTATACGTCAGGGAGCTCGCGAGGAAAACTGGCGGGAATATCAACTCTGTGCGAAGGGAACTGCAGAAATTGGAGTCCATAGGTCTACTGAAGAGCGAGAGGGTGGGAAACCTGAAGTATTACGTGGTGGATAAAAAAATGCCGATCTATGAGGAACTAAAAAGTATATTTCTGAAGACGGAGGGGCTAGGCGAGGTCATAAAAGAAAATTTGTCTGGACTCGGCGAGGTGAAACTTGCCTTTATTTATGGCTCGTTCGCAAGGGGAGAGGAGCAGTTGAAAAGCGATATAGACCTCATGATCGTCGGAGAGGTCGATGAGAAGAAGTTGATACCCCTGATTAGAAAGTTGGAGGAGCGGCTGTCGAGGGAGATAAACTACACGCTGTTCAGCCCTAGGGAGTTCGAGTCAAGGGTAAAGAAAAAGGACCCATTCGTCAGCAATGTGTTGAGGGAGAAGAAGATCCAGCTTGTGGGTGAGCCGAGTGAAGTTTAAGGAATTGGAAAGGGAGGGCCTGATAAAAAGCCTGCCGGTGAACAAGAGGAAGGTCAAGGACTCATTCAAACTCGCCGAGAGGGATTTGAAAACAGCCACAAAAATTCTAAAGGATGACCACGACTGGGCTTTCTCCATCGCGTACAATTCCATGCTTCAGGCAGCGAGGGCATTGATGTTCTCCTGTGGCTATAGACCCTCGGGTGAGGCTCAGCACGTGTCAGCGGTAAAGTTCGTCGAGGCATTCTTGAGCAAAGAATTTACGGATGTTGTCATTGCGTTCGATAGGATGAGGAGGAAGAGGCACCTTGCGATCTATGATAGCACCGGTGCTGTATCCGAAACGGATGCTAGAAACGCAATCAAATGGGCGGAAAAATTTCTCAATGAAATGAAAAAGATTTTGACTGAAGGCGGTTTTATTTAGTGGGGATCCTTATGGCCGAACCCATCACGCTCAGCGTTACAAGCCTCCAATCGGCCCTCAACTGCCCGCTCTGCTTCTGGATTGCCGAGCGGTTGGGTTCGCCCCCATCCATCTTCGCCCGTATCACCTCCCAGATGGACTCCGTAATCAAGGGGTACATGCGCCAGTTCATCGGGGGTTCGGATTTACCTGAATGGTTCCCCGTTCGCGGCACGCTCCTGGACGCCAGCCAAACGCTGAGGGCAACTGACCCGGCTACAGGAATCACCGTAGCGGGAAAGCTCGATGCTCTGGTGAAAACCCCTGACGGAAAATACCACATTGTCGACTACAAGACGGGCAGGCCACCCGAGGAGGTCCCATACTACTACCAGATGCAGCTCGACGGGTACGCCTACCTGCTCGAGCGAAACGGGTACCAGCCCGTGGCGGGAGGCGTGCTGCTGTATTTCACCCCTCAGCACGGGGACCTGGGAAAGGGACTCTTCCCGTTCAAGATAACCGCGGTGCGCGCGTCAGTCGATTCGAGCAGGGTCCTAGACACCCTCGCGCGGGCCAAGGAAATCATCAATGCAACCACCCCGCCTACCCGGAGCGAGGACTGCGAGATGTGCATGTGGCGGGAGCAGGTCGAGCAAAGATTGTCCGAATGACTGGAACGGCTCAAGCGTTTTCGGCGATCGACGACAGTAGTGCCAACTAAATCTAAAAATTTCACAAGTGTTTAGGCACTACACTCGGCTTTCACCGGGCAAAAAGTTACCAAATGGGTATAAATTGGAAAACCTTATTAATGTATACTTATATGGTATATATTGATGATCGAAAAGGAAATCTGGGCAACCTACTGCAAGCTCTATGGCGAGTTTGGCGAGGGGCCGGTCAGCGTACCTGAGGTGCTCAAACGTATCAAAATCTCACCTCCCATGTGTAAGAAGGCCTTCTGGGTGCTCAAGCAAAAGGGGCTGTTGGAGCGCCTAGGACGGGAAAACCGAAGGGTAAAATTTAGAGTGGTGCCCCCGCGCGAAGCAGGGATGCGGCTTGCGCTTAAGCATCCTGACGTGAGGTTCCGGGAAATCATGAATTTCTTCGCCGCGATAAAGGGGCTTGACTGGTATGTAGTAGGCACGACCGCCCTCAACTACCACGCCCCCTACCACGCTCCGACGATCGAGCTGGCGAGCAAACACCCGATGCAGCTAAGGAAAAAGGTGACGAGGTTCGGGCACATTCGCTCGCAAGTCAGCAATGAGGTGGCGGTCGAGTTTGAGGAAGCCGAGCTGGAGGGCATCCACTTCAAGATATCCTCGGTTGAAGATGCGGTGATCCAGGCCTATGCCAACTACCCCAACACGCCCATCAGCGTTTCGGGCTTAGACTACATGGCCGCGATAGCGATGAGAGCAAAAGGTGAGCACCTCAACGCTGAGAGGTTCAAGGAACTACCACCAGAGGCGAGAAAACACCTAAGGCGGGTGATGGCACACCTAAACTTCAAGCGGAATCTCATCAAGGAGCCGCCAACGGACGAAGTCGAGGAGGAAGCTTGGCGGAGGCAGTTTGCGGATGCGCGGGGGAAAGTGGTCGACATGGTTGATACGCTCAGCTTGGGGGCAGTCGTGTGGATGTAAAGCTGAGGGGCTTAATTGCCGAGTTCGTCGAGAGGATGCAGGGAAGAAAATTTACATTCGTCGGAGCAGTGGCCGTGCAAGCGTATGGAATATTCAAAAGGACTTTGGATATGGACCTCATCACCAATGACTCCTCAGATTTTGAATCCGCCTGTTTATCCTTGGTTGGGATGGACTTCAAAGAGACAAAACCTCTCGGAGGGTTTGCACCGGGTTTTGCGAAATGGGGGTGGCAGCACGGCAGGATTGGGGCGGATGTCATGTTCAAGAGGCTTTGGTTTCGCGCCAAAGTACGCGGCAAGCTCATCGAGCAGAAGATCACACCCGACGAGGAATTCTGGCGCGACATCAAGTTTCGGGGGGCTGAAGTCTTCGGCGTCGACATCCCTGTGCCGAAGCCCGTGGACTTGGCCGTGTTCAAGGCTGCGTCGAGCGCCTCCCCCTGCAGGAGCCCGCTGAAAGCCCCGCACGACCGGGAGCATGTCATAAAGCTGATGCGACGCTTCAAGATTTCGCGCGAGGACCTGAGAAAACGGGCACGAGCGATGGGCTGCCTCAAGCTGGTCGAGCGATTTTTGGCGTCTCACGAGATCAGCGGGAGTACCTCGTCAAGCACGTAATCCACGAACTCGCGCTGCTCGATCCGGCTGAACAGCGTCACCACGCAGTTCCGGGTTATCCCGACCACCAACCCGCGCTTTTGTACCTCAAATACTGCATACCAGATCTTGCTGTGCTCTAGATAATCGCGGTAGAGTTTGGTATCGGCAAGCGCTGACCCGGCGAGCGCGAGCTTTCCCACGTTTGGGATGTCCACTTCATCAAACCAGATCAGCTTGGTGGCGCGGGGATTTGACTCGTGAAGATTCTTTAGAGTTTCGTGGGTGATTTTCGTTTCGACGATTGCTCCCGTTTTGATAAACAGGATTTCGCTGAGCTTGTTCGCCACGTAGTCCGTCAGCAGCTTCTTCACCCCGCGGGCCTTTGAAGGCGCGAGCACGACTAGGAAGGTTCGCCCTTTTGAACGCTTGATCTTAAAGGGGACCTCCTCTGTCACTAAGGTTTCAACCAGCCCACGTTTATAGTAGCGGCTGAGCATGAAGTCCCTGCTGAAGATCCCCACCAGCGAGTCGCCCTCCAGCTTCAGGTCCAAAATTTCCATCGTGAGCTTCTCACGCTTTCCCTCGCGCTCGTAGGGCTCTTCCTCGCCGAAGTCCTTGAGCTTCCGGGCTATCACTCCCAGCTCAAGCGGCTCTCGGACCTCGAATATTTTGGCTACCAGCACCACTTAGGCCACCTTCCAAACTTAAATGCGGGAGGGCTTTAAAGTTTGAAGCCCCAAATTTAAAATGATGGAAATGACTAAAAGCGCCTTAATCCGGGAGATAATCCTGGAAAACTTCATGAGCTATCAATATGCTCGAATCCCCTTCAAACCGGGGCTCAACCTAGTGTGCGGTCCAAACGGCGCCGGGAAATCATCGATCCTGTTGGGGCTGGCGGTGGCCCTCGGGCAGACCTACACCGAGCGCTCGCGGAGGCTCGGGGACCTCATTCGCCGGGGGGAGGATCTCGGGCGGGTGAGCGTAGTTTTCGACAACTCCTCCTACGATGGAAAGCGCCCAATCCCCAGCATAAACTCGGACACCCTCGTGCTCTCCCGCTATCTCAACCGCGACGGGACCTACTGGCACGAGGCCAACAACCGGACGGTGATGAAGGGTGAGGTTCTCAGGCTGCTCGGGCGACTTTCCATCAACCCCGACAACATGATCATCATCATGCACCAGAACATGATCGATGTCTTCGGTGCAATAGATGCCCGCGAGCGGCTCAAGCTCGTCGAGGAGGCGGTGGGGATCCGGGAGTACCGGGAGCGAATCCTCGAGGCGTGCGAGAAGCTTTCGCACACGCTCAGCGAGGAGGAGTCGATCCGGAGCCTGCTCGAGAAAGCCCAAGAGACGCTCCGCTACTGGGAGGGTGAGTACGGGCGATTCCAGCGCAAGCGCGAACTCGGGGAGCGTAAGCGCGAGCTCGAGCTCGAGTACGCGTGGGCGAAGTGCATCCGGCAGGAGGAGGCTGTCGAGAACCTCCGCGGAAAGCTCGATGGGCTACGGGCCGAACTGCAAGAAATCGAGGGGGAACTGAACGAGAGCTCGAAGCGCGGAGAAGAGCTCGAGGCTAAGCTTAAGGAGCTGGAATTCGGGCTCGATGCTTCCTACCAACGACTCATCACCCACGAGCGGGCCCACGCCGAAACCGAGGCGCGAGCCAAACTAATCGAAAGTTTCAACACCTCCCTCCGCTCGTCTGTGGGGACCGGTCTGGAGAAGTTGCTCGAGGACCTAAGTACTGAGCTGGAGCGGGCGAAGGAAGGCATGAAGGAGGCGGATGCCAAAGCGAAGGAGGTTAAATCTGAACTCGTCGGGGTCAAGGGGAAGCTGGAAAAAACTAGGGAGGCCCACGTGAACTCACGCGTCCACACCGCCGTGCTCGGGTTCCGCCGCGAGTTGTTCGAGCGGGACATCTCAAGTGCCCAGTCCGAACTCAGGCGAGCGCGCCGCGAGCTAGAGGGACTTGAGCAGGAGGCACGCCAAGTTGGCGAGCGGATCGAGACCCAGCGGAAGCCCCAAGAGGTCCTCGATGACCTGAAGCTCACAAACATGCAGCTGGCGAGCCTCGCTGATGTATCCCCCGACGTCGAGCGGATGTATCTCAGCTACAAGGGCACCCTAAAGGAGCTGGAGGCGAAAGCCGAGGTGGCTGCGGCCAACCGGCAGCGGGCACTCGATGAGCTCGAGCTCAGGAAACAAAAGTGGTCGAGCGAGCTCAGCAAGTTGATGCAGGAGGTCCGGGGCAGCTACCAAGAGATCCTGAAGCGGGTCAACGCGAGCGGTGACATCAACCTGGCAAATGCCCACGATATCGAGGAGGCGGGGCTGGAGCTTCTCGTTGGGTTCCGCGGGAGCGAGCCCCAAGTGCTCAATGCCTACACCCAGAGCGGCGGGGAGCGCACGACCGCCCTGATGTGCTTCCTGCTCGCACTGCAGCAGCGAATCCAATCACCCATCCGAGCGGTGGATGAGTTCGAAACCCATTTGGACCCTCGCAATCGGGAGGCGATCCTGCAGGGAATCGTGGAGTTCATGAAGGGCGAAGGGACGCAATACATCGTGATCACCCCAGGGCAGCTCATCAACGTAAAAGGGGTCTTAAACGTGATCACCGTCCAGAATACCGCGGGGGTCTCGCGGGTGAAGGTGGCTGCATAGGATGCCGGGCGAGCGCCAAGAAACGCTGCTTCGGATAATCGACCTCTGCGACACAGTGCGGAAGCGCGGGCTCGACCCATTCGACGTCGAGGTCCGGGAGTTCTTCGACCGCCTTCGGGAGCTCCTGCCCAAGCTCCAAAAGCATGAAGAGTTCTACCTCGACATCCAAGCCGTACTCGGGCTCGCGGACGTGGTGTTCCAGCAGGGGGAGTGGATCAAGCACAAGTCGTCGATGCTCTACCTCGACCCGCTGCTGATCATGCTCAAGCTCCACGCGCTCCCGGCCAAGGATTTGGCGGGGGTACTAGCGCATGCTTGGCATCCCATCGTGCAGCTGGAGTCTCTCTCCCCCCACGGGATTAAGGAGGCGCAGGGGTACTGGACTAGCCTGCCCCCGCTAGAGGAGCGGTGGCGGGGGCTCGACACGACCGAAGTGCTGACTGGGGAAATCGGCCGCCGGGAGCTCGCGAGACTCGGGATCATCACCGAGGAGGACTTCGCGGCCGTGCTTGACCGGACTTGGCGAGAGCTCAAGGATGCGGCTGGGGAGCGGGGCGTGCTCTCTTACTGGGACTTTATCTCTAAACGGAGCTTCGAGGAGACCGTCGCGCGGGCTTGGCTCGTGAGCTTCCTCGTCAGCTACGGGTACGCCACGCTGGAGCTCAAGCCTCTCGAGGAGGAAATTTTGCTGAAGCCGCTAGCCAAGCCACGGGAGCTCGAGCGCGTTGTGACCTTCTCGGTCCCGATCGCGATCTCGCGCAGCGAGTGGCTTCAAAGGAGGCGGAAGAGTGGCTGAGGGGCAAGACATCGTGGAGCTCCGCGAGAAGCTGGCACGGGCTGCCCAGCTCCTATTGTATAAACACCACATGCAGCCGGGGGCAAAGGCGTGGGAGCTGAGGCGAGCCCTGGGGCGGGACTACGAGCAGGTCCTGAAGCTCTTCGACGCCGAGCTCGAGAAGCTCGGGCTGCAGGTGAAGCGGGTGAGCGAGGGTGAGACCAGCTCCGAATCCGACCGCTACTACGTGATCCTGCGCGGGCACCCAAAACTCACCGAGGTCCGGACCTTCGGGTGGCGGATCGACGACATGGCCATGCTCACGGTCGCTCTCGCCCACATCCTCTCGAAGCGGGGAAAGGTCCCCCTCAAGGAGGTCGAGCGGATGCTTGAGGAGAAATTCCCGCGCTGGCGCATCGAGTCGACCCTCGACCGGTTCATCCGCAGGGGCTACCTCTCGGAGGACGATGAGGGGTTGCTCTACGTGGGATGGCGCGCGCGGGCCGAAATCGACCAGCGGACCCTGCTTGGGCTGCTGCTTGGAAAAGAAGAGAAACCCAGCGAAGCTGAGGCCGAGCCAAAAGTTGAAACCGAGAAAGAGGAAGAAACGGGGGAAAATGAAGTAAAATAAGTTTTTAAAACTGAATGTCCGCAACTAGCTGAAAGTGAAAAGAATGGAGAAGCAAACGCTCTTGCTCATCGGGCTAATCGGTGGCATTCTGGCGGTGGTCGGGGTCTTTTTGCCTTGGATAGGCCGAAGCTATATGGGTGGATGGTCAGCAGGAGGGTTGAGCGATTCTGGATGGAACCTGAGAACAACTCGGGTAATTTCTTTTTATTCCCCCTACCCCGCTTTGGCTGGAGGCATTATCGCTCTGTTGGGGGGCTTCGCGCTACTGAACGGGAAGAGACCCGTAGGCTTCTTGCTCCCGATAGGCGGGATAACCGCTATCGCTGGGGGGCTTTGGGGTTACTTCGATGTCAGCGCTTACCTATCGCGGGTCGTTACAATACCCGAGCTACATCTTAGTTCTAGCTACGGCTTTTACATCTGCATCGTCGGCGGAGTATTGGCCCTGATTGGTGGAACGCTTAGCTTGAAGACGAAATAATGCAACACAGCATGGATTGAGCTTAATCTTTATATAGCTTCAAATGTTAGTTTCAAAATGATTCCCTGAAGGTAGGAGACAAACCATGAGAGGGAGACAAGATTGGAAAGGTGAAATGCCGCCCGGATGGGCCGCAAAGGTTGCAGTTTCTATCGTAACTGGCGTTGGCTGGCTTATCTTCCTCATATTGTTTTTGGTATTTTACGCGGAAGGCTTCAGCATTTACGAGAATTTAGGGATCGTGCTCGCACCGCTTCTCGTTATGTGCGCGATATTCGGTCCGATGTGGGCTTACTGGGGAATCAAAACTGGCCGCGCCCGGAAGAGGCCGCCCGGAGGGGCCGCAAGGGTTGCAGTTTCTATCGTAACTGGCGTTGGCTGGCTTATCTTCCTCATATTGTTTTTGGCATTTTACGCGGAAGGCTTCAGCATTTACGAGAATTTAGCGATCGTGCTCGCATCGCTCCTTGTCGTGGGCGCGATACGCGGTCCGATGTGGGCTTACTGGTGGATGAAAATTGGCCGCGCTCGGGAGAAGCCACCCGGATTGGCTCCAAGGGTTGCGGTTTCAACTGTGGTGGGCTGTGGCTGGCCGATTTTCCTCATACTGTTTTTGGCATTTTACACTGAAGGCTTTAGCGTTTACGAGAATTTAGCGATTGTTTTAGCATCGATTCTTGTTGTGTGTGTGATACTTTGTCCGATGTGGGTTTACTGGTGGTACAAAACCAGCCCTGCTTGGAAGAAGAAAATGAGAAATGCTTCGAAGAAGAAAAGGACAAGAAAATAATCCCATAAATTTTTACTTGCACCACACTCATGCCCACCAGCCATTTTTAATTTGTGGTGCGGGGGTAGGGGTTTGAACCTAGATTTGTACCCACAACCCCCAAGTTATGCTATCATCTTAAGAAAAAGGTATTAAATTCTATCAGGTAGATAATGACCCCACCAAGTTTACAGAACCGGTGGATGGTCGGGAATTACGTTGCCGCGCTAACTCTCCTCTCGACCATCAGGTCTATTTGAGCCTCCACATTCTTAACATCTCTGTGTTCAATATCCAAAATCTCGGCCATGGCGCGCTATTAAGAATCAGTCCTGAAGGTCCGCAATTTAGTTAGGAACCTTTAAAAAGAACACGTAGTAACACTATTGGGATCACATTGCCGCGGAGAGCTAGAGGATCTTTGGAAACGAACAAAGCTCTGGGCGGTGTAGGAGCACTATTGATGGTAATAGGTCCCCTATCAGGGGCCTACACCGGCGTGCTTGGGCTGGTTGGCCTAATACTTGTACTGATAGCTTTGAAAAGATTATCTGATTATTACAATGCAAAAGGAATATTTAACAACGCACTTTATGGAACTATCATAGCAATAATAGGGGTAGTAGTTTTCGTGGCTGGGATTGTGGTGGCAGCCGTTGGTTTATTATCCGATCTGGGTATCGCTTGGGGTGACTGGGCAGGTCTTCAAGAGGTTGACTGGCAACCCGTGACCTGGGATATTATTGAGCCCCATATTGCAGTCATAATTGGAAGTTTGGTTGCGCTTTTCGTATTCGTTGTCGTCTCGGCCATTTTCTTGAGAAAATCATTAACGACCCTTTCCACGAAGACAGGGGTGAACATGTTTGGTACTGCAGGATTGTTAATGCTGATAGGTGCTGTCTTGACTATAATCTTGATCGGTCTCATACTTATCTGGGTTGCTTTGATACTGCTTACTGTGGCATTCTTCTCGATCAAGACATAATCCACTCAACCTACTTGTCAAAACCCATGGTGCAGTACTGGGGGTTTGAATCCAAGTTTGTACTATTTTTTGTGCAGAAATTGAATTATTGTGCAAAGCCAGATTGAGCTAAACTTTTATATGACCTCAAAATTATTCCCTGATGGTAGGAGACAAACCATGAGAGGGAAACATAAAGAGTGGAAAGGTGAAATGCCGCCCGGAGGGGCCGCAAGGGTTGCAGTTTCAATTGTGGTGGGCGTCGGCTGGCTGATCTTCCTCATATTGTTTTTGGCATTTTACGCGGAAGGCTTTGGCGTTTACCGGAACTTGGCGATCATACTCATATCGCTTCTCGTTGTGGGCGCAATACTCGGTCCGATATGGGCTTCCTGGGCAATCAAAACTGGCCGCGCCCGGAAGAAGCGACCTGGCTTGGCCTCAAGGACTGCGGTTTCAACTGTGGTGGGTTGTGGCTGGCTAATCTTCTTCATATTGTTTTTGGCATTTTACGCGGAAGACTTTAGCATTTACCGGAACTTGGCGATCATACTCGTATCGCTTCTCGTTGTTGGCGCGATCGAGGGCGCGATGTGGGCTCCCTGGGCAATGAAAACTGGCCGCGCCCGGAAGAAAAGGATGAGAAAAAAAAGAAGATAGCTCAACCGCAAATCAAGATTCAACCACACCTTTCCACACCTTTTTCAGCTTTCTATGGCACGTTTCATCAGGGCTCCAGAACTCGACCACATCACTAGGTGAACGGAGCACCCTACCCACCTGCTGGACGAACTCTCGCTCAGCCATATCTTGGTAGTACGCCCAGAAAGCCCTAGGACCTAGACGGCGCTCCATCCCCTTCAACAGAGGATCCCCGCGCTCCGGGTACGGAAATTTCAGGAGGATGACACTTCCCCTTCCCTTGAGGTCTGCCCCACGATCCATCTTGGTCGAAAACTGGGCCCTCCCGAGCTCATAAGCATCCACACTATTTCTCAGCATGTCCTCCCTGAGCTTGGGGGGCAGGTACTTTAGTGAGTGCACAGGCACGAAGCTGGGAAGCTTGGCCCTGCGCCTCATTTTCGACAGGAGGTCCCAATACCTTCGCCTGAACCCATCGTCGGCCCACCTCCTGTAATTGACCGTTTCCTCCTGCCCCAGCTTCCTCTGAATGATTTTTCCGGGAAACCTCGTCTCGCCTTCCACAAAAGTCGGCTCTATCCCAAATACTTCCCTTAGAACATCCTCGCCCTGGACGGTCGCGCTCATCAGAAGCCACTTGCCGCCCACTGCCTCGAGAATTCGCTGGAGAACTATTTTTGGATCAGGGACAAAGTAAACTATCCCCTTCTCCACATGTTCCCACTCCGCGTGATCCCTATGCTCCAAGACCGACCTCAGCTTCCAATAAAGAGTTCCAGAGGTTTCATCCATTTCATCGAGCAGCCCAGCCAGATGGCCCGCCAGCTCTATTGGGTCACCTCTACCATCGAGGACGCCCGACCACATATCATGCAGCGTTTCTCCCTCATCCCCCAGCTCCTCCCGTTCACCGGAGAGTCTCTCAATTTTCTCTAGAACCCGTTCCATCACCTTTTGCGTGAGGGAAACCTTCACAGCGAGCGAGTCCAGCCATCCATCGGCTTCGTCGACAACCGTGAGTGGAACCTCCGGTAGTCTCCCGATGTTAAGCTCGGCCGCCCACTTCGCGGAGTTCATCACGATAGCGTCGGAAAAAACATACGCCCCAAACTGCTTCCAGTACGGACACTCACCCCGCATGCACCAGAGCCAATTCCCCTTTATCCCTTGGTATGGCATTACCTCGGCATTTTTTATCGAATCCCTCCAACCGCTCGCGAAGATGAATCCCCAGTGAGGGCAATCCTGCAGGGCATCGATCCTGCGCTCCCCGGCCTCCTTGTTGAGGGGTCTCCTGCAAGGCAGAGTGCTAGCAGCGCATGAAATTTTCCACCCCTTGTCCGCCATGTACATGCAGCGAAAGTTCCCGCGCCCCTTTAGAATGTCTATTTTCGCTGCCGAGCCATCCGCCCTCATAAAATACTTTTCTTTCTCGTAGCTTGCAACGTACTGGTCCGAGAGCACCTTCGTTGGGACCGAAACAACGCCTTTCCCAAACTCGAGGATTGTTCGAAGACCGACCACCGATTTGCCGCTGCCCACGGCTCCCTTAAGGAAGACGATGTCGTTTCCGCGGAAGGCTTCCAAGATTTCCTCGATTAAGTCGGTTTGAGTTTTTCCCAATGAGTAGCGTAGCGGCTCTTGTAAGCGATTTTTTATGTCATACAAGCCGAGCTCTAATTTTCCCATTTCTTATGCCCACCTGAACCGTCGGAACAACGCCTCCCGCTCCTTTCGAAGTAGGAGTTCTAGGAACTTGCTAGAGAACTTCTGTTCCTTAGCCAATATCTCCCTCACTGCTGATGGCGTGACTCCCCGACCAACCAGTGCGAGCGCCGCGAGCTTTCCGTACTGACCGATGAGCTTCGCGCTCTCCTGCAGCTCCCGCCAAGTCGGGCTTTTCCTCCCCCGCTCCAAGAGCTCGATCGCCCGCCGGACCTCCTCAGCCGGCTCCTCGACCATCCCCAGCATCGTCGACCCACAGCGCGAACACTTCGGTTCTTCATCGAGTTCGTGAAGTTGGAGCTCCTCCACGTAGCGCTTGCACTGGGTGCACGCAAAGGTACGGGCCTCGCTCAGCAGCCGCGCTTTAGTCGAGGCTATCGCGAGCAACTTGAGCCGCTCGGGCATCACGGGTTCGAGGGCGAGGTAGCGCTGGCGCCACGCAAAGCTCGACACGGGCGTGGGTTCGGCCCGCTCCCCCAACGAGATGAGCTCGATTTCACCCCTGCGGATGCGTTCGAGCACCTCGAGCGTACGCTTCAAATCGAGGTCCTTATGCACGACCTCCTTGAATGTCTCCTCAAATACCGGGGTGCCCTTGAGTGCGCGCATGAGCTTGTCTAAAACAGCGCTCGTGAGCTCGGCCTCTCGCTCGAGCACCCCCATCCGTCGGGCTACCTGCGCCAGCCGCCACCGGAAGAACCGGCTCTCCTTGATGATCTCCTGGAGATCTCGCTGGAGGTCCGCGCTTAGCCCGCCGCGCAGAATCTCAATCACGCCCTCCGGTTCAAGCGTTTCAGAGCGGAGCAGGATCCGGTAGGAGTCTACGGAGGTCGAGGTCGTCTCCCCGAGCTCGGCCGATGCTTTGTAGGCGAGCAGTCGGGCGAGCGTTCGGTTGACGAGCGTCCCAAAGCAGGCGTTTACCACGCAAATCTCCTTGGTTTTTTCCACCGTGAGGCGTCGATCCGTGGGCAGGGGCAGGGCCGCCCCGACCTGCCGGTGGGCGTCGGCGAGCGCGAGCCGCATCGTCCCCTCGTCCGCCCCGTAGCGCTTGGCGAGCTCCGCGGCCGCCTCCTCGAACTTTTTGCCCGCGCGCACGAGCTCCTCGAGCTGCGCCCGGAGTTTCCCCACCTCCTGGGCCACCGAGTAGGGCACTGGAATCTCCTCGCCTATCCAGGTCGGGATTGCCCCGAGCGGGTCCTCGTCGGGCTTCACGTATACCTTGTCCTTGAACACCTGCAGGATGCGCCAGAGCTCCCCCCCGATCACGAACTTCACCCCGGGCTCGCCGTACTCCGCGACAAAAGACTCATCGAGGACCCCGACCGGTTGGCCCCGTTCATCATCGATCACCAGGTACTGCCGGAGCACGGGGATCATCGAGAGGTTCGAAAAATAGTAGTTGAAGACCCGCTCCGTCGATCGAGGGCGGGCAAAATCTTTCCCATCCTCGGAAACCCACACCAGCCGTCGCTCCAAGCTCTGCGCGAACCCGAGCACCTTGAGCAAGTCCTCCCGCTCGAGATTTCTGAATGGATAAGCGCGTCGGAAGAGCTCGAACGCCTCATCGACGCTCCCCCTGCGTTGAACCGCCGTGATCGAGACGAGCGCGTGGAGGAGCACGTCGAATGGCTTCTCGGGAACCACCACCGGCTCGAGCTCTCGTTGGTGGGAGCGGGCGGCGATCACGATTGACTCAATCGCATCGTCGGGGTCCTGGACTAGGATTATCCCCTTGGTCACCCCGCCTATCCGATGGCCGCTACGACCCGCGCGCTGGAGCAGGCGGGTCACCTGGCGGGGGGAATTATACTGGACGACGAGGTCGATGCGCCCTATGTCGAGCCCGAGCTCCATCGATGAGGTGCAGACGATTCCCTTGAGCTCGCCCCCCTTGAGCCCCCGCTCGGCCCGGAGCCGGGTGAAGCTAGAAAGTGACCCGTGGTGTACGCTCAGGGGGAATCGAATGTCCCAGATGCGGAAGCGGCTCGCCAAGATTTCAGCTGTCGAGCGAGTATTCGTGAAAACTAGCGTGGAGCCGTGGTCCTCGATGAGCTTCCGCATCACGCGCAAACGGGCGGCGACCGGGGGGTAGGTGTAGAGTTCCGACGCAAGCCGTTCGTCACGCTTGGTCGGTGTTGGGTAAAAAACATCGAGCTTGAGCTCCCGCGCTACACTCACGTCGACGACCTCGCACGGCCGCCCAACCCCCACGAGAAACCGCGCGACCTCCTGGGGAGAGCCAATCGTGGCCGAGAGCCCGATGAGCTGGAACTCACTCCCGCGGAGCTTGCGCAGGCGCTCGAGTGTGAGAGAGAGCTGGGCCCCGCGCTTGTTGTCCGCGAGCTCGTGGACTTCATCAATTATTACCCACCGCACGCTCCGCAGGTGCTGGCTAAGCCTCCGCCCCATCAGAAAAATTTGTAGCGTCTCGGGGGTCGTGATCAACACATCGGGTGAAATTAGGGCCTGTGCTCGGCGCTCGCGTGCCTCGGTGTCCCC
>JAUXAS010000089.1 GCA_030619825.1 Hadesarchaea archaeon
GCTTAGCGAGCGAGAGGCAAATGAAAGCGGTCTCAAACCCGTTTTATTGGATATTTGTATGACCTCGGATTCGAGCAACAGGACGTTTCGCCCACGATGTGAGCTATCGCCACAACACTGGGCACACCGCTGACACTCAAAACGCACCTTTTTTGGATAACGTAGATTCACTTGTTCGCCTGCCCTATATTACTTAAGCGCGGCTATTTTAACATTTTTTGCTTGACCTATCGTCGGCACATCCGCAGAAAATACTCGTGTAATCGTGTATCGGGGGTGAGCTCCGGGTGAAAAGCTACGGCGAGCAGGCCGCCCTGCTGTACGGCGACGATCTTTCCCTGGAACTTCGCTAGGACTTGGGCATCTCCCCAGACCTCGCTTGCCGCTGGGGCACGAATGAACACGCCCCTGAAAGGCTCTTTGCCTAGTCCCGAGATTTCTAGTTCGGCCTCAAAGGACTCGCGTTGCCTACCGAACGCGTTTCGAATGGCGCTGACATCCATCAATCCAAGCAGGGGTTGTTTAGTTCGTACGATCTGCTCGTCGCCGCGCTTTGCCAACACTATCAATCCTGCACACGTGCCTAAAATTGGCGTACCGTTCTTCGCGAGCCACTTGACCCGCTCGAAAAGCCCGGCCATCTGCATGAGCTTGCCTATCGTCGTGGACTCGCCACCTGGAATTATGATACCGTCCACACCCTCGAGTTCAGCAGGCCTGCCGACCCAGATTGCCTCGCCCTCGATGCCGAGCTTTTGCATCGCCCGCTTCGCCGCTTCGAGGTGCTCGCTAACCGCGCCCTGGAGGCCGATGATGCCTATCTTCATGGTTGCCACCTACCGAAACCCATCGCCAAAAAGTGAGTTTCTCAAACGCCCCTAGCCTGCAGCTTCTCTTCAGTCTTAAGGGTCTTGATGTCGATTCCGCGCATAGTCTGTGGCAGGTCCTTGCTGACCTCAAGCAGAACTTGTGGGTCATCGTAATAACGGGTTGCCTCGACGATTGCTCGAGCCATTCGCGCCGGGTCGCTCGATTTAAATATGCCAGACCCAACGAAGACGCCGTCAACGCCCATCTGCATGACCATCGCACTATCGGCCGGCGTCGCAATTCCTCCAGCGCAGAACCAAACGACTGGAAGGCGCTGCAGCTTTGCCGTTTCCTTGACGAGCTCGACGGACACCCGATATTCTTGCGCCTTTGCCTCAAGCCCATCGTGCTTGAGCCCTGCGAGTTCAGCTATCTGGCGTTTTGTAAGTCGGATGTGTTTCATTGCCTCGACGATGTTTCCGGTGCCCGCCTCGCCCTTCGTCCGGATCATAGCAGCACCCTCATTTATCCTTCGCAAAGCTTCACCCAAATCACGGGAGCCGCAGATGAAAGGAATTTTAAACTTGCTTTTATCGACGTGGAACTCCTCATCGGCGGGTGTGAGCACCTCGCTCTCATCTATCATGTCCACGCCGAGGGCTTCGAGCACTTGGGCTTCCCCGAAGTGACCTATCCGACATTTCGCCATGACGGGAATCGTGACGGCGTTCATGATTGCCTCGATTACCGCCGGGTCAGCCATGCGAGCGACACCACCGGCCGCCCGAATGTCGGCTGGTATCGCATGTAGCGCCATCACCGCAACCGCTCCAGCCTCCTCAGCTATAATCGCCTGCTCCGGCTTCGTCACATCCATGATCACTCCGCCCTTTTGCATCTTGGCGAACCCGCGCTTCAGGCGCTCGGAACCGAAGACTATCTCCAAACCATCGCCTCAAACTACAATAGTTGCAGATATATAATAAAAATGGGTGACGCCGTGTTTTTGCGACACGCGAAGGGCTGGCGAGCAAAATGCGAGGTCTGCGGCAGGGAAGCGGAGGATATCTCAGCCACGCTCAAGGTCTGCGCGCCCTGCGTCAGGGAGCACTTCAATAACGCTCGACCTCACCTCGAAGCGGCGCACGCAAAAGTGAGGGAGCGATATAACTTGCCCGCAAGGGTTCCAAAGGATCCGAAAGGCGTGCGCTGCAGGGCCTGCGGGAGCGACTGCCGCATCCCCGAAGGGAGCAAGGGATTCTGCGGTATCGTCGAGAACCTCGGCGGCAAACTCGTTCGAAAGTTCGGCACCCCCGAGCGAGGCCTGCTGACGTGGTACTATGATCCCCTTCCCACGAACTGCGTGCCCGCCGAATTTTGCGCCGGGTCGGGCGGCGCAGGGTACCCGCGCTGGTGCCGAACCCCCCGCGGCGACATCGGCTATCACAATCTCTCGATCTTTTTAGGTAGCTGCACATACAGCTGCCTCTTCTGCCAGAACTTCAGCTTCCGCGAGCTCACGGTCGGGGGGAAGCCCACGATGACCGCCGCCGAGCTGGCCGAAAAAGCGAACGAGAGCGTGGGCTGCGCCTGCTACTTCGGAGGCGACCCTGCTAGCCAGATGCCATTCGTGATATCTTCCGCGAAAATCATGCACGAGACCGCCCAGCGGGAAAAACGCATCTTTCGCGTTTGTCTTGAGACCAACCTCAGTATGAACCTGCCGAGCCTGAAACAGTTTGGCGAACTTTCCCTCCAAAGTGGGGGTGGGATCAAGGCCGACCTGAAGTGCTGGTCCTCGGAGACTTTGTACGCGTTGTCAGGTGTAGAGCACCGCACGGCGTATGATAATTTTAGGTGGCTGGGCAAACACCATCACGAGCGTCCCGAGGTGCCATTTGCCCGAGCGAGCACACTGTTGGTGCCCGGCTATGTGGATGATGAGGAGATTCGGGCGCTCGCATCCTTTATCGCCGACCTAGACCCAACGATCCCTTACTCCCTGCTCGCCTTCCACCCCCTATATCACATGGACGACATGCCCTACACCAAGCGCGAGGACGCCGAGCGATTCGTAAAAATCTGCAAGCAAGAAGGACTCGAGCGAGTTAGGATAGGCAACCCTTGGCTCCTGTGTTAAGGTTTTATCAGAGTTACGACCAGTTCTTAGTC
>JAUXAS010000056.1 GCA_030619825.1 Hadesarchaea archaeon
GGTCTTCAACAGCAAAACATTATATCCGTTCTTTCGTAGAAGCGCATCCTTCTGCCAGGGAACGATGAATGTTAGATCCAATCTGGAGTTTGTTGTCCTCGAAAATTTACCCAGTTCTGCCAAGTAGCCTAGGTACATTCCTGCTCCAGTGGTAATCTTACTCTGGCTAGGGGCTTCCCAACCCAGAATTGCCACTTTATATTTGCGCAAATTTGTCACACCCCATAATACGGACCACTAATCCGGGACTTGCCTTTTAGTGGCCCGATTTTTAGCATGCCGTTTCCTATTTCGAATTAAGCAAGATAAAGCTTTGGCATATTACACTTTTCAAAACCTAAAGGATTTTATCCCCATCAGTTCTGGATTTATGAGGAGGATGCAAAATGAATATCCTGTACTTTCCATACGAGTTCCCACCCCATTTTGTAGGGGGCCTGGGAACTTATGCTTACGAGATGACACGCAGGTTCGCGAGGTTGGGACACAGCGTTACGGTTTTCTCGAAAAACCCAGGCGACGCAATAACTAGGGATCTGTACGAGGGCGTAGAAGTGCATCGCCCATTGCTAGCAGACGTAACCGATTTGCTCCCCGTGATAGTCCCCGAGGACGTGAAGAGGTGGCCTGTAAAGGCCCAAAATGACTTCGCGGAGGTATTTATGTATAACATTCTTGCCGCAACAAAAACAATCAACCTTCTGGTGAAATCGGATAAGCGAAATTTTGATGTGGTTGTCGCCCACGATTGGCTGTCCGCCATTGCCGGGATGACTTGCAAGAAAACCCTCAACAAGCCCCTCATCCTCCATTTTCATGGCACCGAACACGGGAGGACTGGCGATGGGTCCCCAACTATTAAGACCATAGAGCAGATGGCCAGCAAGGACGCCGAAGCGATAATAACCGTGAGCTACGCGATGCGCGATGAACTTATCTCGCTTGGGCATGATGAAGGGAAAATTCGGGTGGTGTGGAACGGGGTAGATCATAAAAAGTACGATCCCGCGAAATTCTCGGAGGAAAAAATCTGCGCGTTCAGGGAGAAAATGGGGGTTGGAGATTCTCAACTGATTTTATTCATCGGGAGGCTCTCTTGGGTGAAGAGTGCTGACACATTGATGCACGCGATGCCGGCGATCTTGAAAGAGGTACAAAATGCTAAGCTAGTGCTCATCGGGAAGGGCGAGCAGGAAGGGATGATCAAACACCTCGTTGAGCACTTGGGCATTCAAGATAAAGTGATACTAAAGTTCGAATACGTGAGCGAAAAGGACCGATTGCTTTACTACGCTGCGAGCGATCTCGTGGTCATCCCATCGAAGTATGAGCCATTCGGTATCGTCTGTACTGAGGCTATGAGTATGGGAAAGCCGGTAATAGTTGGGGCAACGGGGACCTCAGGCCTCAGGGAGCAAGTTGTCAACAGGGGTCCAAACAGATGCGGTGCTCATGTTAATCCATATGACCCATACGACATAGCCAAATTCACAATAGAATTTCTCAAAGACGAAAATTTGAGGAAAGAGCTAGGGAAAAATGCACGAAAAAGGGTATTTGAAGAATTCACGCTCGATAAGGTGGCCGCCGAAACTGTGGGTATATACAAACAAGTGGTAGGTATAACCGAATCTTGAGCTTCGTTGAAATGAGCGGGTAGTCAGGATGCGGATAGCAATTCTTGCTTGGGAGTCGCTGCACTCAGTTCACGTCGGAGGACTTGGAGTCGTAGTCACCCGAACCGCAGAAGAGCTTGCGAAAAGGGGTCATGACGTTTACCTGTTTACAAGAGCGGCAGAAGGGCAGAGCAAGCATACAAGGATCAACGATGTAAACTACTGTAGATGTAAGTTTGACTCAGGCAAGGACATCCTCTCATTTTTCTCAAATATGTCAAAGGCGATGGTAAAAGAACTCCACGCCGTGGCAAGGCACAGCGGAAGGTTCGACCTCGTTCACGGGCATGATTGGCACGTTGCGGATGCGCTGTACGAGTTCAAAAAGGAGGGCTACCCTGTTGTTCTCAGTTACCACTCGAGCGAGTACGGTCGCCGGGGAGGGACACTCAGCACCCAAAGCGAGTTCAAAAAAATTTCAGCCAGGGAAGGGTTAGGTGGGCGGGTTTCAGACAGAATTATCACCGTGTCCAAAACGATGAGAAAAGAGCTCTGCAAGCTGTATAAGATTCCTCGTGAAAAAGTCGACATCATACCGAATGCTATCTCTCCCAGAAAATATCGGAAGGAGGTGGACCCAAAGAAAGTAAAGAAAAAATATGGTGTCCCTTCGTTTGCCCCCACAGTTTTTTTTATAGGTAGATTGGAATTCCAGAAGGGACCAGATCTATTGATTGACGCGATTCCTAGGGTTCTCGAAAATCGAGCCGACGTCAAATTCTTGCTCGCAGGGAAGGGAACGATGAAGAATTTTCTCAGGCGCAGGGTCCGAAAGCTTGGTGTTGGGGGTGCTGTGAGGTTTTTGGGGTGGATCCCTTACGGGCGATATGTAGACCTCCTGAATACATGCGATATCGTCTGCATCCCGAGCAGGAACGAGCCCTTCGGCATAGTGTTACTTGAGGCATGGGCAACGGGGAGGCCGGTCGTAGCGACGGATGTAGGCGGTCTTGGGGAAAACATTAAAAATTTGGTGAACGGAGTCAAAGTTCGCCCTCGCCCAAAATCAATAGCGCGGGGGATAAACTATCTTTTCGATCACCCCCATGTAATAGAGCGCGTTGGGACAAATGGCAAGGAGAAGGTCAGGAGATTTAATTGGGCGTCTTTAATCAAAAAACTGCTCAAGACTTACCACAGAGTGTTGGAGAGCCGTGCAACCCCCTTTGCCCCTGTGAAAGGTTCAAAGAGCCATCATCTTACATCAGGGTTACATTAAATTCTTTCAGAATTTCCGCCAACCTTGCAAGAGGGAGGCCCACTACATTAAAGTAGCACCCATCAATTCTTTCGACGAATAGCCCCGCTTTTCCTTGTATTGCATAGGCTCCAGCCTTATCGAGCGGCTTGGCCGTGGCGACATGGTTAGATATCTCCCCCTCGGTCAATTTTCTGAATTTTACCCTAGTTTTTACGACATCAACCATCATTTTATTTGTTGAAGCATCGATGACCGCTAGGCCGGTCAAAACCTCATGCATTTTGCCACTCAACTCTCCAAGCATGGCTTTGGCTTCCTTGGGACTTTTCGGCTTACCCAGAATTTTGCCCCCATGCACAACGATCGTGTCTGCTCCTATGATCAGCCCACTTTTCGTCCTCCGCGCGACCTCTTGGGCCTTTGTCAGAGCAAGCGTTTTCACAAGTTTCTGGGGATTGGAGATATTAAATTTGGGCTCTCTTACCTTACTTTCCACAACTTTTACTTTTAGCCCAAGGCCCTTCAGCAGCCTGAGGCGGCGGGGCGAGGTGGAGGCGAGTATGATCTTCATACAACCACGAGAACCTGTTGTCAATGCCTAATAACTACGGTATTATACCTTTATTTTACGTATAACGTGTGAGGGGTATCTGTGTTCGGCAAGTACGTTAGGGATCCGATCCACGGCTACGTCGGCATGACCGATGTCGAAAAACTTGTTATTGACACTTGGCCGGTACAGCGACTGCGCGGCATCAGACAACTCTCCGTCGCCTCGATCACCTACCCAGGGGGCGACCACACCCGCTTCTCGCACGCTTTGGGCGTGATGCACGTCGCGGGGCAGATAGCCGATAGTTTGAGAAGCGGTATCGAAATTTCAAACGACGAGTGGCAGCTCGTGCGCTTGGCCGGTCTGTTACACGACATCGGGCACGGCCCCTTTTCACATTCCTACGAAGAGGTTCTCGCCAAGTACCGCGGGCTCAACCACGAGCAGATGGGGAAAGAGGTCATAGAAAAAAGTGAACTGGCGGACGTGCTCAAGGGATGCGGCTTCGAGCCAAAGGATATAACCAAGCTCACTTTTGGCAAGGAGACCAAGGGCAAACGTTACCTACACCAGATAACCGCCAGCCAAGTCGATGCCGATAAACTGGACTTCCTCGTGCGCGACTCCTACTTCACAGGCGTCGAATACGGACGCATCGACATAAGCAGACTCGTGCAGGCGATGGAGGTCTGCGATGGGGATGTGGCAATAGATCTGAAAGCCCTCTACGCACTCGAGGCGTTCATGATCGCCCGCTACGAGATGTTTCTTGCAGTTTATTACCATCATGCCGTCCGTGCCGCTGAAATCTTGCTCCACAAGGCGATGGACTACACCCACGAACTCATCGGACTCACGACTTTCAAAGATGTCGACGAATTTTTGCGCATGGATGACGCGTACGTGACGACCAAACTGCGCGAGCTTGACCCAAAGGAGTTCGAGGACCCGGAGAAACGAAAGCTAGCCGAGCTGGCAAAGGCCGCGATGACGAAGCTCGACAACAGAAAACTATTGAAGGCAGCCTACCAGCGCGATGTTCACATCCGTGACCCTTACGTTGCGAAGCTGCTCAGCGACGAGGCGGTGCGCCATCAGAAAGAGCTTGAAATAGCGAAGCGCGCAGGGGTCGACCCCGAGCACGTGATTGTTGATGTGCCCACGCTCGACTCAATTCCTTACTACCCGCGGGAGATCGACCCCATGGAGGTACCCGTGTATCGGGTGACAAGCGAGGGGAAGAAGGAGCTCGTGCAGCTTTCGGACTACTCACGTTTAATCAACGTCCTTAAGGGCTACATCGACATCATCCGTGTCTACACCCAGCCTGAGCATCGAGCCAAGATTGAACGCGCGGCCGCAGATGTTTTCAAAACACTCCCCTTTGCGGCCCAGATTAGCATGTGAGTATCAAGTGTATTGTAGTTTTAGAAATTGAGTAGGTTTACAGATTTTTGTTTGGGCAAACTCTCCAAGTTCTAGTAAATGCCTATCGGAAGTGATTAAGTAATCCGCTTCCCCTTCAAAAGCACATTCCAAGAATTTGTTATCCTCCGGATCTTCTTTGACCGTAAAAACTTTTTTAGTCGGCTTGACTTTTGAAGCGTTCACAAAAAGACTTCGTATCTTCTCCCGAAACTCTCTCTCAGCCCTCACGTTCTTCAAGATCAACCTTACTTCTTTACGAAGTCGAGGGGAGAAAATTAATTTATGTTTGTTCTCGAGGCAGAGGTCGATGATTCTTGCCGAAGCGCTTTTTCGGTTAAAATAAGCCGCGATGAAGACATTCGTGTCTAAAACCACCTTCAACAATTTCCGCTCCCGAAAATTACAGCACGGCGCTAGCTAGTTTCCTTATCTCTGCTTGAACTTCGTTGCATGAGCGCGTGCCATTAACTATTTTTAATCCCTCCCGTCTAGCGATACGCAGGTAATTTCGGCGTACTCGTTGTTGAAGCCGCAGGTTTCTTTCGAATTCATCGAGCCTGCGCGATGACTTGATTCGGGCAAACGCAATCTCGGCGGGCACATCGATTAGGATTCCCAAGTCCGGCCTGAGCGCACATTTGTTAATCGAACTTATCCAGTTCGTCGGCAATCCTCGCGCCGACTGGTATGCGAGAGACGAGCAAACGTATCGTTCGTTTAGCACCACCTTCCCAGCTTTGAGGGCGGGCTCGATAACGTCCGAGATGTGTTGCACCCTATCGGCGGCGAACAACAGCGCCTCGGCAGCAATGGGGAGCTTGAGCTTTCCCCTCAAGATGCGTTTGATGACCCTTCCGATTGTATCGTTCGTCGGCTCATCTGTAATGACTACCCTGCGGCCGTGGAAACGAAGCCATCTCGCAAGCAACTTGACGTGAGTGCTCTTACCACACCCGTCAACCCCTTCGATCGAGATAAACTTTCCTTTCATTTCGGCACCAGAATCCCTAACATCGATAAACCCATGTAGCTATCGGTCATCCCGAGGGTATGGGCAAGCACAGCAGGAACACGATGAAGGTCGCCGCAGCGAGCGATTTCTGACGCTTCGATAGTTTTGAAACATCGTCGAGCGCTCCCGCGTGATAGCCCCTGAACAGCAGGAGGATGAGGAAGCCAAATATCCAGAGCGGGAGCTGGGGGAAGAAGAGGCCAAAGAGGATGAGGGAGAAGCCGAGTGTGCGAGTGAGCCCGTAATGCCGCTCCCGGCTCATAAGCCCCCGCGCGACGTGCCCGCCGTCGAGCTGCCCAGCGGGAAGCAGGTTGAACATCGTCACGAGAAGCATCACCCATCCTGCGAATGCGAGCGGGTTGATTATCATGCCAGCTGGCAGATGGCCGAAAGTAAGTAGCTGCAGCATGCCAAATATCGCCGGCGTAAACCAGATGGAGAAGCCGTCCGGATCGGGTTTTGACAGCATCAGACCGACGGCGGTGAGTGGGAGGGCCACGAGGAAACCGAACAGCGGCCCGCTCGCTCCCATCTCGACCAAAGCCTCCTTCGTCGGAATCGGGCTCTTGATTTTGATTACCGCCCCCAAAGTGCCGAGGATACTTGGAAATGGAATAAAATATGGCAAGGTCGACTCAACCCCATTTCGCCACGCTGCAATTTTGTGGCCGAGCTCATGCGTCCCCAGCATCAGCATGATCGTGCCGGAGAACAAGGCAGCGTATAAGGTCTTTCCGTCGAAGATCCAGTAGCCAGCCACGAAGGTTGTCAGAAAAGTTGCGCCTAGGAGGAGCAAATTCACTGCGATTTTGCCTCTGCTGACGCGCGGATATCTCATCATAATCAACCTGAGCTCGCCCTCGCGTCCGCGCATCACCGGTAGGTAACCCTTCTGCTTAGCGTCGTCCAACAGGGAACGAAATGACTGTTTCGAGTTCGGCGCGGCCACTTCAAATTTTATCCTGTCTTTCGAGGTGACGAAGTCCGAGATTTTGAAATGCTTCGCCACGAGTGCTAGGGGTTCAGCCAGCCGCTTGGGTGGCTCCCTGGCTGCGACTTTCATATCCTCACCGCATCG
>JAUXAS010000034.1 GCA_030619825.1 Hadesarchaea archaeon
ATAATGTCCGACGATTTACTCGTTCTGGCGAAGCACACAAAGGGCCGAACCGTGGCGAGCTTTCTGTCTTCCGAGCTTTCGCGCGTCTCGAAGCGAAAAGCAGAAGAAGTTTTGAAGCTCTCGGGTGTCGACGCGAACAAGAAACCGAAAAAGTTGACCTGGGAAGAAGCAGAGCACATTGTCTCGGCCTTCAAGCAGGCGAAACTCATGGCTCCACCCACCGCCGGCCTGCGGCCAATTGGGGCTGCAGACATCGAGAACGGCCTACATCAAATCCTAAGACCGGAGTTCAAGTACGCCGTGACCCGATCACCGAAAGTGTACCGCGGTGGCCTGCCGTTTATCGTGGAAGCGGGCATAGCCTATGGCGGTGGTGCGGGCAAGACTGTTGAGGGGAAAGGCGAGGGCGATGAAATCGAGACCGAGGCTGGAATGGAGCTCATCCGATTCGCGAACCGCGCGCCGCTGATTTTTGATCAGGGAGGATGTGCGATAACCACGGCCGCGCGGAACATCGAATGGCGCCGCTATGGCGTGGATATCTCGACAGCGCCGCTAACACTTTTCGTCAACGTCGTGTCGGCCTACGTCCCATACACTTCGGCAGGTAAACAATCCATTGCAGAGGAACCCGAGGTTTTCGATGAGATCCGAAGCACAATCATGGATGTGGCTAGGGAGCTGAAGAGATTCCTTTACCGGAAGATACGCATCAAGGAGCGGCAGGAGCGGGCTGGAGTGTTCGAGCAATACCTGCCCGTGATCGCCCGCAAGGCGGCGAGCTTAGCGGGTAAGAAACAGCCTGATATTAAACCCCTACTAAAGAAGGTAACGGGTGACAAGCATGACGAAGAAAGTTAGGGCGCGAGAGGGGGCACATAAATGGAAAGCGAACGAGAAGCTGACTGGCCTTGGCAAGGACGTCATTGAGGATATTTTGCACACCCGCCCCCCCAAGCTTAAGATCCCGTCCCGAAGCACCACCAACATCATCTACGACAAAATCAACCGCTACTTCGTGCTCGGGCCACGCTACGGGATGCGCTCGGCCGGGAGCATGAAGCAGGTAAAAAAATTCGCCCAGTTAATGTGCGCCGCCGATTTCTCCAAGGAGCTCATCCAGAGTAAAAAGTTCGCGACCCTCCGGGAGATGTACTACACCGCCGAGGGCTGGGACGCGGGGCCCTTCCACGAGCAAGGGGAGTCCGACGCCATCATAGAGGACCTCGAGGTCGCCTTTGGGCTGAAACGCGAGGACTTGGGCCTGACGCCCGAGGAGGACGGAGCTGCGGTCTACGGCCGGCTCGTGGTCAACGAGGAGGATGTGGTCATCGACGCGACGAAGGCGGGGCGAGGGGGGTACACCATCCCACCCACCATAGATGATGTCGATTTCGCCCGGTGCAAGGCAAAGCGCGTGATCGCAATCGAAACCATGGGCATGTACCACCGCCTCGTACAGGAGAGGGCATGGAAAAAGTTCGACGCGCTCATCGTTGGGCTCAAGGGGCAGGCCGCACGCGCCACGCGACGATTCTTGAAGCGAGCCCACGAGGAGCTGGGGCTGCCCATTCACCTCTTCTGCGATGGCGACCCGTTCGGCTTCCACATCGCCATGGTCATCATCTCCGGGAGCGCGAAGCTCGCCTACATCAACCACGAGCTGGCGGTGCCCGATGCGCAGTTCATAGGGGTCACTGCAAGCGACATCGTCGACTATGAGCTGCCGACGGACAAACTCCGGGAGCTCGATGTCAACCGCCTGAAGCAACTCCAGAAGGACCCGCGCTATAACACCGAATTCTGGCAGGGGGAGATAAAGAAAATGCTTGAGCTCGGGAAAAAGGCGGAGCAGCAAGCTTTCTCCAAATATGGCTTGAACTACGTGGTTAAGAAGTATTTACCCGCGAAGCTTGGACTGAAGGGCTAATCCATAATGGTAACATATGTTGTCCTTTTGAAAACGCGCCTTTTGTGTCGCACCGATCCAACCGGAGCAACTTGGAAACAATATTCAGGTTTATAATGAACATCTGGAACATTTCTCATATAGGTGAGGGACCTGAAACCTGTCGTCCAAGTTGCACTGGATATTGTAGAGATCGAGCAAGCGATAGAGATAGCTAAGCTAGCGGTCAAAGGCGGCGTTGAGTGGGTGGAGGCTGGCACTCCTTTAATCAAGGCGGCAGGGCTGGAAGTAGTCAGACAACTAAGGCGAGCTTTCCCCGATAAGACAATCGTTGCGGACATGAAGACAATGGATGTCGGCGCCCTTGAGGTCGAGCTGGCAGCAAAGGCGGGGGCCGACGTGGTGTGCGTGCTTGGAGCTGCAGCCGATGCCACGATATCTGAAGCGGTCAAAGCGGCCCGAAAGTGTAACGTCAAGGTGCTCGTTGACCTATTAGCAGTCCATGATCTTCGTGCAAGGGCTACGCAAGTCGAAAAGCTCGGGGCTGATTATTTGGGTGTACACGTTGGAATAGACCAGCAGAAGCTCGGAATTGACCCAATTGAGCAACTTCAAGCCATAGTCGGATCGGTTAGGATACCAATAGCCGTGGCAGGCGGGATAACTGTTAAAACAGCGCCCGAACTGGTCAGGCGCGGTGCATCAATAATTATCGTCGGTAGTGCGATTACCAAAGCAAAAGACGTAACTCGTGCCGCACGTGAAGTCGTGGCAGCGATCCGGACTTCAGCTTCTCGTGCAGGATTTTCACAGCATAAGGCACATTAAGTCACATACAGGTACGTACGCTTTACTGGATGGGTTAAATAACAAAACCGATTACATTTACATAATTCACGTTGTGAGGAATGGCGATGGAGAAAACCAAGGTCACGACCGCTACCCTACGCGAGATGAAAGCACGAGGCGAGCGGATAGTGATGCTCGCGGCCTACGATTACCCCACTGCGCGGATGATCGACGAAGTGGGGATAGATGCGATCCTGGTCGGCGACTCGCTGAGTAACGTCGTCCTAGGCTATCCAAACACTCTCGCGGTGACGATGGAGGAGATGCTACACCACACCAAGGCCGTGGCGAGGGCGGCGAGGCGAGCTTTAGTAATAGGTGATATGCCATTTCTCTCCTACCAAGCCAGCGTCGAGGATGCCGTGCGCAACGCGGGGCGCTTCCTCAAGGAGGGGGGCGCGGAGGCCGTGAAGGTTGAAGGTGGCCGAAGCGTCCTCGACAAGATCGAGGCAATCCTGAGAGCGGGAATCCCGGTGCAGGGGCATGTCGGTTTGACGCCTCAATGGATCCACCAATTTGGCGGCTTCAAGGTCCGAGGAAAGAGCGAAGCGGCCGCGCGCATGATCCTTGAGGATGCGAAAGAACTGGAGCTGGCCGGCGTCTTCAGCCTCGTGCTCGAGTGCGTTCCATGGCAGTTGGCAAAGCTCATCACCGAGAGCGTCGAGGTGCCGACGATCGGCATCGGCGCAGGGTCCTATTGCGATGGGCAAGTATTGGTTTTGCATGACCTGTTAGGGCTCTCTGGGCAGCGCGTGCCGAAGTTCGTCAAGCGATACGTGAAGCTCGAGAGCACGATTGCAAACGCGCTCACAAGTTTCAAGCGAGAGGTCAAAGCGGGTAAGTTCCCCACGCTCGAGCATAGCTACGAAATGCCTGCAGAAGAACTCAGACGGCTTATTAAAAAGTCAAAGCGGCGGCGATGAAGCATTTTATAGACCATCAGACCTCCCTTATTTCTGAGTTTAACCTCGTAAAAATCGAGGAGGTGAAAATGATGGCAGTAAAGTTGCCGAAAGCGACGGTCATAAAGCTCTTTAAGGATGCAGGCGCGGCCCGCGTATCGGGCGATGTCGCAGAGGTAGTCAACAAGATCGTAGTAGAGATAGCGAAGGGTGCGGTCAAGTCCGCGAAAGCAGCTGGACGCAAGACTGTTTCAGCAGATGACCTGCGGCTGGTTGTCGTGAGTTAAGGCCGTTGCCGCTTTTCCGTTCAAATGTGCGAAAAGCAGTGCCTTAAAGAGGGCATTTCTAGCATTATTAGTGCCCATATATCTACGTTTAAATACATCAAAAATTCAAACTAAACCAGAAATTGGAGGTGTATGAATGGCTTATATCGTAAAGTCCGCTGTAAGGGGTTTGATTAAAGGAATGAGAGCAAGCGGAGATTTCTTCAAGGAACTGGACGCATTGATACAGCGAAGGTGCAAGAGAGCTAAAGAGAGAGCAAAAGGGAATGGTAGGAAGACTCTAAGAGGAATTGACGTCTAACCCCTTTCTGATTTTTTACTTTTTCCTCTTTTTCACTTTTTTAACCTTTTACACGCTCAATTTTCCTTCGACCTAATGCCTGAATGTACTCGACCTCTACACCCTCGCGAACCTCACCGCGGAGGGTCATGGGAATAGGAAGCTCAAATGTCTCATAGGTCGTCAAATCCATGAGCTGGGCGTTGTTCGCTATGATCGCGAGCACTTGGGCGCCGCCCCGCTCGATTATTGGCACCTCTACCTTGGCACTGGTGGGGCGAACGATGCTCCGTTTTTGAGAGTCGAAAATGCCTATCGCGTCGACCTTTGCCTTCGCGTGCCCATGCTTTCCGGGTGCTGAGGTGGAGAAACCCACGATGCGGCAGGGCTCGTCGTCGATGACTACAAAGCGCCCCTCCTTGAGCTTGCCTATCTCGGTCATCTCCCTCGCCACTAAAACACCTCTTGAGTGTTTTTTGAGTGTGTGCTTAAAAATCTGCGCACTTAAGGTTAAATCCTCGGAGGGAAAACTTGAGCTGGTGAAAACTTGCGGATAGGGATCGTCGCCCGCCTAGAAATCCCGGAGGCCTTGAAAGTCGCGCGAAAAGTGTTGAAGCTCTTGGCCAAGGAGGAGATCCTGCTCGAGCGGGGGCTCGCCAAAAAGCTTCGCAAACGCGGAGTGGTGGCGCGGATGCTCCGAAGGGCGGATGCCATCGTCACGATAGGCGGTGACGGAACGGTTTTATTCGCTCAGCAACAAGCACCTGAAACTCCGATACTCGGTATAAATCTCGGGGAAAGGGGCTTTCTTGCAGACGTCAAGCCAAACGAAGCTCAGCGGGCGCTCCGAATGCTTGTCACGGGGGAGCTTCCAATCGTCGAGCGAGAAAGGTTGGCCGGGGAAGCCGCGGGCAGACGATTGCCCGACGCGCTGAACGATGCGGTGGTGTGCTCTGCCCAAGCTGGGAGGACCCTCACGTTGAAGGTATCCGTCGACGGCAAAGTAGCCTTGGATGTACGAGGGGACGGAGTCATCGTGGCAACTCCTACTGGAAGCACTGCCTACGCCCTAGCCGCTGGCGGCCCTGTGATTGACCCGCGCCTCAAGGTTTTTGTGGTGGCGCCCATATGCCCATCCCACCCCAAACCTAACCCGTTTGTGGTGCCCATCGACAGCCGTATCGAGATAGAACTTACCAGACCAGAACGCAAGGCATTCGTAATCGTGGATGGCCAAGTTGCGGCCAAACTCGAGCCTAGGGAAAAAACTACATTATATCGCTCTAAAAAGCCAGCACGTTTCTTCAGGTGGGGTGAGTTCTACCGCAAGGTCAGGGAGAAGCTGTAGGTGCCACGGAAGGTCTATGTTTTGGATACCTCCGCCGTGATTGCGGGGTTCGTACCTGGGCTGGTAAAAGCGGAACAGGTCACTGTGCAGGAGGTGCTGGAGGAGGCCCGTGACCTGTGCTCGAAGCTCGAACTCGAAACGGCAGTGGTTGCGGGGAAGGTAAAGGTTGTCAGCCCTTCGAGGGAGGCCCTGGACGAAATTAGGAGGGAGGTCATCCAAACCGGAGACGTAGTTTCCGCCGTGGATGTCAAGCTACTCGCACTTACACTGGACCTCAAGCGGGCTGGCGATGAACCGGAGCTCATGACCGATGATTACGCCATCCAAAATCTGGCGAGTTTGTTCGGCCTCCCTTACCAGCGCATCGCCATGCCGGGGATAAAGGAGGTGCTACGCTGGGAGATGGTGTGCCCCGCATGCGACCGCAGATATCCGCCGCCGGCTCCCCGATGCGAGGTGTGCGGCTCGAGGTTAGTCCGGAGACCCAGACGATGAGGTTTTTAAACGACGCGTTGATATACCGTAGGAAGGTGAAAGTTTGAGGGAAATTCCGATGATCGGAATCTCGCCAATTGGTGGGGGAAAGGAAAGGGAAGCGCTCGAAACCCTGCGGAAGAACGCAAAGAGCGTCGTGGCCACCGTGAAGAAATTTGAGGAGATGATTATCGCGCTTTTCTCCGAACGTGACATGAAAAAAGCACATGCTCTGGGTAGGCAGGTTACCGAGCTCGAGACGAAAGCCGATAAGGGGAGGCGAAAGTTCACATCCGATCTCGGCAAGGGAGCATTTTTGCCCACGTTTAGGGGAGATTTAGCGAGGTTGGCAGAACAGCTCGACAACGTAGCTGACACAGCCGAAGGTGTAACGCGTGCTATCCTGTTAAGGGAAAAACTGCTCGACGCTCTTTCGAAGGCAGAAAAGAAACAAAAGAAGGCAAAAGCTATTCGAGAGAGTATGGTCAAAATGGCTAAACTTGCTACGCAGACGACCGAAGCTCTGCGAGGCGCAATCGATTTGTCGGTGACGAACATCGACGCCACGGAGACGAAACTCAACGAAGTTGAGGAATTGGAGCACGAGTCCGACCTCGTGGAGCAAAGTCTCTTGGGGGAGCTGTACGAGTACGAAAAAGTGCTGGATCCGGTGAGTATGTTTCAATTAAGCTTTCTCATCCGGGGGATCGGCGATATTTCAGACCGCGCTGAGGATGTAGGCGATGTTTTGTCGATTATCAGCTACACTTTTAGAGCATAGCTTTCCCTTCCCACGCGCTTCTTGAGGCGACTAAGCACCTCAAATAAAATAATGAGCCCCCATATCAGCCCAACAGCCAAGTAGGGGTCGACCTGCCACCCAACCAGCAGACCTGCAAACACGATAAGGATGTAGATGGCTTGCCATGTTTCCATTTTCATAACCCCAGGAACAGCCATCCGAGTAGGAATGAAAGCGCGCATGCAACGGCTGGGGTCAAGACCCAAGCTATCCCGATATGACCAAGTTTTCTCCCGCTCACGGCGGCGGCTCCCTTCACAAGCCCTGCCCCAGCTACTGCGCCAATAATAGCTTGCGTTGTGGATACGGGTATATGAAATTGTACGAATGACCAGACCGTGATAGCAGCCCCCATCTGAGCAGCGAACGCGGTCAGGGCGTCGAGCCTAGTTATCCCCGTACCTACCGTATGCATCACTCTGCGGCTGTAAGTCACCACACCGACCGCCAAAGCAACCCCGCCGAACAGCCCGATGAGTAGCATGAGTCTAAAGTCCGGTCCATCTCCTCCAAAAAACGCGTAAACCACCCCAGTGGATGTGCCTATATCGTTGGCGCCGAGAGCGTAGGCTGTAGACGCGCTAGCCACGATAATGAGAATCATCAGGACTTGGTTGAGCAATACAATATTTTTTATTCTCCGTAACGGTGGGGTAAAGGCTTTGAGTAAGATGAAAGCGAGGATGGCGGCAAACATGGGATTTAGCAGCCAAGAAATAGCGATGACGCCAAGCGTGCCGAATTGAACGCTTGCACCGATGTCTGGTTGCGCGTAAGATAACAAAAGCCCTGCCCCGATGACTGCGCCCACCATGGACTGGGAGGTGGAAACCGGCAAACGCAGCGTGGTGGCTGTCGTGACCCATATCCCAGCAGCGAGTAGGGCTGCAATTGCGGCCCGGGGGACTTCCGAAAGTGGGTTTGTGCCGTCCGATACAATTATGATATCCTCCCCCACGGTTTTCATGTTCTTCCAACCCTCGAGGACCGCACCTAAGAGGACAAACAATATTACGATCGCGATTGCGCGGCGATAGGACAAAATACGTCCGCCGACCGCCGTCCCCACGCAATTTGCGGAATCATTTGCGCCGATGTTCCAAGCTACGTAAAAACCAGCGAGTAGTGCGACTATCGCGATGAGCTCGATCAATCACCCACCTAAGCCGAATTAACCGTGCGTGCTAAAATAATGAACTATAACTGCAAAATCTCCGCGCGTAGCTCGACCAAATCGAGCAGGGCAACCGTTTGGCGTCCGCTCAGGTAACCGCAAACCTCGCCTGGGTTCACGAGAAGCGTTTTTCCCTCACGAATTTCGGCTCGGTGGGTATGTCCTCGAACAACTATATCAAAGGAGCCCGACTTCGAAAGTGCCTCGACGATGTCCTCATGCGTGCCGTGCAGCAGCGCTATTCTGCGTCCGTCCAGTTCCAGCGCCGCGAAGTTCCCGAGCGGCTTCACCCCGAGCTCGCCTAATTTTACGCGTACGAACTCGCGGTCCCCCTCGTTGTTTCCCCAGACGTAGTGCAGCTTCGCCTTCAGCTTCGCGAACTTCGGTACCACGAACGGAGAAACTAGGTCGCCGGCGTGTAAAACGTGCTCGACCCCAGCTCGGTTGAAGAAATCTATCGCTCGCTCCACCGCGTCGATCCTGTCGTGTGTATCCGACATCAACCCAATCTTCACCCGAATCACCTCCACAGCTAGTTGTCGCTCTCCTTAAATTTGTTTGATGAACTCGAGCACAACTTGCCCAGCCCGCTCGATGTTCGCGAGCTCGATCCGCTCGGGGGTATCCTCAAGCGTGTGGATATAGCGATACCCCCGCGCCCGAGCGTTGGGCAGCCCGAATGCCCTCGCGACGAAACGACCTAGTCTGTCCTTGCCTCCGACATCGGTGGTATAAGTAGTCGCCCTCATCTTGGCCTGCACAAAGGGGACGTGGTCGTGCCTTGCGAGCGCGGCCCACCATAAGCTCGGCTTCAACCCTGCACCCTTGATGGAGTTCGAGAGCACCTGATTAAGCTGGGACGAAGTCCGCCTCCGCCTGAAGATACCGTTGCCCTCGATGACGTAGCTGTGGGGACCAACCCCAACCCCGTCCAAATTAAGCAGGAGTGTATCCCTTGGTAACGCCTTGCTCGCCACGAGCTTGCGCGCGCCTACGAGTCCCTGCTCCTCGGCCCCGGAGGCGATGAAAAAAAGCTCCGTGTCCGCGGGTGGGGATTCGGCGGCTGCGCGCGCGACCTCGAGCATGACCGCGACGCCTGAAGCGTTGTCATCGGCCCCGGGGGAAACCCGTCGGCTGCTAGCGAGGATGAACATGCCGATGGAGATGGGCAGAAAGACGATCGCGAGAACGCTCCATACAATTATCCACCCCTGCAAAACCCCTAGCACCCTCGCAGCCACGATGGCAGCGACTATGATGAGGGCGGGCAGAAACGCAAACCTCACGAAAAGATACAGTTTGTAACTCACCATACACGGCGCTGAGTCGTGATGAGCCGTTATCGCCACGCGCTTTTTCGATTTTTTTGTTCCCGCTGAGGCGATGATGTTTCGACTCCCTCGTTTTGGCATGATTTTGTCGAGCGAGCGCCA
>JAUXAS010000080.1 GCA_030619825.1 Hadesarchaea archaeon
CTCCAACGCTTCGGCTTCCCTTTGCATCAGGGCTTGTCCCTCGCCAGTTGGGATCTCGCGTGGCCCGGGGGTTGGTTTTGGAGTAACTTCGGGCTTGGGTTCGGCGAGCGCCTTATCCCTAAATCCCTTAAACTCCAACAAGGTGGGGTGGTCGCGCAGCGCGGGGACATTCTTCCACTCGGGGGGATCGACATTCACATCCAGCTTGTACCCGTAGCGGTTGCCCTTGGGGTTGTTCTTGAAGTCAATCATAAGCCTTACAATATCCTCGCCCACCTTCGTCGTCTTCGTGAACGCCATGCCGTCGGGGCTTCGGGTGAACCCCTTCTTTTGGAGCCAATCGATTAACCTAGAGTCTATTTTCTGCGGAGTTGGGCCACCCTCTCTTTTGAATTTCTGCGCGTCGTCCATGCCTTTTTGATATTGCTTTATGATGTCTGGCTTGGGTTTTTCGGTTATCTCACCTATCCTAGCCTCCACGGCCTTCTCCGCCCAGTGATCCTCCATCGGCTTGACTTGCCCGATCTCCAAATCCCTGAACGGGCCGAAGGTCGTGGTAGCCGAGATTATCCTAACCCACTTCACTCAATCACCCTTCGAGCAATAGCGACACTCATGGGCCCCGCCCCCCCTCTATGGTTTTAAGTTCGCTGATGGTGTCCCGCCTTATGACGTAGGTATGCTGGAAGGTTTCCACTCGGATGAAATCTGGATCGACGGCGATCAAGTGGCCTTTCTTCACCTTGACCTCGCCACCGCTATCTCTGTACACAATTTTTACTAATTTGCCAACTAAAGCATCGAAGGCATTAGGAGCTTGCATCCGTCCCACGTCCACTTTCCTTTTCGACCTCGCCCCGCGCCTCGGCCTCAAGCCTCAAAAGTGTCCGTCGCCAGGGCTCGAGTCCGTCATTGGTGAGTTTTTTAGGTTCAGAACTCAAGTTTCGCACGCTCCTGATGGCTTCCCACGTTGGAGCAATTCGCGGAGAACCCGCGCGGCACTCTCGGCTAGGCTGGCGATCGCGTCGAGCTCGGCCCGTTCAAGCACGATTTCTTGTTGAGGTTTATGTTTTTTCATGGTCCCACCTAAACCTATGCTCGTTCCCATAATAAGCTTTATATGGGAGTTCTCCTATAATTTATTCCGTAGGAGAATGGGAAAAGGTCGAACACGAAAAGCGCATGAGCAAATTCGACGGGTTATGGACGAATTAGGGCACGCTTCCTTTTCTAAATTAATAGAAAAAACTGAGCTTGCACATAACACGTTGGCATTAAACTTGCATTACTTGAAAGATATTGGGGAGCTGGACTGTATTGAGGCGCCCGATCCAAGAAATCCGGAAATAAAAAGGAGGGTGTGGGTAAAGCTAGTGCCAATCACCTACCACAAGGCACAGGCGTTGGGGATCGTAAGAGAAATTGTCAAGGAGAAATTGTATGTCGGTCTTGGTACCCCGCGTTTAGCCCCTTCGTTCTCATTGAGTTCATCGGAGGCGCATAGCCCAGAGGATAAGAAGCTCGATGATGCCGCCATTGATGGTTTTATGGACAATATTGGAGATGAACTCATCTGTCACCTCCCAGCAAAAAAACAAGAGATGATTCTCGGCTTCGCTGCGCGGTGCCTCTGGCTCGGCTTTGTGGGAATAAATGCTAAATATCGAAAAATCCACGGTAGGGAAGTCATGGAGGGTTATGTGGCCACGAACTTGAAAGACCTCCTCTTGCTAGAAACAGCATACGATGAGTATGCCATGGAAACGCTCTCGCATTACATGCTCGAAGGCATGGAGACCACGCTGGAAACGGGCAAACAAGAAAGCAAAGAAATCGTGTGCGGAATAAAATCAATTCCGTTGTCGGCATATAAAGCACGGCTTCTGACGTGTGTGCTTGTGAAGATGCTCTTTTCTTATCGTGGTTGGGCTGGGCATTTTGCCCACATTAACGAGATCTCACGTGTGGCGAACTTGGATACTGAACTTAAAGTGAGCGAAATCGACGAAATCCAAGAGAAAGTCAAAGAACTCTGCAGACTATTATCATCCAAGCTTGAAAAGAGGTTGTTCACCACGCAACTTGGCGACGGGGCGAAAGATACCATCTTCTTCTCAATTGAGACAATACCGGTCGATGTTGGGAAAAACATGGAGTGGATCAAAGCACACAAGCGGGAGTTTTTGGATTTTATCAAGGAAGTAGACAAGATACGCTTTGCCGAGATCGTGGCAGTCGGATTCCCCCAGCTAGAAAATTGGCCGCTGGAGCTTGATATTCCGAAACGGGTCGATGATTTCCTCAAGGCATTGGCAACGGTACCTTCGTGGGAAAATCGCATCTTTGAACTAGAAGCTCTTGCAAACATGACGGATCGCATTATCTATCGCATGGGACACATGGAGGGGGAAAAGGCGGTTTCAATTGAGCTAGATGGGGAAACCCAATACGCTTTTAACTATGCGTTTGGTCGCATGGCGACTCCACTCATACTTTACAAGCATGATCCTCGATCGCGGAGACTAGAGTGGTGGCGAGGGTTAAAGGAAAAACTCAAGCAAGCGCTAAAAACCGTCTCGCCTAGGTCTTGTTCGAGAAGTGCAAAAATATCGCTGAAAGAATAATACCGATAAAGTTCACCTAAAATGGGCTACATTCACTTGACCCACCGCGATCTGATAGCCCGAGCGCAGGAAAAGGAGTGGAGGTGAAAAAATGGAAAGCAAACTTGAAAAGCAAGAGGTTAACTACAACGTGAAGTGCATAAATTGCGGCAAGGATGCTCGAATGACTTATGTGATGCGGAACGAGGACGGCAAGTGTGTGGGGATCGAATGCAAACACTGCAAGAATGAATATGAAGTGTCGCTGGAATCAATTAAGAGATTTGAAGCGATAGGCGCGGTGATACGCGAGGCCAAGCATGTGTAGGGTGCTGTCTTTGTGACGAACGAGGACGGCACCTTCTTTTTTCTTTTTGATAAGTGATTTGATATCTCTTTAAACCTCAAGAGAAAGAACTGGTTCCTCGTAAAAATGCCCTCTATTTAGATTGCCTCACGCTCCCCTAGTAGGGTGGCGTCGCGGCGCCAGCATGGCCAGCATAGAGCCCGGGGCCAGGTGGAGGTGAGGCCGGCAGCCGGGTTCCCGAACCTCTGGTGTTCGGGGGTGATCTAATGTTAAGCATTTCCGCACCGCGGATGGCCCTTCCAGGAGTGGCTGAAGCACCGAGATCTCACGCCCGAGATCAAAAGAACAACATGACGAGTTAATTTTTAGGCTATCCTGGGAGATCTCCTCGATCGATGTGGCCCTGGGAGCTCGGGATCTGGAGCTCGAGCAGCCCTCTCGAGCGAGCTCATCCTGGCTGCCAGCAATCGACATGGCCCTGGAGCTCCTGCCGGCCTGGGAGATCTCCTCGAGGGGTGGGTGAATTGCATGAAATCGTGCACACGGTTGTAGTAAAAACTACAAATCGCATGGCCCGGGAGCTCCTCAAGGTCCTGCTGGCGATCGACACGGCCCGGGCTGCCCTGGCACCGGTTCACTCACCATCCCGGTCCGGTCCTCACAGGAAACACACGCACCTGGGGCCCGAGCTGATTCACTCCGTCCATCGAAACCCACTCGTCGATGCGCCACCCTCCAGCTTCCCAGGCGAACAGGATCAGAGAGTGATCAGCCCCCCACTCGAAGGAAGGGATCGTTTTTACCCGAACCATGAGCTCGGCCACGCCATCGGCTACGTTCTCCTCCAAGTACACCCACCCCACCATTCTAGAGCCGACGGTTTGAGCCCGCTCGAGAAAACCCTCAATCTCGACTTTCGGGTACTGCGCTTGTACCTTGCTCGAGAGGCAGGCATACACAGCATCCACATCCCGATCGTTGAACGCTTTCACGAAGGCCACGAAGGTGTCGGTAGGGGATAGATGTTCTTCTCTGTCAGGTTGCCCCATCCCCCCCAG
>JAUXAS010000037.1 GCA_030619825.1 Hadesarchaea archaeon
CGGCCAGCGCCACGGCCAAGCAGCTCGCAGCGGTCGTGCCCAGCCCCGGGGGCGTGAGCTGCTCCCCCGCGAACATGCTGATGAACCAAGCTATCCCGAGCATCCCCGCGAGCGTGAGCAGCGAGGTCGGCCACCCCAACCAAGAGTTAAGGGCCAGCAGGGTGAAAGCAAAGACCCCTAGCGTGAGCAATATGCCTATGATTGAGCGGGAGCGTTTGCCGAGTTTGCGCTTCATGCTTTACCACCCGTCTTTTCGGCGGAGGCACTTAAAATTTTAATCGGCGGAGAAAGAGTGAGCTTTTCTATATAACAGCGGCAAAGCATGCGAAGTTCAGGACGGAGAACAGGGTGAAGGCTATGCCGAGGGGTGGAAACCAACAAGGTAGCGGGAAGGACGGATATACATCCTCATATTCCCTTGGGCGCGATTAGTTTCCCTGTTTTTCGGATAAATTTTTCCGCGGCGGTTATGGCTTCTCTTGCCTCTTCATCCCTCACTTTTACCTCTTCGAACCCGTACATGATTGCGTGCCTTTCCTCACGAAATGCGTTCAGCAGGGTGATCGTATCTGGGTCGATTCTTCCCTCCCTCGCGTATTTTTCCTCCAAGTACTTCGCCAAGCAATAATGGGACTTCTCCTGGATGCCATCTTTGTACAGGATTGCCCTCCCTGCGCCGAACATGCAGGAATAAGCGTACAGCAGCGCAGCGTCGTTGTGACCATCTCTAAACAACGATTTTGCTCGCTCTAATTTCGCCGCCGCTGCATCGAGGGATTTCTGCGCCTTCAGTCGGTCTGGGCGTATCCTGCGCAGTTTCCTCGAAGCGAAACACTCTTTCAAGGTCAATCGATCACCGGCTTTTCGCCGTAAAGGGTGATGGAGTTGGTCATAACATCCAAGTAAAATGCCCTGTTTTCCTTTGAAACCCGTTTCCATCCAGCTGCGTCGTGGACCTGCAGGCTGGCTTCCCTGCCGAGCTTCTCGGATAGCTCGCTCGCCTTGACGCCGCATTTGGAAGCGATAACCAAAAAATCGTAATCGCTCTCCGGATCGTCCTCTCCCTTCGCGGCGCTTCCGTAAAGGGATATGGAGGCCAAGCCCACGGATTTCTCCTTGATTAAATCAACCACGCCTGCGCCGAATATCTTCGATACGATATAGGCTTTCTTCATCTCCTTGAACTCCGGGCTCAGGTTCGCCCTGAAATACGTTGCGTTCTTTTCGATCCTTCTCGCCAACAGGTTTTCCCTAACCAAGAAATTTGTGGCTCGCATAACGGTTGCCGGGTTACGCTTGAGCCTTCGGGCGAGCTCACGCAGGTACACCTCTTCCCGGGGGTTCTCAAAGAAATAGGCCAGCACCTTAAGCTCCTTTTTCTTGTACAACTGTTTCATAAATAAAACAAGTGTTTCAAAATTTAAATAGTTTGGGGCGGCGGAGGTGGGCTAAAAGTTTGGGCGGAGGTGCTTATTTGAACAGCATCCGGGTGCTGGGATAGTAAGCTTTTCTGTACAACGGATATTTAATTTGATCTATCAGCCTCACTAAAACTTCCTCAAAAACTCCTCGATTTTTATGTAAATGCGGGAGGGTTTCACCAAAGACTTCGAAACGAAGAGAGTTGGGCTTAATAAAATCTTGAAGATGGTCGCAACGCCACGACCGCAATGACCGATGACTCATGAGACGGCAAGGTTACCCCGCAGGTGCCTCAAAGGTTGAGCGATGACAGAAAAGCTCACGCCCTTTTCAACTGCCTCAAAAATTCCGATAGCAGCCCCGCATCGACGTAAAAACCTCGCTCCGGCAACGAGAGGGCCATTTGCTCGGCTTGCCCTTTACCCAGTAGCCCGCGCTTAACCGAGAGCAAAATGATGCCAAGCGTGCCGATATGATTGAGACCGAGAACCTCCGCGACCTTCACGGCCCTGCTATCGTCGACGCATATCGCGATTCTTAGACTTTTTGCCAGAATGAGCGCCGCGGCGTCCACCCTGCTGATGTCAACAAAAGTTCGACAAAGCTTAAGTAGCTCACCCTTTTGATCGCCACCTAGCGCAACTGTTTTTAGCCATCCCTCCTGCTCTGCCCGCTCAATCACCGCCGCATCCTCGAAGCCTAGCCCCTTGCCACGCATGATCTCCGCCATGACCTCGCTTGGTACACGTACTTCATCGAAGAGTTTTCGGATGAGCGGAAGGTTGCCGAGTTTCGCCAAGTAGATCAGGGGCGTCGAATCAGAAACAATCATCGCACAAGCTTCAAGCTCCTGCGCAGATCTTCGGCGCTATATGGGATCGGGATTTTTTTCGCGTGCATGACATCGAGAATATCCCAGATCGATATACCGGCTATTTCGGCCGCCCTCGAAACGGTCGTCCTCCCCTCCCGCAACATCCCTATCGCCTTCTTGAGCTGGTACTGCTTGACCCCTTCATCCAGAAGCCGCCGGATGACCTCCGATCTATCCGCCCGCGTTTCCTTCTCGATCTCCTTTATCTGCGCCAACGTGTCCTCATCCACGCGAGCCGCAATTTGACCTTTTGTGGATGCCATGGATATCACCATTTTTGTTTCAACCCGATCGCTTATAAGTGTTACCATTTATAACATTTGGTAACATCATCTTGAGGGCTATAATCCAATTACCAGATTTTAAGAGCTTCTGATGAAGATCTCAGAGTTCGAACATCCCTATCCGCCAAAGCCAAGGTCACGATCGATAACATCAAAAAGCTTTAAAAGTATAACCATTATTATACTTATGGTGATTATTTTAGATAGGAAGGAGGGGTCGCGGTGATCATAAGGCGAAAAGAGGTCGAGGACATCAAGCTGATAAAAAAGTGGTTGTTGATATTCGGAAGGAGAAAGACGGGGAAAACTTTCCTGGTCGAGAATTTCTTAGATTGCGACGAGTATTTCTTTGTGAAAAGAGACAGGTCCATAATTTCAAAAAAGGACGGAAAGGTGATAAATTACGAAACGCTGACCAGCTTAATTAAAAGGAGCCTACCGGACGGAAAAACCGTCGTCGTTGATGAATTCCACCGGTTGGGTGATGACTTTCTAGATTTTGTCCACTCCACAAAGAAGGGCGGGAAACTGATTTTGATCTCTTCGACCCTCTTCCTTTCCAAGAACTTGTTCGCGTCGCGCTCCCCAGTCCTCGGTCTTTTCGCGGAAGTGCCCATAGGCCTGATAGGTCTGGACGACACGATTAAGGCGTTGAAAAAGCCCGGCATCGACAGGAAATTTTTGGCTGAGATGGGTGTATTGTTGAGGGAGCCCATAGCCATAGACTACTACGGCCCGGACGAAGACCCCAGAAAACTCATGGCCAGGGTGATAACACACTCCCTCAAAACCATTCCGGCCCTAGTCGGTGAGATATTCGCCGAGGAGAAGAGGACCATCTCTGCGAGTTACGATGGCATCTTGAGGGCGATAGCCGGGGGGAAGACGGTCTCGAGCGAAATTTCGAGCCACCTATTCTCCAGGGGGCTCATAAAAAAAGATGACCCAAGCCTGATCCAGCAGTATCTGAGCAACTTGGTGGAATTCGGGATTATTAAAAGGATAAGGGTGTACGGCAGAAAGAGGTTCATCTACAAGCACGTTTCCCCGCTCGTCAGGATCTTCTACTACGCCGATGAAAAATACAACATCTCGGAAAGGGCGTTGGACGAGAAGGAGATGGAAAGGCTCGTCGAAGAGATGATGCCAAAAGTGGTCGAGGACAACGTTAGGGGGTTATTGGCCGAACGTTTTGGGTTGGAGGAGAACGTTGCGGAGGCGAGGGATTTCGATGTCGACGGTTGCCTGCTCCGGTTCAGGGAACTGGAGGTCGCCCTGGAGGTCAAGTGGAGGGGCGAGCTGGGAGAGGGGGAGGCTAGGAAAATCGTTGAGAGGCTGGGCAGGCTGGGGGCAAAGAGGAGAATACTTTTTGTTCCGGACAAGAGAAAGGTAACGGCGAAGGGGGTGGAGGTAGTCGACATCTTGGATTTTGTCTGAGCGATGCCCCACAAACTCCCCCTTTCAAATCGGGGGCGTGAGCTGCTCCCCCGCGAACATGCTCACGAACCACGCTATCCCGAGCATTCTCGCGAGCGTTAGCAACGAGGTCGGCCACCCCAGCCAGGAGTTCAGGGCCAGAAGGGTGAACGCGAAGATGCGGGGTAATATCAAATAACCAACCCCGCCCACGTTTTGCTCCCTTATTAAGAACTCCCGCGCAAAGCCTCGGCGGGAGTGTTTGAACCGGGCATCCGAAAATCACCCTAAAAAGTTAAATATAGGTTAAACAAATGTTTTACGCGAGAAGACGACCACTAATAGTGACCAAATCGGCGTGGCGCGAGATGGACCGCCTCAAGCTGTCGATTCAAAGGGTGATATCGATAATTGAAGAAGGAAGGCGGAAACTTGAGAGCCCAAAAGCTGGGAAATGGCTGGTACAGGACAGAGTTGCTGGGAAGCACATCCTCGTCCGCTACATCGAGCTGCCGGATAAGTTGGTCGTGATAAATATCGGACAAACGACGAGAAAGGTGTTATGATGGTTGGGAAATACCTTAAACGATGCCCAATCTGCGGCGGGGCGATCAGGCACACGAAGACAGCTTACGTTATCGGGCGGGTCGTCGTCGAGCCAGAGCTGGAAGCTGACGCGTGCGTCAAATGCGGGGAAGAGTTCTACACGGCCGAACAGGTGGCCCGAGCGCAGGAGAAAGCGACCAAGCTTGGACTGTGGGCACCGCGGCTCGAGGAAGAACGCGAATTGAAGCAGATCGGTGGGTCGTTGATGATCTCCATCCCCAGACCAATAGTCAAAGCCTTGGGTCTTTCCCCACACGAAAAGGTGAGGATACTGCTGACGGATAAGGGTCTCTCCATCGTGAAAAAGAAGTGAACTCCACGTTGTGAGTTATCTCTTTCGGCATCCATAGAGTTCGTGTACCATCCGCCCGCCGCACCGAGGCTAATCAAAATAGCCCATCAAGTAAGGACGGAGGCAGGCATGGGCGAGAAACGATGCCTGGTCCTCACCTGCAGGAAAACCCTTGTAATCGTCGAGGTGCTCCTTCAGCTCGGTTCGATGCGCATCCGTCAATCTGGCTATTTTTGGGTTCTTGGTTTCTATTATGGCCACGCAACGATTTTGCCCATTGAACAATCGGATGTCCTCTCGCTCACGGATTTCGTAATGTCCCTCGCCTTTCTTCCTCCCCCACCCAAGCACGTTTTTGAGAAGATAGTTAGCTAGGGAGTGCCTAAAATCGAGCTCCCCGCGCTTCTCGTCTATCTCCTCCTTGATTTTGGAAAACGTATCAACTACATCTTTGACAAAGTCCGGCGGCATGTGTTTTCCTAAGTCTATTCTAACACAATAGGTTAAAACGTTCTTCATCGAGAACCTCCCAAAAGCACCCATCGCTCGCATGCGGTTGATAACTTTTACTGTGACAACGCTTGTAATCAGGAAGCGGGCTTGTTCCTGATTGGGAAATTTTTCAGACTTTTCGACTTTCATATTTTTTACCATTACATTACCACCGCGTCCCTTGTCGCCGACTTAGATGGTCGAAGCGGGGAAAACTCGTTCCTTATAGGGGAATTTGGGGCGTTGTTTTGCTTTCCCATTTTTTCTACCTCAGGCCCCCCCAAATACTCCATTCCAAAACATAGGTTAGAAGGCTACGAAAGGGATGTTCGTGCAAAATCGGCAAAAGGAGCGAAAAACGCCCCTTTTTCTCTAACCCCAAAACATATTTAAGAATGTTCCTAATCATAACTTCAGAGGCGATATTAATGTCCCTCGAGGATGTGGCAAGACTCATCTCCGCCAAACGCCCCAAACAGGTGTTGAAGCTGTTGCAATGCTTCTACGGTGGCGCATCCTGCAAACTCGAGGACCTGATGCGCGCAACCGGCTTCAACGAAAAGCAGCTGAGGTATTACATCACCAAGCTTAGGAGACTTCGGTTGATAGAGTTCGACTCCCGCACCCGAACTTACTCGCTCGACTACAAGAGCTTCCATGTGCGCATCGACACGATCTTCGTCGACGCGATCGAGAATTTGGTCAAGAAGAAATAGTTTCCCTCACGCTCACGCAGGTGGGTAACCCATTACTTCTGCGACGATCCCGTCGATCTTTTTTATGAGCTTTTTTGCAAACAGCACGACGTTCGGGGGCTTCTCGGTTAGGGCCTCCAGATTTTTCTTATAACGCCCCAACTCCCTGGAAACCCTTTGCTTGGCCACATCTTCCCGAAGGCGCCCCTTGACCTCCCGCTCGTAGAGTTGGTCGACCTTCGCCTCAGCTTCTGCCAAGCTGACGAGATCGATAAAGTCCTGTATGGCACGGGCAACTTCCGAACCGAGCTCAGTCAAATTCACCAGCTTGATTCTCCCGGTCTCCTTAAAACTGACCAATTTGAGCCTTTCCAGTTCAGCCAGTACATTTAGAGTATGCGCATAGGTGCCGTTGATCTCTCTCGAAATTATCGCCGTGTAAAGCGGTTTATTCTCCTTCTTTAGTAAAATAAGGATTTTTGCTGGCTTCTCTTGTAAAAACAAGCCTTCTACGCCCCTCTTTAATTCTTTGCCCAAGGGAGTCCCTCTCCTAAAATGTATACTCCTTTATATCTATTTAAGTTTATCTATACTGTAAAATATATTTTTAAAGTAACATTGAGGGGGTTTTTGCGACAAAAAAATTTATCAACCCTAAAGCCGATTGCAAAGCACGACGAAAATAAGAGGATGATGGAGTGGGGGAGATAAGAAAACCGAAGATAGTAACGACGCCGCCGGGCCCGAATGCGAGAGCGTTGATCAAGCGGGACCACGCGGTGATCTCGCCCTCGCTGACGCGCACCGCCCCGCTCGTGGGTGTCGAGGCGGACGGAGTGTGGGTGAAAGATGTCGACGGAAACGTCTTCTTGGACTTGAGCTCGGGCATCGGCGTGACAAATGCTGGACATCGTCACCCCAAGGTGGTGGAGGCGATCAAGAAGCAGACGGACAAACTCATTTTCGTCAACAGCTGCGATTTCTACACGCTCCCCCAGGTGGAGCTCGCGGAGAGGTTGTTCGAGGTAACGCCGGGTAATTTCAAGAAGCGGGTATTCTTCTCGAACTCGGGCACGGAGGCCGTTGAAGCCGCCCTTAAAATCGCTCAGTGGCATACCCGCAATTTCTACGTGCTCGCCTTCATCGGGGGATTTCACGGGCGAACGATGGGTTCCCTCCAGCTCACGACCACGAACGTCGCCTCGCGCCGCCACTTCAAGGGAATGATGCAGGGGGTTTTCCACGTGCCGTACGCTTACTGTTATCGCTGTCCCTTCAAGCAGACCTATCCCGATTGTGGGTTGTGGTGTGTCGACTACATCGAGGACATAATGTTCAAGAAGGTGGTTCCGCCCGATGACTTGGCTTGCATGGTCGTCGAACCAGTTCAGGGTGCCGGCGGCTACATAATTCCGCCCGATGGATACCTGCAGGCCCTCGCAAAGCTCTGCAGGAAGAACAACGTGATTTTCGTAGCGGATGAGATTCAGTCAGGCCTCTGTCGCACGGGCAAGTGGTTCGCGTGCGAGCACTGGGGAGTCGAACCGGATATCGTGACGATAGGGAAGGGGATAGCCGGCGGCCTGCCGTTCGGCGCGACCGTCTCGCGAGCAGAGCTCATGGACTGGGAGCCCGGAGCCCATGAGAACACGATGGGCGGGAGCCCGGTCGGATGTTCGGCAGCACTCGCCATGCTGAATATACTCAAAACCGATCGGCTCACCGAAAATGCCGCCGAGGTTGGTGAGTACCTGCTCAAGAGGCTCAAGGAGCTCGCCGAAAGATACGAGCTGATCGGCGATGTCCGGGGCAAAGGCATGATGATCGGCGTCGAGATTGTCAAGGACAGGGGAACGAAGGAGCCGGCAAAGGCTGAAAGGGATAAGCTCATGACCAAAGCCTTCGAACGCGGGCTCGTGCTCCTCGGCGCTGGGGTGTCCTCGCTACGGCTTGCCCCGCCGCTCATCCTAACGCGTGAACAAGCTGATGTCGGATTGGAGATACTCGAGCAAGCTTTGAAGGAGATCAAGTAAACACTTAGCTGGTGAAGCCCACGCCGGGAGATTACCTAACGCCTGCCCTCTACGCGTTTGGGCTCATCATGGCCGGAGTCGTCATACGATACATCAGAATTCTAGAACCCATCACGAAGCCCGCATTCCGCCTCCTCAACGTGGGGATCCTCTGGGTGATACTGCCGACCGTGGTCTTCGTCTCGATAGCCCGCTACAGCCTAGACCAGATTTTAGGGTTCAGCAACGCAGCAGTTTTTGCCTTCGTGGGGTTGGGCGTTTGTTTCGTGTTGGCGGGGGGGCTCTCGACCCTCATGCGCCACGACCGAAAAACGACCATCGCGGTCACCTTGAACTCCTCATTCATGAACGTCACCTACCTCGGCCTTCCCATGGTATACGCCCTGGTCGGAATTGGGGGTTTGGGACCCGCGAGCCTTTACGCGGTGTCGATAGGGATTCCACACTTGGTCCTTGGGGTGGCCCTCGCGTCGTCCGCAGGCAAGCGACGGGTAAGTCCGCGCTTCGTGCTAGAAAATGTGCTCATTTTTCCGGCAACCATAGCGCTCATAACGGCGCTGCTCTTCGTCGGTTTCCATGCTCACCTGTGGGATGTGGCACGGAATACATTTGACATTTACCTCGCCAAGCCTTTCTTCGCCCTGATGCTCCTGTTCGTCGGCTACCAAATGCCCCTCGTCAACCCCCGCAAGTACTTATCGAAGCTGGCGACCGTGGGCGCGATAAGGTTCTTGGTCTGCCCGCTCGTGGTCCTCGCGTTGATAGGGATGGCCGGGTTGAGCGTGGCCACCGACATCTCGCCCAAGCCCTCGCTCATTCAAGCGATGATGCCGCCCGCCGTCTTCAATTTCTTCCTCGCCTACAATTTCAAGCTGGACCTCAAGCTCTACGGGGCGATGGTGTTCTACCTCACTCTCTTTTCCCTTTTCGTGGCACTGCCCCTCATGATTCACTTCGTTTT
>JAUXAS010000055.1 GCA_030619825.1 Hadesarchaea archaeon
CAGAGTACCAAGGCGTCACGGCTCCGATGATAAGGAAAAGTGCCGCGATACACAAGAGGATTCCTGGTGAGTTCAAGATATCTGAAACAGTAGTGGGCTTCTTTACCACATCTTCACCTCTCTCAGATTTTTACCCGCTAATCCTTATAAACTCATTTAACCTTTCGGGAGAGCTGGTTGCTCTCGCCGGTAGAGTTGGTAGGCCACGTAAAGCCCGAACAGGCCGGCGAGGATTGTGAGATAGAGCCCCCACCCCGGCGAGGCGCGGGTGCCGAGTCCCAGCCAGTAGGCGACTGCCGCAAAGATACCGAGTAAACACCCCAGCCCTCCAATTCCAGCGTTCGACAAGGGCTTTCGCATGTCGAGTTGTTTTATCCTTAGAAACTCGTAGTTCACGAGCGTTCCCAAGAGCAGGAGCATCCCACCGGTGAATGCGGCCGCGCCCTGCCAATGCCCGAGCGCGTTCTTGGTTTGCACATCAAGGGTCTCCCATGGGGCGAAGGTGCCGATGAACATGAGTACGCACACGATGCCAAGTAAGAACTCGGGCTTAGCCGCCTCTTCCATCATTCGCCCCAACTAATCCCACTCGTTTAATTGGACGCGGATGTTTAAAAGTTTCGTCAGAGTCCCGGTTTCAGCAGCTCCTTGCTCAAGCTCGCGTAGGTATCTCCGCCAACCTGGTAGAAGTTCCGGACGCGCTCGATGTCCATGAATTGACCGTCGAATGTGCCCTCGTTTGCACACGCTGCGACCACCTCGCCGATGAAAAGGGTGTGGTCACCGGTCGTAAGCTGATTCACGAGCTTGCACTCCAAGTGGGCAACGCATTCTTCAATGATTGGCGCTTTGACGATTTTTGCGGGCTTGGCCGTCAACCCGAACTCGGAGAACTTGTCGTGTATGCGCCCAGAAACCCTGCCACATTTGATTGCTTTTTCGATGATTTCAACGGTTGGGATATTTATCACGAACTCGCGGGCGCTTGAGATGAGCTCGTGTGAGTATCGGCGAGGGGCGACGAGGATTCCCACGAGCGGAGGGTTCGCAGAGAGCGGGGTGGACCAAGCGATTGTCATTATGTTGGGCTTCTTGGTCGTGGGGTTGATGGAACTGACGAGGACGACCAGCTGCGGGTAAATCAGTCTGTACGCTCTTTGGCTAGGCACTTCCATTTTTTCCATCCCGATCACCTTGGTGCCCCGGGCGGGATTCGAACCCGCGTCACCGGCTCGAAAGGCCGACATGATTGACCGGACTACACTACCGGGGCACGCTATAGTTTTTGCTTGACGAGTTAATTAACCGTGTTGTTATTTTGTCAAGATGTGGTGGGCCCGAAGGGATTCGAACCCTTGACCACCCGGTTATGAGCCGGACGCTCCAACCTGGCTGAGCTACGGGCCCCGCTTCAAATTTTATTATGATCGATTAAAACGTTTGCTAAGACAAAATTAAAAGGGGGAACGTGCGAACTATTGCAAGGTGAAGGCTTGGCGTCCAAAATTCTGTCTCACGGTGATGCTGACGGCATATGCTCGGCAGCCCTCGCGAAGGCGCGTTTTCCCGAGGCCGAGGTCTGGTTCACCCGCCCGATAACTCTGCTGCGCGATCTCAACGAGATCGAGGTCGGCACCGTGGTCTTCATCTTAGATATAGCGGTGAGTGAGACCCACAAGGGGGAAATTTTTGAACGCATGCGCGAGCTGGCGCAGAAGGACGAGATCCTCTACATCGACCACCATCCCCTCCCTCCCGACACGTTGAAAAAAGACATCCCGGCGACGCAGTTTGCCCACGAGATAGGGGCGAGCACTTCGGAAATCACCTTTCGGCTGTTTGAGTCGGACATCAACCCGGACTTGGATCGAGTCGCATTGTGGGGCGCAATCGCCGACTACTGCGAGGAAACAGAGTTCGTGCGCGATGGGCTGAGCAAGTATGACAGACGGACGATATACATGGAGGCGGGACTGCTCAGCCAAGCGCTGGGCGAAGCGGCGGGGGATTATCACTACAAGCGCGATGTCGTGCACAAGCTAGCGCAGGGCAAACCCCCGACGGAAATCCAAGAAACCGTCGACCGGGCGCTCAAAGCGACGAAGCGCGAGTGGGAAGTATGGCGTTACGTCAAGAAGCACGTCACGCGAGAGGGAAACATCGCGATTATCTATGATTTACCGTCGGGAAGCTTGGGGAAGGCGGCACTTTACGCTTTGGGAGTGACTGGTGCGGACATTGGCATTTGCACACGAAAGGATGAAGATGAAGTGGACGTGAGCATGCGACGTCGAGCCGGAGTAAAAACAGATCTGAACGAGATGCTTCGTCACATAACCGTTCGTCTCGGTGGCTCTGGTGGTGGACACGAGGGCGCAGCTGGTGCGTCGATTCCAGCCGATCTATTCGATACCTTCCTAGAGACAGTCAAGAAAGAAATCTCGCCCGTGATAAGCCGCGACTTAACACTCAAGAGATAGCTAGAGCAGCTCCACTTCGATGCCCTTCCCCATTTCCCTCGCCTTTTGGTAAACCACCCAGTCGGTCGCGATGTCTTGGACGGCGAGACCCGTTGAGTCGAAAATTGTTATCTCTTCGCGCGAGGTGCGACCCGGTTTCTTCCCCGTCACTACCTCCCCGAGATCGGCGTAGATATCACCGCGTGCGATGGCACCTTCCGAAAGGGGAACGTTTATTTCCCCGCCGTGGATGGCCTGCTCCACGTCATCGACGACAATTTTGGCACGCGTCAAGATTTGCGGGTCGAGTTCCTGCTTGCCCGGAGCATCGGCGCCAATCGCGTTGATATGCATACCCTTCGACACCCAGTCGTTCATTAGGATGGGTTTCCTAGCGGGCGTGGTGGTCACGACGACATCTGCACCCTCAACCGCTTTCCCGGTATCTCCCACGACTTTTGCGTTGACCCCAAGTTGCTCGCCCATCTCCTCGGCGTACCGTTGTGCCTTTTCTGCAGATATGTCGTTGACTCGAACCTCCTCAATGTCGAGTACCTCTTTCAAGGCGATCAACTGAGTCCTAGCTTGAACCCCTGCCCCGACCATCGCGACGATGCGCGAGTCCCTCCTCGCCAGATACTTCGCCGCGACGGCACCACCTGCACCCGTCCGTATGTTGGTGACCCATGTCCCGTCCATGATCGCGAGCGGGGCTCCAGTTTTTGGGTCCAAAAGCACGATGACCGCCATCACCGCGGGGAGCCCATGTTTCTTTGGGTTTAGGGGGTGTGCGTTAACGATTTTCACCCCGGCCGCGTCCTGGTCCTCCAAGTAGGCGGGCATCACCCTAAAGTCGCCTTTGTAGCGGTCGAAGTAGACGTAAGACTTCGGGGGCATCTGAGCTTTGCCGATCCCCTTGGCACGAAATGCACCCTCAACAGCTTCGATTGCCTCACGCATCGAGATGAGCCCTTCAACCTCCGCTCGAGAAAGCAAAAGTACCTTCAAGCAAGCACCATTGGTCTTTGGGGGACTGAAGTTTTGAATTTTTCTGTTTAAAAAGTCAAGGCGCCGGGGAGAGGACTCGAACCTCTGACCGCTCGGTCGCTGCACGGGCACGTCGTCAACTTGATTGAGGTTCGTTCTTCATCCATGCCCGGTTTAACAGCCGAGTACTCTACCTACTGAGCTACCCCGGCGCTATCCTATTCTTTTTAGAAGAACTCTATAAGCATTTAGCAATTCTCACTTTTTCAGCCGATTGAGCATGAGTCTAAAGGTTGCTCTAAGGTTTGCTTTGTTGTCGAAACTTATAATTATCTCCCGAAGATTTGTTTTCGAGCCACGTGATAAGCGCTTAGCCCGCTTAACCAAGAGCGGTAAAGCGCGTACGATGTTATCTACCATTGTTACATCTGCCTTCCGCGCAGTCCTAGACATCGGGTTCAGGTCAATCGCAATCACTCGCTTGCCGAGTTTCTTCAGGGCTTCAGTTCGATCGCCATCTTCAAGCGGAACGAGCACGACGTCCGCAGCCCCTATGCCCATTCGATCGATTTTTCTACGGTCGCTGTGCACTTCCTTTATTCGAGTTGAGAATTTTCGCTCGGTCCCAAGCACTTCTTTTGCCCCGTGCCTGCGGAGCCGCTTGGCTATCGCGGCCTCACGCCTCGCTGAGCCGTGGAAGAGGTTGACCTCGATTTTCGCGTTCGCGACCTTCGCCAACTCCACGATTTTGGCTGGCACTAACGCGGCGACGTTGCCGTTCACCGAGATCACGGGGTGTTTTGCTAGCAGAAGCATCGCAGCCGCGGCCTCGGTTGCGCGGCGAGCTTGCTCGGTCGTTTGTTCGCCCAAGATGTAATCGAAGGCTTCCCCCCGGCCATGCGCGGCCAGCCCCTCTGGTACCACCAAGCCAGCCTTGAACCCTTCGACGAGCTGCTCCCGAACGCGCAAGGACTCTGCGCGGGGGTGCCGAGGTGAAACTTTACCCATGAAATCATCAATTAATTACTTTCAGCCCGCTTAAACGTGATTGCAAAAAGCTTTTTTGCAAGTGTGACGATTTCAAAAGCGATGCATATGCGCCTCTACCTCTACCTCATTGCCGTGATTCCGCTATTTTTGGCCGGGGTTGCGCTGGTGATATCGTTTAAGGCGGGCGGGTACTTATTGCCCTTTACGGCGGTGTTGGCGGCCGCGGTGGCGCTCGTCTCGATAGCCGCGATCTTTCGGTACACGAGGCCCCCGATTCACGTCAAGCAGATTCCCGTCGAGAATTTCTCCTTCTGGGCGGACGTCGGCGAGCCCGGGGCAGAGCTGCGTCATCTCAGCCCCGATGACCTCGCGGCGGCGGCGCGCATAGCTAAAGCTGACCTCGGTTCCCTCTCCTCTAACGCGGACCTCCTCAACGCCCGTACCTCTCTGCTTTTGGGCAGGCGTGAGTTTGTGGAACTCGTTCAGGAAAAATTTGATGGACAAACGGGGCGCCTCTCACAGGATCTCCACGCTACAGTCAAAAGGTTGGGCACGGGAAAGGAACTCTCTGCGGAAGTATTGAATTTGATCGAGCAGTGCGCTTCGCAGGCGGATCGGATTGCTAACAAACTCTACGATTTCCAGCAGGGGAAGTCGGAGCTTGCTCACACCTATATGGAACCCCTGCGTCGGGCGGCCGAAAAGCTTTCTCGCGACCTAAGGCTTGTTTTCACAAACGTTTCGGACTTTGTAAAAAGCGCATCGACCGAATCCAAAAGTTCTTAGGGGATGCGTCATGGAGAAGCCGCACGTCAACTTAGTATTTATCGGCCACGTCGACCACGGGAAATCCACGCTTATCGGCAGGCTTCTCGTCGAGCTTGGCGTGGTCTCAGAGAAGGAACTGAGCGAGGAGGCGGGGAGTTTCAAGTTCGCTTGGTTGGTGGATCATGAGAAGGAGGAACGCGAGCGTGGGCTGACGATCGGCGTTGCCTACCGAAAACTCGAGACTTCCAAGAATTACATCACGATAATCGACGCCCCAGGGCACCGGGACTTCGTCAAAAACATGATCACGGGTGCCAGTCAGGCTGACGCTGCGGTGCTCGTGGTCGCGGCGGATGACGGAATCATGCCCCAGACACGGGAGCACGCGGCGCTCGCCTTCACGCTGGGGGTGGGGCAGTTGCTGGTGGCGATCAACAAAATGGATCTCGTCGGTTATGATAAGGTAGTCTACGAAAAGCTGAGGAACGATTTGATTTCGCTGCTCAGTGGCATAGGCTATCGCAACGCAAGCGAGTTCCCTTACGTGCCGATCTCCGCCTTTCACGGTGAAAACCTAACAAAGACCAGCTCGAAGATGTCGTGGTATGGGGGACCGACCGCGCTTGGGGCGCTGGAGATGTTTACGGAGCCGGAGAAGCCGATCGACAAACCCCTTCGAATCCCTGTGCAGGATATCTTTTCGGTCACGGGCATTGGAACCGTGCCCATAGGACGGGTCGAAACCGGTGTGCTAAAAGTCGGCGACAGCATCGTGTTCGAGCCTCCCGGGAAGAGTGGTGAAGTTCGCTCGATCGAGATGCATCATGAATCCATGCAACGGGCCGTGCCCGGGGACAACATAGGCTTCAACGTTCGTGGTGTTTCAAAAGATGATGTAAAGCGGGGAGACGTCGTCGGACACCCTGATAAGCCACCCACGGTCGCAAGCGAGTTCACAGCAAAGATCATTGTGCTTGCGGTGCCCACCGAGCTCACCTCTGGTTTTACGCCTTTATTTCATTGCCACGCCGCGCACGTGCCCGGGCGGTTTGAGGAGATCCTCCAGAAGATCGACCCACGCACAGGTGAGGTTGTGGAGGAGAAGCCAAGTGCCCTACGAAAGGGTGATGCGGGCCTCGTCCGCGTGGTGCTGAGTAAACCCATGGTGATTGAGCGCGCCAGCGAGATCCCAGAGTTGAGTAGGTTTGCGGTTCGCCACGGGGGGCAAACGATCGCGGCGGGAATGTGCGTCGATCTTGTGCCTGCGAAGTAAACAGGTGTCTACCGTCTGAACACCTAAATCTTGGGAATCTCGGGCATGCTGAGCTTGTGGGCCATTCGCCGCTCCCGCTCGATGAAGCGATTAACATCCTCGATCTTCACACCAGCCGCATTAGCTATTGAATCCGGATCTAATCCGAGGTCGAGCCCGACGTAGATCATGTCGAGCTTTTCGTAGGCGAGGCCGAGTTCCATTTCGTCGGTCTGCCCCCGCCAGAGACCGGCCGAGGGCACCTTCTCGATTATTCGCTTCGGCACGTTGAGGTGTGCGGCGAGCTGTCTGACATGTGTCTTGTAAAGGCAGCCAAATGGCATTAGATCGACCGCGCCATCTCCGTGCTTGGTGAAATAGCCCGAACGGAGTTCACTCCGGTTGCCGCTCCCAACCACGAGGCGGTTGAGCAGATTTGCATAGTAGTAGAGAATCGTCATTCGCACCCTGGGTTTGATGTTGGCTGCTGGGACGCGTGCCCTGACGCTGAAATCGAATA
>JAUXAS010000026.1 GCA_030619825.1 Hadesarchaea archaeon
CACCAGACCTTCCGTAGTCCCCTTGAGGGTGACCTCCGGCGTCTCGTCGGTGTCCAAGCCGAGGATGCCCAGATCCACCTCATTGCCCGCCGGGCCCACGGTCTTGATTACGTAGGGCTGGGACCACGCGGGGGTATCCCACTCGGTGCCAGAGAGCACAATGTTGGCGCCGATCCATGGGAAGTTCGACTGTTGGGTGCGGCTGATAAGCACATCCTGCCCCTTGTCGAACTCGTGGTTGCCGTAACAAGCTACGTCGTACCCCAGCATGTTGTAGATGTCAATGGCACTCTCGCCCAACAGCAACTGCGAGATGGGCGCAGCACCCAAGTAGATGTCGCCAGCATCCAGCAAGAGAACGCTCTCCTCACCAAGTTCGTCCCTGATGCTGTTGATGACGCCAGCCATGTAAGCCGAGCCGCCGCGACCTTTGTAGTCGGTCTCGAGGTAGCCGTGAAAGTCGTTGGTGAACAATATCGAAATAGAATCAGGACTCGCGCTTACGGACGCTGCTTGAAATACCATGACTGAAACTAGCGAAAGAACCATCAGTGCTGAGATGATTAGAGATACACTTTTCACTTTCTTCGTGTTCTCACCTCCTTTTCCCCTTTATCACCTTTACGAGACGGCAGCAGCTTGGACAGTTGCCCCGATGAACTTTCCCCTTAATCCCACTCGTATCCGCAATGCGGGCATTTGTACAACCGCCGCCATGCAATCGTATTCTTATTTTATTCCTATAAATGGATAGATAAAGATAAAATAAAGGTTCCCTGAGGGCTTTTATCGACAATTTGCTCGGGAATTTTGAAAGGGGATATTTCGTCGGGGGTCAGAGATCTTTGTGACCATCTTGGAGTAAGTGTAATCTGTGTCTAGACCTCCTCCTAAACACCCTTATTCCCTTACGTATGGCTTGCCTATGGCCCGGGGGAACATTGCCTTGCCAACAATTATGACGGCCACGAGGGTGACGATGTAGGGGATCATGTATATGAAATTTTCCGGAAGAATATCTTTATATAAAATCGCTATCTTTATGGCGAGGGCTTCAGCAAAGCCGAACATGAATGCAAAGCCAAGGGCCCTCAAAGGCCTCAGCCCAGCGCACACTACACAAGCTAGGGCGATGAATCCCCTGCCAGCCGATATCTCCTTCACGATGCCACCGAACCAACCGAGCGCCAGGAAGGCCCCACCCAAACCGCATAGAGCCCCCCCAAGAGTGGCGGTAAATAATCTGATTCGATCGACCCTTACGCCTGCAACATCGACAGCCTCGGGCTTCTCCCCTGCTGCCCTTATCCTAAGTCCGAATAGCGTCTTGTACAGGAGGATGGATGCTAAGATAGCGGCGATTATAGCTAAAACGGTCACCGGCTGCAAGCGGATGGGGTGATAAAATAGGGCGGAAATCTGGAACTGCGGGATTGTTAGAAGCCAAGAACGCCAGACGGTCAACATGAAAAATGGAACGAACCCTATGGCGATTATGTTAATACCCATCCCAGCGACGATCTGATTTGCCCTCCCGTAAACACATATTACGGCGAATAGGAGCCCAATGAAGGCGCCCGCTAACGTTCCTATTAGAACTCCGAGAACACCACTTCCAATTTTCACTGCCGCGTAAACCCCAATAACAGCGGAGATGAGGAAAATCCCCTCTAGCCCTATGTTTATGAGCCCTGCTTTTTGGTTTATGGACTCACCCACGGCTGCGAGGCCCAATGGTGTCATCACGAGCAAACTCATTTCAATGAGCGAGGGTATCTTCAGACCAGCCTGCTCCAAGCCGTAAAGGAGAATTACAATAGCGGCCAAGCCAATGAGGGGCACTGAAAATTTTTTCCTTTTGAAATGTGCGAAAATTTTACTTACTTTTTTGAAATCCAAACACATCTTCCCCATAACAGGCTTTCATCGCTTTGGACACTTCGAGAACATCACTCATCACTTAAACCTCTTCTTGACAATGGCCAACAAATCCGGAATGGCGAGGGATATAATGATTATACCCAGGATGACATACACCAGCTCAGAATAGACCCCAGCCTCTGCCTGCATGGCTATGCGTCCATTTAGCAGCCCCCCGTAAAATATGGCCGCAAATATCCCGCCTATCGGGTGATTTCTTCCTATCAAAGCGATCCCGATCCCCATGAACCCGTAATTTGCAACGTTGCCCATGCCTTTGAAAAGGGCCCAACTAGGGTGGCCGCCTAGGACTTGAGCAGCTCCCGCCAGTCCCGCAGCGAGCCCCCCAACGATGAAGCTGATGAGTATTGCTCGCCGGACGCTTATTCCAGCATAGCGAGCAGCATCCGGGTTACTCCCCGCCAATCGAAGCTCATAACCCGTTCGCGTGCGCCACAAAAGTATGTAAACCAATACACAGAGTGCTATCACGACAAATATCACAGAGGTTAGGCTTTCTCCCAAAACGGCATAACGCGCGCTTGCCATAGCTGGTTTAGTTAACTCGGCCCTTTCTCCTGCCAAATGACCAACGAGGAACATGGCGAAGTAAAAAGCTATCCAGTTGAACATAATGGTAGAGATGACCTCGTGGACCCCTCTCCATATCTTGAGGAGGGCCGCTGGAAGGGCCCAAAGGACGCCAAATAACATCCCAAAAGCTGTGGCGGCAGCCACGTGAAGACCAGCGGGAAGAGCGATCCAGCCGCCCACCCAAGCCGCACCCACGGCCCCAACATATACCTGCCCCTCCGCACCTATGTTGAAGATTCCGGCCTTCATACCCACAGCAAAGGTGATTGCCGTCAGCATCAGCGGCGTCGCAAATGTTAGCGTCTGCAACCATCCGGATAAACTGCCGAACGCCCCCTTGAATAGTGCGTAATATGCTGCTATCGGATTGTTGCCGGATATGATCATGATCAAAGCACCAATTGACAACCCAACAAGCACGGCAAAAACCGACTGCCCCACTGGGCGAGCGAGATCTCTTAAACCCTCTACGATTCGGTTTATCACTGATCCCCCAGCAGCAATTAGCAAACTAACGTAAAAAATGCTGTGCTGAAGACAAAAAAAAATAAAGAAAAGGCGAGCTAGCCAAAGATAGCTCGCCAAGAGTCTACTACTTCCTGCGTTGTTGCCGCTGGAACTGTTTCGAGTTCTCCATCTCCGTCCAGATCTGCAATCGGATCGCCCGCACGTATCTTGTCCGCCAGCTCTCCCACCGCTGTCCAGATCCAATCCGGCTGAGCTGCTCTCAGTGCTGCAGCTGTCGTGCGAATTTCGTCAGGGGTCATCGGGAGTACTGATTCTCCCGTCCGCTCCTCTGCTGCCACGCCCATTTCGATAAATTCGTCCAAGTCCGCGAGTGTGCTAACGGATATGCCTTCCATTGGGATTCCTGCTACTTCGGTTCCTATCCCCAGCAACATCCCGGTAGGAGATTCTTCTATCGCGTCTCTGAACAGGCCCTTTCTTACCAGCTCCGTTGCGCGGGTAACACCGAAGTCGACTCTCTTCATCATGCTAGATATGACGAAGCCCGGGTTTATCCAATCCTGGTTGGCGTCGACGCCTATCCAGAACGGTGGTCCTTGAGTTAGGCTCTGCGCTGTGGCGATTTCATCTACAGCTTGGTTTATCCCTAGACCAAGCGGTCCCGCTATGTTGAAAACTGCCACCGCGTCTTCGTCGTACATCACACTGGCGGCCTCGTACCCCTTCGTGATATCGCTGAACGTGCCCGTGTAGGTATAGAGAACTCTTTTGTCAGTCGCGGTGTTTACGATGCTCGTGGATGGCTCAGCTGCGTAGTCGCTTGGATAGTTGCTCTCGTACCACCTGACAGCCCACTCAGCACCCCACTTGTATGCGATCTCGAACTTCCAGAGGACCGGGATCTCGATTCCGAAGACGCCTCCGATGTGGGGTTTGTCGTAGTGTATTGCCAGGAGGGCGCCGAGCGCCCCGACAAGAGCACTTCCTTTGTGCTCTTCGTACACGATGTCCATCATGTTGGGCGGCGGCGTTATACCTGCGTCCAGCGCTGCCCAGTATGTGAATGTATCGATGCCTGCGAAGTTTTTATCCGGGTACTCCTGCGCCACCTCTAGGAGGGCATCGGTTAGGAGATATCCTACTCCAACGACAAGCACCGTATCCGAATCTCTGGCTGCGGTCCTCAGGTTCGGAAGGTAGTCCGCCTCCGTTGTGCTTATCAGCTCTACCATTTCGACGCCGTATATCTCCTCAGCTTCTTCGCCGCCCTTGAACGCCATGTCGTTGAATGACAGATCCCCTCTTCCACCGATGTCAGAGACTACGTAGATTTTACTCACTGCTTTCTCGGGCTTTGCAATCATGTAACCGACGTAGTAGCCGATTCCACCTGCAACAACAGCTATGATTACTACGAGGATTGCTATGTTCGCTGCTATCCCTTTTACGTCTAGTTTTTTACTTATTCAAACACCTCCATTTTCCCTATTTATCCCAGTCTTAAAGCTTTTTATTACTTTGCTTTAGAACCCATCATCATCAGCCCAATCTTCACCTTTTTCGCTTTTGCGGCGTCCATCGTGCCCACGATCTTCCCCTCGAAGATGACCCCAACGCGATCGCTCAGGGACATTATCTCGTCCAAATCCTCAGAAATCAGGAGAAGCGCTGTTCCCTTCTCTCTTAGCTTCATAAATAGTTCCCACGTGTGTTTGATAGCCTTGAGGTCAAGTCCGTAGGTAGGGTGAGAGGCCACGATCAAGCGCGGCTCCCTCCAGAGCTCCCTGGCGAGGATGAGCCTCTGAATGTTCCCTCCGGAGAGGATCCTAGACTCGGTTCGCCATAGATCGGGCACCAATACCTCGAACTCGGAGACCAGCTTCTTCACGTGATTGGTTATGAAGGAAAGATTAAGAAATGAGCGTTTGGAAAATGGTGAGGTTCGGTAATCCTTCAGGATGAAGTTTTCTGCCACGGTCATGGGCTCGGAGATTCCAACCCTCCTGCGCTCCTCGGGGATGTGGACTAGGCCCGCTTCTAAGATATCCCTGGGTGAGTGATTGGTCATGTCTTTACCGAAAATGTGGACCTTACCTTTCTCGGCCTTTCGCAATCCAGTGATGACCTCGATGAGTTCCCTCTGACCGTTCCCCGCCACTCCAGCCAGACCAAATATCTCACCTCTCCGCACCCTGAGGGAGACTCCTCTCAAAGCTGATACCCCCTTCGGGCCGAGCGCGTAGAGATCCTTGACCTCTAACGTAACCTTCCTGGACTTGACGGGCTTTCTCTTGAGATGGACTGATACCTTACGGCCGAGCATCATCCTAGCTAATTCCCGCCTGTTTGTTTGGGAAGTCTTTTTCATCCCTATCAACTTACCCAATCTCAGCACAGTCACCCGATCACTCGCCTCAAACACCTCCTCGAACTTGTGGGTGATGAAAACAATTCCGTGCCCTTCCTTCGCCATGTTCCGCAAGACGGCGAATAGCTTCTTGGATTCTTGGGGTGTCAAGACTGAAGTAGGCTCATCCAAGATAATAACTTGGGGTTCGTAAAAAAGGACCTTGAGAATCTCAACTCGCTGCTGCTCTCCGGCCGAGAGGTCCTCTATCTTGGCCTTCGGGTCGACCTTCAGACCATACCTCTCTGAGAGCTCCTCAAGCTTCTTCTCGACCTTTGAGAGAGGAAAGGAAAGGTTTGATTCGCGAAAGCCTAAGGCAACGTTTTCCGCGACCGTGAGCGGTCGAGCACAGGTGAACTCCTGATGGACCATCCCCACCCCGCGATCGAGCGCGTCCTTCGGGGATTTTAGTGAAACAGATTTTCCTCTGATGTATATTTTGCCCTTCGTCGCAGAGTAAAACCCTGACATGAGGAAGGCCAAGACAGTCTTGCCGGCCCCGTTCTCCCCGAGCAGCGCGTGGACTTCGCCGGCTTTCACGTCGAAGTCTATATTATCTAAAATAAGGTGCTCCCACACGCCGGGGAAACCCTTGCAGACGCTCTTCGTCCGCAGGAGGATTTCCCCCTTCTTCGGCTTTCGGACGCCAGTAGTCTTTCGTTGCTTGCCGGCTTTTCCTCTAGGTAGGAATTGTTTTAGAGAATCTAACATACAAGAAAATGTTGTATATAAATCCTTAAATATGGTGGTTTTGGGAACCCTCGGCAAGCTGTACATAAGAGAATAGCAAGAGGGACTGCGTTTAGATTAGTCAAAACATCACGCTGATACTAGAAAGGCTGATGGAAAATTAAGCGACTTCCGCGTTTCCAAATCTCCTCAAAAATCTCTTGACTTCCCGCCTATTGGGCAAAGCCGATTGGGCTCCGATCTTCGTCGTCGAAAGGGAACCAAGAGCGTTGGCAAATCGCGCAGTTCTCTTGAGGCTCCATCCCCTGATGACGCCGGTGAGGAAGCCAGCATCAAAGGCATCCCCAGCCCCAGTCGTGTCCACGACCTTTATCGGGAAAGCTGGGGAGCGAACTCTTTCCCTATCGGTCAGGATAAAACAACCCTTCCTCCCTAATTTCAATGCGACGATTTTAGGCCCAAATTTGAGAAGATCCTTCGCCGCCTTTTCGGGCTTCTTGGTCCCCACCAGGGCTGAGGCTTCTCGTTCACCTAGGAAAAGTATGTCAACAGATCGTAAAATTGAACAAACGCGATTTGTTGCCCTCGTCGCCGGTAGAACTCCAACATCGAGTGAAACAAGGGCTCCCGCCCCCCTAGCAACTTTGAGAATTTTTATGGTAGTTTTCCTTTGGGGGTCACTGAGGAGCGCGTATCCAGAAATATGAAGGACGCGTGAGCTTTTGACGCAATCCATGTTTATTTCATCGACGGAGAGGTAAATATTGGCTCCCCGAAAACCGTACATCGTCCTCTCCCCGTCCCTCGTTATCGCAATGAATTGGAGGCCCGTCCCAACCTTCTCATCGATTTGTAGTTGGCCGATGTCCACTTTTTCCTTCCTGAAGTTATCGATCAGAAAGTGGCCGAGGGGATCATCGCCCACCCTTCCGATGAATCGGGAGTCCTGTCCTAGCCTGGCGAGCGCAACGCATAGATTGGCGGCCGAACCTCCGGCACACTTATGGAGCTTGTCGGTTGAGACCTCCCCACCCTTGCCCGGAAAAGATTCAACGGGGGCTATGAGGTCAACGTTCGCATCCCCAACTGCCACAACGAAAGCTTTCACGGAGATCCTCCTCGAAAAGTGTACCTAGTTTTGTTTGAGGCAATTAAACTTTAGCGAAGTCAAGAGATTAGAATCACGATCGAAGCGGTGAATTTTATAGAAATCGTGCGCAAATGGGGCGTCAAGGCATTTATATCGCGGCGCTTAATTGTCCCAAGGAGGTGTTTCGATGGCGGTGGGGTGGAAGAAAAAATTGGATGAGGTGCGAATGAAGAGCTTGCAGGAGATATTTGAAGTGGATAAACCCGTGATAGGGATGGTTCACCTGCCTCCCCTTCCCGGATCCCCTGGGTACGATTACTACGGGATGGATGCCATCATCGAAAAAGCATTGGCCGACGCGAAAGCCCTCGAGGAAGGAGGAGTGAATGGGCTAATCGTCGAGAATATGTGGGATCATCCTTACTACGTGGGTGAAAATGTGCCACCTGAAGAGATGACCGCTCAAGCCGTCGCAGCTAGGGAGGTGACCAAAGCGACCAACCTCCCGACGGGAATAAACGTCATCCACAACGGCGGAAAAGTAACGCTAGCGATTGCTGTAGCGTCGGGAGCCAGCTTCGTTCGGATCTGTCTTTTGGCCGGAGCCCGGGTTTGGGATACTGGCGAGTTCGACCGGGGATGCGCCGCTGAGGTGCTGAGGCTGAGAAAAAATTTAGGAGCTAATCATATCAAGATCTTCGCCGATGTCGACAAAAAACATTCAGTACCATTTCCTGGGATAGATTTAGTAACCCATATCCAGTGGACCAGACGTTATCTCGCCGACGCGATCATTGTCACTGGAAAACTTACCGGAATAGCCCCTGAGCTGGAAAAGGTCAGGAGGGCTAAAGAAGTAGCCGAGGACACGCCGGTACTCGTTGGAAGCGGCGCTGAAATCACCAATGTTAGGAAATTCTTGGAGTATGCCGATGGGGTCATCGTGGGCACAAGCTTGAAGAAGGACGGAATAACAGAAAACCCCGTCGATGTCGATAGGGTAAAAAAGTTCATGCTGGCAGTGAAAGAAGCGAGAAAGAAACATCAGAAATCTTAATACATTAGCTCCATAAATTGTCGTGGGGCCTCAAATGCTGATTGTAGCTGGATCTGCATCTTCGAAACTTGCTGAGCGCGTTGCAAATCAGCTTAAGTGCGAGCTAACAAAACCCGAGCTCAAGCTATTCCCAGATGGCGAGCTTTACGTGCGCATTCCTGCCAACGTAAAAGGTGAAGATGTCGCCATAATTCAATCGACTTGTTATCCACCGAACCAGAATTATATGGAGCTCCTTCTCCTGCTCGACGCCGCGAGGGACCTCGGTGCGGAAGAAATCACGGCAATTATACCCTACTTTGCCTACGCACGACAAGACAAACGCTTCAAGGAAGGAGAGGCGGTGAGTCTTCACACAATATCAAAATTGATCGAAAGTGTCGGCACGAAGAAGGTTTACACTGTCGATATGCACGCCCACAGGGTCGGGGACATCCAAGAGATTTTCAAAGTCCCCGCTAGAAATCTCACCGCAGCGCCTCTCTTGGCCAAATACTTAGCCGATAATTACCAACTCGAGGATCCGGTGATCATCGGGCCGGATGATGAGTCGGAACGGTGGGCAAAGGAAGCCGGTGAAGCCCTAGGCGCCGACTGGAATCACATGGTAAAGGAGAGGCTGGGGCCGGAAGAGGTCCATATCAAGCCCCGAAAGCAGCTAGAGGTCGAAGGCAGGGATGCTATGGTGATCGATGATATCATCAGCACCGGCGAGACGATGGTGGAGGCTATCAAAATCTTGAAAAAACATGGGGCACGAAAGATTTACGCCGCCTGCATCCACGCGGTCCTCGCCGGCAATGCCCTAGAGAAGGTACGCAAGGCGGGCGCTGAGGACATCTTTGCCACCGACACCATCGAGCACAAAATCAGCAAGGTTTCGGTCGCTCCTCTCATCGCAGATGCAATTCATTAGGTTTTAACATGCAAAGATTGATGTTCGTGCTTTCAGGTGAGAACCCCACATTGCCGGTGGCTGAGGCGGTGGCAGCGATCAAAGCCGAGCACCGTTCCTACCGGGTGCTTGAACAACTCAATCAAGTGCTTGTCGCCGAGACCAAGGCCAGCCCGCAGATCCTCGCCTCACGCCTCGCGATGTGCCGCGAGATATGCTTACACCTCTGCACCGCCAGCGCTCATAAGAAGGAAATCCTAGAAGCTGTGGGGAGCTCCGACATCGTCGACCTCATCCCCCACGGAAAAAACTTCGCGGTGCACCTGAAGCGCGTGCGGAGGAGCTCGCCCAATATCAACACGCTCAAACTTGCGAAGAACATCGCGGAGCTCATCGGCACTGAGGTCGAGTTCAAGGTCGACTTAGCCCACCCCGATATCGAGCTCTTGGGGGTGCTGACGGGAGAGCGGTGCGCGCTGGGTATAACGGCGGCGAAGGTGGATCGACGCCAGTTCGCGCGACGCAGGCCCACGCTCAGGCCGGCCTTCCACCCTAGCACCCTGATGCCCGCGTTCGCCCGCTGCATGGTCAACCTCGCCCGGACCCCTCGAGAAGGCACTTTCCTTGACCCCTTCGCGGGTGTTGGAGGCATCCTGCTCGAGACCGGGTTGATCGGGGCAAAGGTAATCGGCATCGACATCGACCGCGAGATGATTGATGGGGCACGAAAGAACCTCGAGGCGAGCGGCGTAACCGATTTCCAGCTCACGGTTGGAGATGCCCGCAAACTGCCAGCGTTGGAGGTTGATGCCGTTGCGACGGACCCTCCCTTCGGGCGCCAAGCGACCACAGGGGGTGTTGAGCTTAAGGAGCTTTATGAAAAAACGCTGCCCTCGATCGCGGGTGTGCTGAAGAGTAAGGGTTACGCGTGCATCACCTCACCTGCCGAGCTTGAACTCGAGGAGTTGGCCTCTGGAGCTGAACTTCAAACGATCGAAAAGCACGAACAAAGAGTGCACCGAAGTTTGACGAGGAGAATTTACGTCTTCAGGAAGAAGTGAAATGAAACTCATCTTTCTCGGAACAGGCGGCAGCATCCCGACGCCCCAGCGGGGCCTTCCAGCGATAGCCCTGAAGCACGAGCGCGAACTCCTGCTCTTCGACTGCGCCGAGGGAACGCAGCGCTCGATGGCCCGGGCGAGGGTCAGCCCGATGCGCCTAGACGCAATTTTCATAACCCACCTTCACGGCGACCACTTTTTGGGTTTGGCAGGGCTCGTGCAAACGCTATCGTTGATGGATCGTGAACGAAAGCTCGAGATATTTTGCCTGAGGGGTGAGGGCGAACGCATCGAAAGTTACCTTCAAATTCCCCACTACACCCTGACCTTCGAGCTAGGGGTGCGCGAGCTCGAGCCCGGGGAGGAGCTCCGACGCCGAGGCTACCGAATCCTAACCTCCGAGGCCGATCACAACGTCCCGAGTTTAGCCTACGCGCTCGTTGAGGATGAGCGTCCGGGAAAGTTTTACCCTGATAAAGCAATTGCGCTGGGCGTGAAGGCCGGGCCGGATTTCTCGCGCCTGAAGGCGGGCAAAAGCATCAAACTGCGTGATGGGAGCATCGTCAAGCCCGAGCAGGTGATGGGACCGCCCCGCCCCGGGCGAAAAGTGGTGTACACAGGCGATACCCGGCCGAGCAAGCGCATCGTCGAGCTCGCCCGAAACGCCGACGTACTCATCCACGATTGCACGCTCGCCGACGATCTCGCTGAAAAGGCGGCGGAGAGCACCCACTCGACCCCCAGCGAGGCCGCAGAGGTGGCGAAGCAGGCCGACGTCAAGCAGTTGGTCCTCATTCACATCAGCCCGCGCTATGAGGATGACGCCGTGCTCCTCGAGCAGGCAAAAAAAATTTTCCCGAACACCGTCGTCGCGCGCGACCTGATGGAGCTAGAAGTTCCACTCGGAAAATAATGGGGCTCAGGTCGAGGTTTAGCTCATCTTGAATCGCGTAACCCTCTTTTCTTCATTGCCCCAACTAATCTAGAATTCTCATGAGATTTGAACCTTTCAGAGCCCCCTATATTTTTAATTAAAGCTTGAAATCAGTAAAGCTGAGAAATAAACCCATTTCCTGATGAAAATCTTAACTTAAGAGAACAGCCATGGGAAATGAGAAAAAAATCAGCCAGTACGCTTCTCGGGATGACGACATTCAAGTATGGGATAATTGTGACTGAAAATCACAGC
>JAUXAS010000007.1 GCA_030619825.1 Hadesarchaea archaeon
GGGGGCGTTCTGCGGGCCGATTAGATGCCGATGTATCAAGTTTTAAGAAACCTATCTCTTTCGCTTCTTCTTTCGCTTTTTGGCCTTTGCCATTTTTCACCTCTCCTTCCACATTTTGCTAGCAGATTTACATGCCCCATCGTTGTATAAATAGCCCAGATTCTTCCGTATGATCCGTCTTATGCGCCCCTACATTTTAAGCCCGAAAAACCGAGTAGTTTGTGGAGTTTGAAGGGTGAGCTCTGTTTTGCGACATCCAAGAGATTTTCAGGAGTTTAATTGACAACTTTCTAATCGACTACAGCCAACAGTTAAGAGAGGAAAACTTTGAGCTTAAGGGCGAAAGGATGTTTTTGAAACGAAAAGAGAGCTACAAAATGATAAAGGCGATCAACGGACTTTTCGACAAGCGGATTGAGCACCAGAGGATCAAGAAGTTCGGTGAACGCTCTAGGATAAGGACGGCAATTAGGGAGGAGCCGATAAAGCTGGCGCAATATCTGAGGAGAGAAAAGGGGAGCTATGAGCCCGTTAAAGCGTTTCTATGAAGCACATTTTTTGCGAGTTTGAGGGTGCTGTTTTAATTGAATTGAAAAATAAATCATGATCGTATGACGTGATCGTATAACGTCAAGTGCTTTCGCGCGATGGCTTTCCAAGAAGTTTCCTCCCTATATTTACGAAGTCGCTCCTGCACGTGCGCCGCAAACGTTCTATCTTTGAAGAGGCGGATAGCGATTTTTGCTATCTCGTGTGAGTTGTAAGGTGTGATCAGGAGCTCATCACAGACGTTTCTCAACTCCTCGAACTTTGGGATTCGAGAAGCTATTACCGGTTTTCCCGATCCTATCGCGAGGTGGAATGAGCCCGAACTCGATCTATCCTGTTCGTAGTATGGGAAGAGGACTGCATCACATGCACCAAATACGTAGGGGATGTCTTCATCTGGGAAAAATTTGAGCGGGAGGAGAAGCCTCTTTTCTACCCCGAGTTCTCTTGATTTCGATTTTAAGAGATCCACGTATCGTTTTTCTCGCTGCGATGCCCCCGGAGCCAATCCCCCAGCGATGAAGAGATAAGCGTCCTCTTCGACACAAATTTCCTTGAGCGCTTCAAGGGCAACGTGAGCACATTTATGGGGCTTCACGAATCCGAACATCAAGAGGATCCTCCCCTGTCCAAGCAAACCGAGTTTTTTCCTCGCAGCCTCAGCATCCACATCCATGATTTCCGTCCCGTGCGGAATCACGTGAATTTTCCCGGGCGAGATCCCAAGTCTTATCAACATTTCCCTTTGCGATTCCAAATGCACGATCACGCAATCCGCGAGTTCTGCGATTTTTTTGGCGTAAAGTTCATCGTTCCCCCGCTCACAAAATTGGCTGGGCCGGATGCAGTGGATGGTCACCACTTTCTTCAAAGTCTGGTCTAATCTCCTCAGCACAGAAGGAAGTCGATCGTCGAACTTGTAGATGCTGTACTCATGTTGAATGTGAACGACATCCATTCCTTTCGCATGATCGATGATCGGCTCCACGTAATTTTCATCTCGATGCCAACATGGGATCACTTCGAACCTATCGCGCTTGAGGGTGGCAGCACCTCTCTCCGCGATAATTTTGATTTCAACACCGCAGTCCACCTCTTTGATACCCTGAACGAGGTAATCGAGGTAAGTGGCCACCCCGCATCGCTGGGGAAGGTATGTAGAAACATAAGCGATTTTCATCAGAATTTTTATTGATTTGACGTTTCATAACTCTTTTGATTCTTAACAGCGTTAAATTATTATTATGGAAGATTAACCTGGTTTTATGTCTTTAGACTCCACTGCGAAGAGATTGGGCGAAGGAAAGCGTATCGAGTTGGAAAATGGAGAGATTGTATTCAAATTGGATTCTTTCAGCGCCAATCCTGTGGTAAAACCCCAAGATTTAGGGCTCACGCGGCAAGAAAAAGGGAAATTGAAAATAGGGGCCGTTTTCAATGGAGGGGCCGAGCTATTCCAAAACGGGATAATTCTAACACCACGCTGCCACAAAGGTTATAGAAAGAGTAAATATTTTGATTTAAAACAAGGCGTGCATAGATATCGTTTTCACGATTACATTTCTGAAATTTGGCCTCTTGAGAGCGAGGATGGGGTTCATTTCAAAAGATTCCATGAAGTCATGATCAAAGGAGACGGTTCTGACCATAAGGACTTCATTTATGGAATAGATGACATAAGGATAATCAAACATGATCGAACTTACTTGTTGGTCGGGTGCGGCAAGCGCATACCTCCATTCAAGGGCTTGGGGGGTGATAGAACTGCCATATACTCGACTAAAGATTTCGTGAGAATCGATTATCATGGAATAATAGAATTCTTTGACAGCCGAAATTTAATTCCTTTTCCAGAAAGTGTAAACGGAAAACTTTACATTGTTTGGACAAGCAGAGCTAAGGGCGATCCCAACATCCACTTGGATTTCCTTAGAATGGGGATGGACCAGCTCCTTCACCCATCTAAGTACCCGAAATATTGGAAAAAAATCCATTCCCGCAGAAGCAAGAACTTGCTGCTGAAAGCGGGGACTTTCTCTCATGAGAGAGAAAAAATCGGTTCTGGAACCCAGCTAATCAAAACCGATGAAGGTTGGTTATTTATTTATCATGGAGTCGGCCTGATAAATTCGGAGATTTGTAAATACTATGGACTACACCAAAAAATTGAAAGAGGATATTCGATATGTGCAGCTCTTTTGGATTTGGATGACCCTCGAAGGGTTATTTGTAGGACTAGAAATCCAATTTTCATCCCATCTGCACCATATGAGTTTAAGGGAGATGCGAAGTATCCTATAGACGTCCCAGGAGTAGTCTTCCCAACAGGCGCGGTTATCGTAAAAGACAAGCTTCTCATTTACTGCGGAGTCGGAGACAAATACGTTTCTCTCTTGGGTTGTAATCTTCACAATTTAATCGATTATTTAATTGATCATTGTAAATCAGATTGATATCAAACCTTCTCTTCGTCGTGATTTGGTTCGTCCAGCCATTCCCCCGGAAAACAGCAGAATAGGGACTGGCGTTTTGGATTACCGAAAGGGAAGTCTCGATCGAGAGAGAGGGTAGGTCTTCCTGATGTCGATAACAAAACCTCGATCATTCAGCTCGAAGGCGAAAGAGTTGGGACATCACCTTATGCCGTTATAAACATATCATTTTTCGAGAATTTCGACGAACTCGTCTGACCGCGCTTCTCTCGACCTAATTGAAAAAATGAAAACCTCAAGAGTAAACAGTTGAACCTTGCTTCGGTACCCTTTTGACCCTATTAAAATGCCCATTTTCATCGCTCAAAAATTGGCCAATCTAAGCCCGCTTCGGGGGCCTTGGGGGAAAGGGAGGTTGTGGTGGCTGTTCGCGTTGTTCCCAAGGTGGAAAGGTGAGTTTACGCATCGTTCATCAACACCCTCTAAAAAAATACTTTAAACATAAATAAGCGTTGCGCCTATCTTTTAGGAAAAATAGGCTCATGACCCAATTAAAGCGCCCATTTTCCAAGTCCAAAAATCGGGCGATAAAAAGGCAGAAATCAAAAGTCGCAGCTCGGAGAGGTGACGTTTACTGGGAAAAGAGTGTGTCAGCTTGCTGCGATGGGATCTGAGCGAGGCGAAAACTAGGAATATGTTAAAAGTTAAATTTTAACCTTGCTTGGATGGTTCATAAGAGAGAATTTCAGATTTCTCAAAGAAAATTCGCATCTCCCGTTCAGCGCTTTCCGCGGAATCTGCAGCGTGAATGACATTCTCCGTGATGCTCGACCCGAAATCACCTCGAATAGTTCCCTTCGCGGCCTTGGCAGGGTCGGTGGCACCCGTGAGCTCACGCATCCGCGTTATTGCGTTTTCCCCCTCGACTAGCATCACGACCACCCCGCCCGATAACACGTGCTCGACCAAGCGCTCGAAGAAATCCTTTCCACGATGCACCGAGTAAAGCTCCTCCGCAAGCCCCCGGTCGAGCCTCATCCGACGCGTCGAAACTATTTTTAAACCAGCCCGCTCGATTCGCGCGACGATTTCATCGGTCAGGCCCTTCGCCACTCCATCCGGCTTCACCATGACGAAGGTTCGCTCCCTCAAGCCTTTCCCCTCACCTTTCGGGAGCGTTCGGTCCACTTCACGCGGTGCGGCTTCCGCCCCAGCTCTAGGTTACGCTCGCACTTGCTCGAGCACAGGAACAAGACCGACCCATCTCGCTGGACGAACATCAAGCCCGTACCAGGCTCGACCCGCCCGCCGCAGAAAGAGCACTTCCTCGCGACCGGCATCTTACGGCACCCTAATCTCCTTCGCCTCTCGCTCCGTCTCGCGGAGCATCAGAACATCGTCCACGCGCACCGGGCCCTTGACGTTGCGGGTTATGATGCGACCCTTGTCCCGCCCTTCGAGCACCCGACACTTGACCTGCAAGATCTCTCCGGTTATGCCCGTGCGCGTCCGGATCTCGATTACTTCGGCTGGAAAACCGAGATCTCCTCTAACCGGCATTGAGCTCACTTCTTCAGCTCGCGGACGCGCTCGACGATCTCCTTTACAGCTGCCGCCGCTCGTCCTGCCTCGGCTATCGTGATTGCTGCCGACCCGACATTTATGCCCGCTGCCGCCCCAAGCTCGCGCTTACTTGGAACATAAATGTATGGAATGCCCTTCTCATCACAAAGGGGGGGCAGGTGGGCGACGATCTCGGCCGGCTCAACATCCTCGGCTATTACCACTAGCGCGGCTTGCTTCCGCTCAATCGCCTTGGTCGACTCGTTCGTTCCTTTACGAAGCTTCCCAGTGTCGCGCGCGCCCTCGACTGCCTCGTAGGCCTTATCCGCAAGCTCCTTGGGCACTTCGAACCGTACGTAAATTGGCTTGGCCACTCAGACACCTCCTTCAGGTTTCATCCTCCATTATTCATAGGTCGTGGCTCGTATCCCTTTAAAAACGTGTATTATTTTAACCTATCTATGCCCGTAAACCACGGTGAGCTTTGGCCTCGCTGTATCTACCCGAACGAACCCGTACCTTTCAAACTGCACGATGGTGTCGACTTTTAACCCAGCCACCGCCGGCTCGGCAAGCCCGAGTTTGCGGGAGTTGTCTGGCCTTATCACTTCAACCTCCACTGCCCCTGCTGAAACCCACTGGATTTTACGCACATCCGCGAGCTCAAGTCCCTGAAACTCAGCCTCGAGCACCCTCCCCTTCGAGCTGAGTGTCACATTCATCAAATCCTTCAGGCGGAAGGTTTGCCCCTCCTGCAGAGCCCCAGCATCTTCACCGGCTAGATAAAACATGAGCGCATCGTCCTCACGCGCGAGCGGCAGGATCCGTTCCCCATGTTCGGGATGACCCGGATGCAAGCGAAGCCGGGCCTGCTTTAGGTCGGGCGCCCCGCGCACGAGTATTTTTGCGGGATCCGGGACGAAGAAATATCGGTTCGCTCGCTCATCGGCGAACTTTCGATTGTACGCGTAGAGCGTCTCCCAGCTTAGCGAGGCGTCGACGAGCGTGAGGCCGATATCCAATATGAGCTGCTTGATCGCCTCGGGCACGAAGCCCCTGCGCCTGAGCGCTGCGATCGTGCCCAGCCTCACGTCATCGTACCCCGTGAGCTCACCGCTCCGGACGCCCCGCATGGTCTGGGTCTTGCTCAGCGCTACCCCCGCCATGTTCAGGCGCCCGTACTGAACTGCCGTGGGGTATTGCCACCCGAGGTGCTCGAAGAGCGTGCGCTGGCGCTGCTCGTTGACCTCGTGCTCCTTCCCGCGAATGACATGAGTTATCCCCATCTCGTGATCATCGATGGTGACCGAGAAGTTGTAGAGGGGCCAGACCGAGTAGCGTTCCCCCACGCGCGGATGGGGCTTGGTCGTCACCCTAAGCGCGGGCCAATCGCGCACCGCGGGGTTTGGGTGATTTAGGTCAGTCTTGATGCGCACGACTGCCTCCCCCTTAGTGGTCTCACCGGCCAGCATCCGCCGCCATCGATGAAGTTGTTCCTCGCTCGAAAGCTCGCGACATGGGCAGGGTTTCCCCCAGTCGCGTAGCCCCCGGAAAGTCTCGATCGGGCAAGTGCAGACGTACGCCTTGCCCTCGCGCAGGAGCTGCTCCGCACAATTGTAGTAGAGCTCGATGCGGTCGGACTGCGCGTACTCCTCGTCCCAGCTCATGCCCAGCCATCGGAGGTCCCGGCGGATGAGCTCGTACATCTCGAGCAGCGCGTTCTCGGGGTTTGTGTCCTCAAAGCGCAGGATGAACTTGCCCTTATAACGGCGGGCGTACTCATGGCTTAGCAGGGCCGCCCGAACGTGACCTATGTGGAGTGGTCCGTTAGGGTTCGGGGCAAAGCGAGTAATGACCATCGGATATTTTTCGACATCGGAGAGCTCAGGCAACCCACGCCGCTCCTCGGGCTTCGGTCGCTCCACGGAGCCCACCTTGCGAAGGCGGAAGAGCTGCTCCTCGCGGGGGAGCTCGTTGACCTCAGCCACGACCTGCTCGACCAGCGCGGAGAGCTCATTGATCTTGGAACGCCACCCCGGCAGCTTCGCCACCAGCTTCCCCAGCACGGCCTTTGCACTTGCTCGCCCCTCGTGCTCGAGGGCGTTCGTGAGGGCCCATCGAAGGGCTTCCCTGCGGATGTCCTCCAATCGATCACTCGACAGACATTCTATTGGCGATGCAAATAAAGCTGAAGTCGGTACATGAACCTAGGGGCTCAAAAAAACAAGCTAGGAAAGAAATACTTCGTTTGTTGTCAGATAACATTTCTAATAGAAAAGTGTCTTTTGAAGGATTTTGGACGAATAATTTCTCAAATGTTAATCGAAAGTTAAAGTCTCAAATGGCACGGGAACTTTCAGAACTACTGACCCTATCAAAACTCCCGTTTGATCGTGAAATCCGCTAACTCCAACAAAACTTCCTTCGCTCTTGACTCTGGTAACGCCTTCAGCTTCAATTTAGCTTGGGCGACGAGCCCCCGCGCTCGTTCGGCCACGTAATCGATTGCGCCCGCGCGCTTGAGTACGTCGATCGCAGCCTTTAGCTCAGCTTCCGAGGCATCACGCTTGCCGAGCGCGCGCAAGAGCGTGTCTTTGTCATCCGGGGGTGCAGTGGCGAGAGCCCTAACCACCATAAGCGTTCGCTTGCCCTCCCGAACATCGCTTCCAATTGGCTTACCAAACTTTTCACGCGCGCCAGCCACGCCAAGCACATCATCCTGCATTTGAAATGCCATCCCAATCAATCGCCCATATTCAGCGAGCGCGCCAACTTGCTGGGGCTCTCCCTTCCCCAAGAGGGCCCCTACTTTCAAGGATGCTTCGAGTAGCGCTCCGGTCTTGCCGCTGACCATGCGCACGTACTCGTCCTCACTTACGTCGGCACGCCCCTCGAATAACATGTCGAGCGCCTGACCTTGACAGATCTCGAAGCTCGCCTTGCTTATGGTATCAAAAAGCTCGACCGCTCGCCTCCCGTCCAACGCAAGTCGCTTGGCGTTCGCTGCCACTGCCTCGAATACCTTCGCGAAGAGGGCGTCGCCAGCTATGATCGCAATGGGCTCCCCCCAGAGCATGTGCACCGTCTTCACGTTTCGCCTGAACTCGTCCCGATCCATGATGTCGTCGTGGATGAGGGTGAAGTTGTGCAGAAGCTCGAGCGCCGTCGCTGTCTCGAGCGCGTCCTCCGCCCTCCCCCCGACCGCCTCGCAGGCCGTGAGCGCCAAGCACGGGCGGAGCCGCTTCCCGCCCGCCTCAAGCAGGTGTCTCGTTGCCTTTGCTAAAATTTCTGGCTCGAGTCCACGGGGCACCAAGCGATCTATCTCCCGCTCGACCATGCGAGCTCGTTCTTCGAGGTACTTCAGCACATCCATTAATCCAACCTCAGGCACGACCCATTTCGGAGCAAGTGCAGGTGCCCGTTCGGGTACCCAAGCTCCCGCCCAAGCTCGGCCATCAGCCTAAGCTTGTCCATGGTGCTATGACAGGGGATTAGATGTTCGGGCTTTGCGAACTCAAGGAACTCCTTGGTGTCGATTCGCCCGGCATGACCCGATACATGGACATCGCGGTGGATGTTGGCCCCTTGGGCACGGAGCTTGGTCTCCAGGAGCTCGCGATTGGATTCGTTTATCGGGTTCGGGATGACGCTCGCGGAAAAGATCACCTCATCTCCCCGTCTGACCTTGAACGGAAGCTGTCCATTTGCGATGCGCGAGAGCACCGACGTCGGCTCCCCCTGGTGCCCAGTGCAAACTAGCACGTAATCGCCCTTTGATTTCTCGATTTCACGAAGTAGGTTGTGCACCGCGTTCGGGCGTCCGTGGATGCGCAGCTCAGGCGGGAAGTCCACCAACCCAAGGTCGATCGCGGCCGTGCAGTAGTTACGGAGCGAGCGCCCGACCAGGACGGGAGTGCGGCCGAGCTCAAATGATAGGTCAACGATTGATTTTAACCTAGTGATGTGGGACGAGAAAGTCGTCACGAGCACCGCCTCGCCGGTGGAGTTCGCCTCTCCCATCGCCTCCCGGAGCATCTCCCGTGCGTGTCCCTCCGAGGGGGTGGGACCGGGTTCGTCCACCCTTATCGCCCCGACCAGAGCCGCGAGCAACCCATCGCTGGCAAGCTGCTTCAGGCGCGTACGATCAGTTTTATACCCAATCAAGGGCTCCTCATCGAGTTTGAAATCGCTTGCGCAGAGTATGGTTTCGTTTGCACCGCGAGCGGCGACGAAGACCGTCTGGAGGATGCTGTGGGCGGCGGGGATGAACTCGAATTCGATGCCATCTAACCTCACGCTATCCCCCGGCATCACCGCACGAAGCTCGTTCTTGACTTTAAAGACACGCTCTTCACGGATGACGCGCTTGACCAGCTCAAGGGTGAATGGCGTTCCGTAAATTGGGGCGTTGTAAGCGTGCGCGAGCTTTCCCACTGCGCCTATGTGGTCGAGGTGCCCGTGGGTGAGCACGATTGCCCGAACCTTCCGGTTGCGAATCGAGCTGTCGTCGGGGATTCCATTTATGTTTATGAGCTCCTCGCGGCTCATCTCCCCTAGCTCGGCGTCCTCGAACGCCATGATGCTGTCTAGCCTTATCCCCATGTCCACGATGATGTATTTTCCGTCGAAGCCTAGGGCAGTCATATTTTTGCCGACTTCCCCTAGACCGCCGAGAGGCAGTATTTCAACCGTCATCGCCTTTCCCGCCTCCCCAAGTCGGGATTCAGGCCGCGGGCGAGGAACCACTCACGCGTCCTACCCGTGATTACCAATGGCGCTTCCCTGAGCTCTCGAATTCGCTTGCAGCCCGTGAGAAACATCGCCGCGCGCAGCTCCGTGATAAAATCATTTAAAACCCCAACGACCGCACGCTTGCCACTCGAAGCAGCTCGGAGGAGGGGTAGCGCTATCCCGACGAGATCGGCACCGAGCGCGAGAGCCTTCGCGACATCGAGCCCCGTGCGCACCCCGCCGCTCGAAATCACCGGCACTCTTACTGCCCTAGCAACCTCTGCGGTGCAAACGGCAGTTGGGATTCCCCAGTCCCAGAAGGTGGCACCTAGGTGAGCCCGTTCCGCCGACCGAAACATCTCCACCCCAGCCCAAGTAGTTCCCCCAGCCCCGCTGACATCAATCGCCTCCACGCCTGCCCCCACGAGCTTTCGGGCCGTTTCCGCGCTCACTCCACTGCCCGTTTCCTTTGCTATCACCGGGACATCGAGCCCCCGACAAATCTTTGCAAACTTCTCTAGGGCCCCCCGATACCTGGGCTCCCCCCCGGGCTGCGCGAGCTCCTGCAGGGGATTCATGTGGATTGAAAGCGCATCGGCATTGATCATCTCGACCGCTCGATGGGCCTCCGCTATGCCGTAACCCTGGGTAAACTGGGGTATGCCTAGGTTGCCCACGAGAAATATGTCTGGGGCGACGCTTCGGACCTCATAGGTCTTCACCAGCTTCGAATTCTCAAGCGCTGCACGCTGGCTACCCACACTGAACGCCAAACCAAGCTCCTGCGCTGCCGATGCCAAGGCTAAGTTCAGCTTTCGCCCCCGCTGATGTCCACCTGTCATCGAACATATTATGATCGGCGCCTCCAGCTTCGCCCCGAGGAAGGAGGTGCGCAGGTTGATATCCTCGAAGTCGAGTCCTGGAAGGGCGTTGTGCACGAACTCCACGTCCCTAAAACCCGGGGACTTGAAGAGGCTCTCGACATTCCTCTCCAAACAAATTCGAATGTGATCAAGCTTGCGGGCAACAGTTCTCTTGCTCATACCCTCACCTCGCCACCACGCGTGTGCCGAGCCCCCTTTCCCCTAGGATAGCCCGTCTCAGGGTACCGGGCTTCGTCGCGTTAACTATCTCTGCCTCCATCCCGCGTTCGGCTAACGCGAGCAGCTCCCGCACCTTATTCGCCATCCCGCCTGTGACATCCCTTCCTCCAGCGGCGCCGAGCGACGCTACGAGCTTCGCCTTATCGGCCAAGGTTATCCTTCGCATGAGTTTGGTGCCCCTGTTTTTCTTCGGGTCTGCGGTGTAAACTCCGTCGACATCTACCCCGAGGATGACTCGCGATACCTCGAGCTCCCGGGCGAGATGGGCTATGAGTTGATCACCCGAAAGGATACTCATCCCCTTGCTCAAATCTGGCACAACATCCCCGTATAGGACCGGCACCAAACCGAGCTCGAGCAACTTCCGCACGGGTGTGAGCTCCATCGACTTGATTCGCCCGCCCTCGACCACCACGCACGCGGAGGGCGGGATCGCCATGGCCGGCACCCCAACCTCCTGCAGAGCATCAATGATGTGAGTGTTGAGCTTTTCCATTGCGCGATGGGTGAGCGAGAAGCCCATCAGCTGCCTTTGATTCTTATAGCCCTCTGCAATTTTGTACTCCGATGCCATGGGGTGCCCGAATGAACCTCCCCCGTGAACGAGCACGAGCGGCCCCTTAGCTGCCGCTAGCTCTCGAGCGAGTCTCCTTAGCACTGCCCGCTTGACCGCGAACCGTCTGCGTTTGTCTGTTATGACGCTCCCACCAAGCTTCACGATTAATGGTTTCAAAAAGGGGTCACCTCAATATCGCGATGGACCCATACCCCACGACCTGCGCCATCGGCCCCGCTGTCTCGCCGCTCGTCGCGTACTTCAGTAGCTTTGCTTTTTTTGCCCCAAGTTTTTTCGCGGCTTGCAACATCGCCGAAACCGGCCCGTAACCGCACATGGTAATTGCCTCCTCCTCGACGGTGCGTACCAAGCCCGCTGCATCCAGCGCCAATATTTTGTCCATCGCCTTGTGATCTTTCTCAACGGCCGATTGTTGCGGCTCGTAGTGGGTAAAATCTGTTGACGCAATGATGGCGACATCCTTCCCTGCCGACGCCTCAGCGATGGCGTCCCCGACCTCCTTGCTCGTCCTCTCATCCTGCAGCGTCATGCATATCGGCGCGATTTTGAACTCGGCATTGAAGAGGTGCTGGAGGAAAGGGAGCTGGACCTCGAGCGAGTGCTCGTAAGCATGGGCAACTGCATCCGTATCTATAATATCCGACGCCCGCTTGATCGCTTCACTCAGCGCCTCATCTATTTGAATCTCTTCTAAAGGGGTCTGCCACTTTCCTGACATCATTATTGAAACACCTGAACCCGCACCCGAGTGATTGGGCCCGATAATCACGATCGAGTTCGGCTTGCCGTCCTGCGCCATCTGAGCGAATCCATGTGCAGCGACCGGCCCTGAGTACATGTAGCCCGCGTGGGGAGAAACCAAACCCACGAGCCGCCTTGGTCCAGCCTTCACCTTCGGCACCTTCCCCGGCCCGTGAGGATGAGTGTAACACCACTCGATTTGCTCCAAAAGGGCCGATCGGGTGCCAGCGTAAAATTGCCCTGCGACCACGGGGGGCCTCACTCACTCACCCACCGACTTGGTCTCGAACTCCTCGACCGAAACTTCGAACGGCTTTTCCGGCGGGAGGTCGCCTCGCTCCCGAAGCACTTGGCGCGCTAGCAACCAGTAAACTAGCGCGAGCGCCTTGCGCCCCTTGTTATTCGTTGGGATGATAAGATCTATGTCAGCCGTTTCGTTGTCGGTGTCGCAGAACCCCACCACAGGAATGCCCGCCTCAGCCGCCTCGCGCATGGGCTGCTCATCCGCCAGCGGGTCGGTGATGATGAGCACAGATGGCTCAATGTATCCCTTGAAGGAAGGATTTGTAAAAGTACCCGGAATGAACCTGCCCGCAAAAGCCCTGGCCCCGGCCACCTCGCCAAACCGCTGCGCCGGGCGCTGCCCGTACTGTCGGGCCGAAACCGCGATCACACTTGCCGGCTCAAATCGTGCCAGAAATTTCCCAGCCAGACTTACGCGCTCGTCAGTCTTTCGGACGTCTAACACATAAAGCCCATCGGGCCGCACGCGGTAGATAAATGGGGCCATCGCGCCCGTCTTCTGCCGGGTCCCTATGTGGACTCCGCTCGAGAGGTAGGTGTCAAAATCCACCAGCCCGACCACGCCTTCAGCAAACTCAGGTGCGCTCATCGTAGCATCCCCATCTTCGCTTCCTTCCCCAGTTTTTCTTCAATCCGAATCAACTCATTAAGTTTGGCCACCCGCTCGCCACCAGCCACGCCCGTCTTGATCAGGGGACAACCCCACGCCACAGCCAGGTGAGCGATGGTTTCGTCGGGAGTCTCCCCCGAGCGATGGGATATCACGGGCACATAATCATGCTTCTTCGCCAATTTTACTGCCGCGAGCGTATCGCTGAGCGTCCCTATCTGATTTGGTTTTATTAGCACGGCATTCGCTGCCCCCGCTTTTATACCTTTCTGGAGCCGCCCTACGTTCGTCGCGAAGAGGTCATCGCCGCAGATTAAGCACCGCTTGCCAGCCTTCCGCGTGAGCCCAGCGAACCCATCGAAGTCCTCCTCGTGCATCGGGTCTTCAACGTAGAAGAGCTTGTAAGTTCTGATCAGTTCGAGGATAAAATCTATTTGTTCCCCCCCATCCCGACTCACGCTCCCGCGCTCGTAAACGTACTTTTGTTTTTTTGCATCGTACAGGCTGCTCGAGGCAACATCCAGGGCCGACCTCACCTCAAACCCCACCTCACCTGCAACCTCTTCGCATGCCCGCGATACGACCTCAAGAGCGTCGAGGTTGTTTAGGTTCGGCGCCCAGGCCACTTCATCGCCCTTGCCGCCGGTAAACGTCGTGTCCTTGGCCTCGATGAGCGTCTTAACTTTCTTATGAACCTGCGCGTTCGCGAATGCCGCATCGGTGAACCTCTTTGCGCCGACTGGTATCGCTATGAACTCTTGGATATCTGGGGCCATCTTGCCCGCATGCGCTCCTCCACCGAGCACGTTGCCGAGCGGATACGGTAACCGAATTGCTCGGCCACCGCCCAGATATATATACAACGGTTTACCGAGCGCGGATGCTGCGGCCTTAGCCACCGCCATCGAGATAGCCACCGCCGCGTTGCCGCCGATTTTAGAAAAGTTAGACGTGCCATCTAACTCGTGGAGCAACCCGTCGATTTTTTCCTGCTCGCCCGCCGCTACGCCTATCAACTTCGGCGCTATAAGCCCACGAACTTTTTTAATTGATGCATCGACCCCCCCTTCTGGAAAATCTATGACCTCGTGCTTTCCCTTGCTCACCCCGCTGGGTGCGGCCGCTCTACCAAAGCTGGCTTTCGCTCCGCGCCCGCCTCGCACCACTACCTCGATTTCAATCGTCGGGTCACCGCGGCTATCGAGGATCCTGTACGGGATAACGCTTTTGATGACTGCTTGCACCCTATCGCCCACCAAATATCTCCATCGACATTTAAAAGATAACCTTAAGCTAACGCTACATAAATGGTGGGGTCGTCGAGATTCGAACTCGAGTCACCGGCTCCCAAAGCCGACAGGATAGACCAAGCTACCCCACGACCCCAGAGAAAAATTGCTCGTTAGAAGATAAGCGTTGTGGGGACTGAACCCACGCTTTATACATGGAAATTCGTGCCCTAAACGGTGCTAAAGTTAAGCCTTCACTCGCCGCTCTTCGGTCGCGCCCTGCCCCGGCGACTCCTCAACCCAGACGTTTATCCGACGCACGTTCGGGTAAGATAAATTCCGCACCACTTCATCTGCGACCACGCGCGCTAGCTCCTCTACAGTCGTGTTGACCACGGGAAGCCAGACGACATTCTCGCTGGGGAACTCGAACTCCCGCCCGTGTACGGCGATGCGGGTGCTCGCCCCCTCGGAAAGGCGTTTTAAAGCACGGTTGTTCTCGGGTAAAAGTATTTGATGATCGTAGCGCCCACACAACTGCTTCAAAATGCGCTTGAGCTCGAGGAAATCGACGACGAGGCCCCGCTCGTCCGGCTCCCCCTCGACGGTCACACCCACGCGATAGTTGTGTCCATGCAGGTGTTCGCATTTCTCATGCCCGATGATTAAGTGGGCGGCAGAGAAACCCAACCCCTCGGTGAGCTTGATCAGCATCAAAGCACCTTCATCAGTTTGTGCGCTTGGTGTATTATCTATATCTCTCTCGAGCGTGAAATCCCCGGGTTGGTTTGGTGGAGCCGCCGGTGGGTCACGATCCCACGACCTGCTGATTACAAATCAGCCGCTCTGCCAACTGAGCTACGGCGGCTTAAATATCTGTGGTCCTTTAAAGAAAAATACATTCCCTCGAGCGCTCGTAACTACAAAAACTTGGTGAACTCCTCAAAATCTTTAGGATAGCATGATCACTTTCTCAATCGCCACCAGCTGCTCCTTTGTGAACTTACTCGGGTCTATTTGAACGATTAGATTTGAGTTGTTTCTGGAGCACAAATCTACCATCTTCTTCAGGAAGTCCATCGCCTCCTCGAACCCATTCGCCACCACAAGCTCCTTGAAACAGTCCACAAACACTACAGACCTCCGAGGCCTCGCGAAGAAGTAGCTGGAGATAACGCCAATTGCTTTATCCAACCTGTTCGGTGGCACCGTCGCTTCACCGCTCACGCGCTCGGATGTCAGGTAGAGGAGGGAGGTCCTCGCTAACCCGTATTTCTCCCTTATTTTATTTGGGTTCAGAGTCGTCACCCATAACCCGGGGGCATCGTGTGCCACCCGTTCTTTGAAAATTTTTGGGCCTCGCTCGGGCTTCTTCTCTTTAATCAGGTAACTGCCGCCCTCTTTTAGCTTGTACTTCAATTTCATCTTCAGCCGTGCCTCGGGTGCGGGTACGAAAAATCTGGTTATCGGCGGCAAGATAAACAGCCTGTACTTTGTTATCGCATAGACGATAAAACCAAAGCTAACCGGAATCGCAAAGACAGCTGGGCGACCCATATTGCCAACAAAAAATATGTTTAGGCCTATGGTACCAGCGGCGATCGAAAACGAGACCACCATGCCGATCAGGACGAACTTAAGTTGAACGCGTTCTTCCGCATATCTGGATTTGGTGTACGACCTCGCCAAATTGAACATCGCAAAACATGCGAAGATGAGTTGATACATGGAATACGGGATGCGGGTCGGGGAAACCAGTAGGATCTCTCCCCCCGTGAACAATTCTACGAATAGCAAGCCCATGAAAACGGCTGCTGGGGCGTAAAGCAGGGCAACACGGGGCCCTAATAATTTAGCTCTTGGGAAAACGTACGTAAGATGCACGAACACGGACAACAGCAATATCAAGCCCGCCTCAGCAAACTTACCCCAAAGAAAGGCGATATTTTCGAGGGACAAATCCTCCATTGACTTGCCGAGACACCAAGCTGCCCCGAGAAACGCAAGTAGGGCGACCATCCTGTTGACCGTGTGGCGGGGGTCATCTTTCAAAATGTAGATGCCGAGCAGGATGAGCAAGGCCGAGGAGACGAAGCCAGCTATCGTGTACGCATCCATTGCCGCACCCCTACCTTTCAATTTCTCTTTCTATGACTGCTAACTGTGCCTCATGTTAGTGCCGACCCCGCATCAATATCAGCCTCATCATGAACTCGCTAAAGAATAGGAACGCGGAGGTTAATATTAAGTAGGGCAAATACCCTATTCACCCTTTCTTTTGGATCCTTGTTAGAACGTAGGAACCTAAGCACACACTAATGATAAAAGCGACCAATGCAGGTACCCGTATGGATTCATCACTTCACCTTTCTACCCCTTTTGCGAAGCCAGCGCTTTCGGCGCGGGGCGATGCGCTTACGAGCTTTTAGATGGGTTAGGATCGCCCGCGCGAGCTTCCTATACTCGACTGCTGCTGGCGAGTTCGGGGCGTGAAGGACCACAGGGACTCCGCGGGTCACGCTTTCCGCGACCATGTCGTCCTCCGGTACTTCCGCTATGATCGGCCACCCTAGAGTTCGCTTGATGTCCGAGGTCGGGATTTCGAAGCGCTTGCCCGTGATCCGGTTCAGGACCACCCCGAACACCGGGATCTTGAGGCGATCCACGGCCCGGAAGGTCTGGAGCGTCCCTGCAATCGCAGGAACCCTGGGTTGACAACATATGAGAAGCTCATCGCAGGCCTTCATTCCCGCGAAAACCTCGAGACCGAACCCGGGGGCGGAGTCGAGTATGATCACATCGTATTTTTTTGTGAGTTCATCCAAGATGCCGCGGAGGTCGATCGAGCCGAGCTTGTCCGTGAATGCAACGGAGCCCGGGATGATATGGAGCCCATAATCGGTAGTGGTAATCGCATCGTTGACCTTGAGCCTGCCAAAAACGACATCCTGAATCACCACGGGGGGATCTAGGATGCCGAGGTGCAAGCTTAAGCTTGAAGCGGTCATGTTAGTCTCGACTATGATGACGCGGTTTTTGAGCTTCTGGGCCAGAGCTGCACCCAAGTTGGCCACGGTTGTAGTCTTCCCGACACCCCCCTTGGCCGAGAAAACCCCCAGTATCAGGCCTCTTTTCATCCTCATTCGAGCACCCCGGGTAAAGAAAAAATCATTTTTTGGCCGACCTTAATTTTTTTCCCACAACTTTCACTTTCCTCAAACATCGGGGGCAAGTTGCGTAGTAGTTGGACTTGCCTTTGTAGTTCCATTTATATCCACAATTTTTGCATTTGATGTTCATTCTCTACCCCCATTAGTTAGTAGATAGTAGATAGTAGTCAACAGTGGTCCCTGTATATGGATCTTGCGAAAATCGGGTTCTTGAAGGCGTAGTACGTGAACGCAAGCGCCGAGAGGAAGAACACGCTCCCAATCGAGTACATCAAGATTTCAATCGTGCTCATGCGCCTGCCTCCTAAGTTGCCCTCCTCCCACGCTTTTTCTCCTTGAACACTTCTCGCTTCAGGCGTTCGAGGAAGGGTTTGGGCCCCTCACCCCAAATTGCCAACCGTCGCTCCCGGAGGACGCGAGGCTTCAGGAGGGGTCTCGCCGCTTCCTTCAGGCGCTTGAGGGAGATGTGCGGTTTCATGGGTCTCGCCGCTCGCTTGGGACGTTCCCATATGATGCGTTCCACCGGCCTACCCGCCCATTTCAAACCCTCGAGGGTGATGACTGGCTCTAGAGGTCTAGCTACCCGTTTCAAACTGTCAAGGGAAACGCAGGGGGCCAATGGTTCGGCAATCTGCCTCATGCGCTCGAGGGGTATCTTCGGCTTCGCTGGCTTCCGCCCGCGCTTCAGGCGCTTGAGGATTTCGGTGGGCGCCATGGGTCTTGTTACAACTCTCCTAGGTGATACGGGCAGGCGTGTGACGATTGGTACTGGCTTGAGCGGTCCGACAGGCAAAGCTGGGGCGAGAGTCATCGGGGCTGGTACCAAACGCTCTAGGGATATGGTCGGCTTTATGCGACGAGGTATTCTCAGACGCGCCAAGGTTATGGCCGGTCGTGTAGGCATCACTCGCTTCAGGATTTTAAGTGACACGAATGGTCTCAGGCGCCACGTCAGAACGTGGTACAGCGCGAGGGCACTTATGCCGACCGAGAATATCGCCAACAGCGTGTAGAACACCGGCAGCACAGGGGTTGGTGCGGGCATTGTGGGCGAGGGCGGTGGAACGACCACTAGCGGGGCTGGTGCAGGCGGCGTAACCATCCGCTCCCCGACCACCGCGAACGGCATGAACCCGGACGTGGTCGCCTCGTAGTGGAAGTAAATGGAATCGGCGCCAACGAAGTTCGTAGATAACTCACGCCACCCGCCGTTAAGTCTGAGCAGGCGGATCGTGCGATTATCGATGTTGTTCTGGGTTATCCAAGATCCCGGCACCTGGAACTCAATGGTTGCCCTCCTCACTTCGGCAGCGTCGATGTTGGTCGTGATGTCGAAGTAGGAGTAGACGGGCAAGGTGATCGCCGGTACCCCTGCTGGCTTGACCGCGTGTACTACAACATAAACTTCGACACCTGACACATCGTGCTTGGGGGTTATCCTCACCTTGGTTACGGCTATTCCATATTGCGTGAAGTCGGCCAAACCTATCTCACCAGCTCTTATCGTCCCTATCGTTACGGTCAGCGCCCCTTCCGGAGGTGGAGGTATAGTCTCGAGGGTGATCGAGTCGCTTGCGATCGTCGAGACCCATCCTGCTTTATCCTTAACCTGGACGTAGACAGTTTTGAGGCCGTCACCCGTGGGAAGGGTGTAGGATTTACTCGCGGCGAAGTCCTCCCAGTCAGACCAGTCAACGTTGTCCGTGCTGAACCGCATCTTAGCCAAGCCAGAGGTCACATCCGATGCATCTGTGCTCAAGGTGACGGAGGTTGAGGAGGTTAAATAATCGTTATCGTTGATCACGATTGAAGTGATGGTCGGGGCAACTGTATCGACTCCACATTGCGCATCCGCCTCAGCTGGAGCCGACTCCACGTTGCCGTCGTTGTCCCGGGCGATCGAGTAGAACTCGTAGTACCCATCGCTGCCGGTGAACGACCAAGACCAGCCGTCAAAGTTCTCATTATCCAGGCCAAATGATGTCCAAGAGCCCCAACTCACCTTCGAATTCTCGCGATAACGGTAGAAGAGCTCGACATTCTCCACGTAGCCATCTGGGTCGCTCGCGGTTGCCGTCACAACCAATGGAGTTGAAGTCTGCCAGTAGGGCAAGATCGCGTCGACGCTCGAGCTCGACACTCCAACGGTTTCGACGACGCCAGTCCAGCTTTCAATCAGCTGCCATGCAGCTGGAGTTTCGACCGTTCCCGTCCAAGTTTCGATGAGCTGCCACGCAGCCGTGGCTTCGACGGTTCCGGTCCAAGTCTCGATGAGCTGCCATACAGCGGGGGCCTCGATGGTTCCGGTCCACGTTTCGATGAGCTGCTACGCACGTGGGGTTTCGACCGTCCCGGTCCAAGTCTCGATTAGCTGCCATTCGGCAGGTGCGCTAACCGTTCCGGTCCACGTTTCGATGAGCTGCCACGCAGCAGGAGCTTCAACCGTTCCGGTCCAAGTCTCGATTAGCTGCCAAGCAGCTGGAGCACTAACGGTTCCGGTCCAAGTCTCGATGAGTTGCCACGCAATTGGAGCGCTAACCGTCCCAGTCCAAGTCTCAATTAGCTGCCATTCGGCAGGAGCCTCAATCGTCCCGGTCCAAGTCTCAATGAGCTGCCACACAGCGGGGGCCTCAACCGCCCCAGTCCATGTCTCTATCAGCTGCCATCCGGCTGGGGCTTCAACCGTTCCGGTCCACGTTTCGATCAATTGCCATTCGGCTGGGGCTTCAACGGCGCCGGTCCAAGTCTCAATGAGCTGCCA
>JAUXAS010000002.1 GCA_030619825.1 Hadesarchaea archaeon
AATTATTACCCACCGCACGCTCCGCAGGTGCTGGCTAAGCCTCCGCCCCATCAGAAAAATTTGTAGCGTCTCGGGGGTCGTGATCAACACATCGGGTGAAATTAGGGCCTGTGCTCGGCGCTCGCGTGCCTCGGTGTCCCCATGGCGAACCGATATCCGCAGGTCTAGAGCACGGCACCACCACTCGAGCCGCTCGAGCATGTCCCGGTTGAGTGCCCGAAGGGGGGTGATGTAAACGAGCTTGATTCCCCGCTCGCGCGTGGAGGAGAGGAGCTGGTGGAGCACGGGGAGGAAGGCCGCCTCGGTTTTTCCGGTCCCAGCGGGGGCGATGAGTAGGACGTTTTTGCCCTCGAGGATTTTTGGAATCGACTCGTTCTGCGGCAGGGTGGGCTCAGTGAAGCCTCGCTCGGCCAACAGCTTTCGAATCGGCCTAGCCAGCGCATCGAACACATTGGATTTTCCCGACATCTCAACCAAACTGATTATGTCGAGTGTGCTTATTTCTGAATAGGGTCAGAGGTAGGCTATGTCCAAGCCCAGCTCGCGCCGCATTTTCTCAATCTTTCGCCTGAGCTCGGCGTCGACCTTGCGCTCGCGGCTCGAGAAATGCTCCTTCAGGCGCTTGGTCGTTTCCTGGTACCGCCCCAGCCCCGCCGCGATGATCGCCCGGTCCTTTAACTTTGGGTGGGGGGAGATCAGCCCAAAAGGCATTGGCGTCCCTTGTTCCATGAGCTCGCGGATCTCGTCGTCGACCTTTCTCGCCGCAACCTTCGCGCCCGCGCCGACCAGCTCGTGGGGGCTCTTTAACTCGCCCTTGACCTGCCAGACCCCCAGCCCCGGTGCGTAGAAGAAGATGTCGCTGAAGCCGTACTCGTCGGTCCCCGCCAGCACGCGCCACTTCCGGCGGAGCTTGGGGTAGCGCTTGTACCGCCGGCGCATCTCCTCCATCACTTCGGCGAGCGATCGAACCGTCATCGTTACCGCCCGTATCGAGCCTCGAAGCCAGAAAACTCCCCGCGGGGCTGCTCCCATTTGATCTCGACATCGGTGACCCGCGCCCCCGAGGGCCCGCGGTGGCAGAATTCTAGCATGCGCTCTACGACCTCTTTTTCTCCCTCGAACACCGCCTCGACCCGGTCATCGGGCGTGTTCCGGACCCAGCCCCGCAGGCCCAGCCGCTGCGCTAGCTCGCGGGTGTGGTAGCGGAAGAAGACACCAGTCACATATCCGCTAATGCGCACGTGGGCTCGAGCCTTCATCAATAAAATTTTGGCTTGAAGGGATAATTAATTTTGGTCCGATCCCCCTTCTCTCCAATTAGCCGCTTCCCTCTGACTGCCACTTCATCCTAGCCAATACCCTCGCCAAGCGTGTTCTGAATTCCCTCGCCCCGCCATGAGAGGGATGTTTCAAATAAATAGGCCGAACTCCAATTTGCTTTAATCCAAATTCTGCTTTTCGCCCAACCGCCAAAATATGAATTGGTTTGACTAATGTCTTTAGCTCTGAAAGAATGCCTGAGTAAAAACTCACCTCCCTCTTTGTTGGGCTGCGAATTGAAAGTATTTTCTCTTGCTTGTGTGGATGGAACGGCACGCAATTCCATACAAAGAATTTGGGGTGGTAAGGCGCTAGGGCTTTCCAGAAGATTGTCGCGGTATTCTCTGCGTACGGTGATTCACGAGCACTAGACTGACGACCCGCAAAAGGAAGGTACCCATGAGCGCATAGTTGGGCTTCGCTTGTGAAGGGTACTCCTGAGAACCGGCAACCCCGCGGCCCGGGGGCTTCGCCGACTACTAGGATGGGTGGTCTTTGGGGGAAACTTTCCAAGTAATTCCTCAGGTTCTGTTTTCTGATGTTATTCGCGTTTGGCAAGTCAACGATCGGGTCGCTATCTTTGTACTGATTGAAAAGTATCTCCGTCGATTGAATCGGAAATACTATCTTTTGGAATAGATACCAAATGTCATTTAGGGGCATGGGCGCTTCTTCCTTTTTTGCCGAGTTCAAGGGCTTTTTGATCATCACCTCACCTTGAAACGAATGGATTGCCCCGAATGTAAAACCTCAACTCGCGCTCGAGATCACTGCTAACGCCGATGCGGTGGGAACTCGCGACCTCGAAGCACTCCACCTTACCCTCTACAATGACGAGCTCGCTCCGTACGTCGGCCAAGTCTAGTTCGTGGTGCTCGTGCGTTATCCCCATTGCCTGAGTTAATCTTCCGGGCCCGGAGGTGAGCCCTCGCTCGCTCGAAACCCGTCTCCGCCCGTGCATAAGCTTCACACCAGTTACCGGCTCGAGCGCTCGAATCAGCACCGCTCCGGGAACCCCTTCGCGCTCGGTCGTCACGTTGAACAACCAATTCGCGTGGACCATATACACGAACGCTAGGCCCCCGTGCCACCACATGATCTCGTTGAGCCGTGTGCGCTTGCGCGAGGCCCGCGAGGCCGGGTCTCCCTTGCCGTAGTACGCTTCGACCTCGACGATCTTGCCGCTCGTGAGGCCTTCGCTCGCGCGGTGCACGAGCACCTTGCCCAGCAGCTCCCTAGCGACCGTTGCAGTGTCACGCTCGTAAAAAGCTCGCGGGATGGGTCGCATGTCAACCATCGGCGATTCGCCAGCAATCGTTATTAAGGTGTTCACCCCAGCTAACGGGTGGAGGTTGAATATTGAAGCTTGACCCGAGAGTTCGTGAAAAGTACCCCGACTTCGTCGTGAGTTACGTCCTCGTGAGCGGCGTGACCATCGAGCCGACCGTCGAGGGGCTGGTCGAGCGAAAGCGCGAGGTGTTCAGCGACCTCAAGGCGCGCTACGGGGCCCTGAACGTGCTCGACCTAGCCGAGGCGAAGGCATACCGCGCTTTCTTCAAGGCTATGGGCGCGGACTCCTCGAGCTACCGCCCCGCGCCGGAATATCTGCTTCGCCGGGCGCTCGACGATCGATTCCCCGCCATCAACAACTTGGTTGACGTCTGCCTGCTCGCGACGGTTGAGCACTGGGTGACAGCGGGGGTCTACGACGCCGAGAAGATCAAGGGGGATGCCCTTACCACGCTGGCGGTTGAGACCGAGCCCTTCGAGCTAATCGACGGGCGGAAGCTCAGCCCGAAGCCCGACGAGGTCGTGCTGCGCGACGACAAAAAGCTGTTAGCCGCCTACACGCTCGGAGACGCAAAGGCGGCGATGTTAACCCAAAAGACCTCGAACGTCCTAATCGTAATTTGGAATGCCTCCGGTATCGGGAGGGAGCGGGTAGAGGCCGCGGTCAACGCGCTTGTCACCTACACCCGAAAATACTGCGGCGGACACGTGGAGCGAAGCGAAATCCTTTAGGTTGACGAGATGCACCCGCTGACTTGGCTCGGCACTGCCCTGATCCTCGTGGGCGTTGCCTTCGTGTTGCTCCCCATCCTAGGGAAGGTGATTGACTTATCGCGCATCCCCTCGTGGCTCATCTTCATCTATCGAAGCAATGGTTTCTACTTCGTGACTTCCCCCTTACTAATCGGCCTCTCTGCCCTCTCAGTCATCCTTTATTTTCTAATGAAGTGACCCGCGATTTAGACGTGACGAAGATATCCTCGGCCTAGGCTTGACTAACCGCCTTTGAGCTTTAGGATCGCCCGCGCCAGGTCGCCGCCGCTCTCCTTAAGGGCTTGGATTGCCGCGGCTCGATCGACCCCTGCCTGCTCCATTACCAGCTTTAGGTCATCCTCGTTCAGCTCAGATTCCGGCTTCCGCTCGAACTCTTGCCCGCTCACTTGATAGCTTCGCTGACCCGCCATATCTGTGCGCGTAACCTGGGCGTTCGGAATCACAATATCCTTATCAGCAAGCTTGATCACGACCTCTCGGACGCTCTCAAGCTCCTCCATCTTAACTCCCATCTGCCGCATCGCCCGCTCCATCTGGCGCCGATCCATCCGCTTGGGTAACATTCATTCGCCTCCGAAACCCCGCCTGACTGCCACAGCTTTTCCGATTTTAAACGCTATCATTTCCTCACCCGTCAATAAGGCTTTGCCGCTCGCTAACAGGCGGTCGCGCGAGTCCACGACAAGCACCTCCTCGGCCGGTCTTATCTCCGGGTCCGCCGCCGCGACGTGCTTCGCAAACACCGTCTTACCCTGCGCCACGAATGGTGCTGCATCGTCGCTCACCGTTACGCGCAGGCGGGGGGGCTTGAGCGCTTGGTGTACGAGTTTGGCCCCCTTTCGATTGAGCACGATGAAGCCATCAGAAGCGCGGATTGCGCACAATGGTTCTCCTTCAAACCAAACTTGGCGAATTCGCCCCCTGCTCTTCACCACTTGAATACCGTCGGGGAAAAGCGCGCGCCCAACCCCACGATCAAATAAGTAGTCTGCTGCTGCACGTAATTTGAATGACTCCTTCATCGTCGGTCCCTGCAAACCATCGCCGTGCAAACTTGACGGCAACAAGTGAAAAAGTTTTGGGCAGCAGGTGTCCTAAATGAAACAGTTTAGAGATTAGCTTGCCCAATTGAAGTGTCTCAGATAGGACATCTAAAATTTAAAGCGCAGACTTTCCGCATCCAATTTTTCCTACTCTCACATCAATAACCACGTGGTCGACGCCTGGGGCATAACGCTTCACCACGCGCTTGCCCAAGATCTCGACTCCCCGCCCAGCTGCTACTCCCAAAATCCGTTTGATCGGGCGCTCGAAACGCAGCCCCGAAGGGACGCTCTCGTGGTAGTGGATGACGCCCCCGCTGGGTTTGAGCACCTCGAGCGCTAACGGCAGGTACTGGTGTGTCACGTGTAGGATGCCAAGCACCACCCGATCCGCGACACCCCGAGGAGCAACCGCGGAGCAATCACCCAACAGTGGTTTTACGACATGCCCGACCCGGTTCAACCGGATGTTCTCGCGCAGGTAACCGTAAGCGATGGGGTTCAGTTCGGTCGCATAAACCCGGCTCGGCCTCGCGTGTTTCGCGATGGGGATGCTGAACTGCCCGATACCCGCAAACAAATCGACGATGACCTCGCCGGGCTCCACGAGCTTCGGCAGTCTCGCGCGCTCGTAAAGATTTCCCGGTGAGAACATCACCCGCGCGACATCGAGCTTGAACCAACAGCCCCCCTCGCTGTGAACGGTCTCCGTCGACGGGTCGCCTGCGATGACCCTCAGCCTCGGCTCGCGGTGCCTCCCCGCAATCGCGCCCTCTCGGAGCGCGACCGTGTGGACATTTTTTAGTTCGAGCAACGCATGCGCGATGTCCGGTGTCCTGTGAATAAGCTCGGGCGGCAGGGAGACAATTACGACATGCCCCACCCGGTCAAAACCCGCGGGTAAAAGCTCAAGTTCCTCACTCGTTAATTGATTCCCGAGGGCTGCGCGCAGGTAACCCATAGAGGGCACTTTCAATGCTTGGCTCGTTTTCGTCTGGCCCTAGGCTTGACTACACCTATCACTTCCAAAAACCTTCGTCCAACCTTGCGGTCGATTTCAGCCTTAAGGGCCCTTTTTGAAACCCTACCGAAAGCCCTTAGCAGAATTGTCGCTCCCGCCATCCGCGCATGTCCACCCGCCGTGCCAATCGGGAGGAATGCCTGTTTGAGCACTTGTCCCAAGTACAGCGACACATCGTTTGTCCGAGCCGAAGCGTAGACAGCATCACCGCAAATTCCGTAGACGAACGCGGTCATCACCCCCTCACGCTTCAGTAGAAAGTCCGCGGTCAGAGCAATTAGGTCGCGGTCCTTGACTTCACCCACGTAGGTTATTAGGTATCCTCCCTTGAGTTTGCTCCCCTTGATGGCTCGCGCGAGCACGTCGAGGGCCTCGGGGGAAACCGCGGGAGACTGGATTCTCCCAACCAGATCGAGATCAGCCAGCTTCATGAGGTGCTCGAACGCGTCGAAGTCGGTGGGAGTTGCCCCTCGCGTGAAGTTCTGGGTGTCGGTGAGAATCCCGATCACGAGCGCAGCTGCAGTTGCCCTATCGACCTCGACCATGGCGTACCTAAGATAATTCGTTAAAAGAGTCGATGCAGATCCCACCTTCGTGATATCCTGATACCTTGCTCCTACTTCGCTGGAGGGCACGGTGTGATGATCAATCACTATCGTAGGCAGAATTTCCTTTGGTAGGGCGCAGTTGGCGTGGGTCGCAACATCAACAAGCGCGAAAGCCCTATATCTGTTGAAATTGACATACTTTGCTCGTTTAAGGTCTAACTCAAGCAAGTTGACGAGGGCTCGGTTTTGCGGGTGCCCGATGTCCCCATCATAGATGATGTCGGCGTCAATCCCGAACGCCTTTGCGTAACGTTTCAGCGCCACACCGCTCGCGATCCCGTCTGGGTCGGGGTTCGTTTGGAGCACAATCGCCATTCGCCCTCCGCTGTATTCTTGGAGCAGCGCGCGCAGGCGCTTCTCCTTAGCCATTCCCTTCAGCTCCTCAAACCTACTGAGAGCGAAGTTCGCGAGAATCTGGGATGATGGTATGGCATCGCTGGCGCCGAGTCGCTTCGCCTCCACCGTCTCCGCCTCGTCCAGAACTCGAGTGACGACTACGGGGTCTATCTTCAGCTCCGTCCTCAAGCGATTGATCGTCCCCAGCGCCTGCTCGGTAGCGCGGAAATCTGGAACCATGAGAAGTACGACCTCCGCTCGCGAGATTCCGGCGTCTTTGAGCACCTTGGACAGACAAAAGTCGCCCATGAAAGTGCTAAAGCCCATCTTTGTGAGCGGTTCGATTTTTTTATCGTCCTTATCGACCACCACTAGCTCCACGCCACGCTCCTTGAGCCTGCTCGCCACCGAAAACCCGACATCACCGCAGCCGAGCACGAGGTACATTCGTTCACCGCGCATACTTATTGGGACCGCATATATATTGGCTCACTGGTGAACCGGATGAAACAATTCGTGGTGGCCGAGCTCTCGGTGGTGCCGATCGGGACTTCAGGCACGGGTTTGAGCGATTACATCGCGGCTGCCCTACGCGAGGTCAAGAAGGCTGGAGTGAAGTACCAACTCTGCCCTACGAGCACGGTCTTTGAGGCCGACCTAGAGACCGTACTGGAGGTCGCGAAAGCCGCCCACCGGGCCGTCATCGGCGCTGGCGCCAAGCGCGTGATCACGACGCTCCGCATAGATGAGCGTTTGGACCAGCCCAGAACGATAGAGGAGCGCGTCGAGCGGGTGGCGGCCAAGGCCAAGTAAACGGAAGAGAACCTCGCCTAGCCGAGCTTGAACGATATCTTTATAAGGCAGTTTTACCCCTAAAAATTCAATCCCGTTGGTGATGCTCATGGAATTTTGCCCAAAATGTGGCAGCATGCTTATCCCCACGAAGGTCCGGCGCTCGAAGCAACTGACCTGCCCGCGCTGCGGCTATAAAAGCAAGATAAAGAAGCGTGCGGCCTACAAGATCAGCGAGAAGGGGAAGGATGCAAAGGAGATCCCCGTCATCGTCGAGAAGAAGAAAAAGAAGAAAAAGCCCGCCGAACGGGAGTTCGAGCTGGAAACCCCCGAGTACTCCGAAGAGGTTTACGAGGGGGAATAGCTAAGCCCTTACCGCTGCCCCCTCAAGTGCATGAGCACACGTGCACGAACGTTTTTTTGACATCCTCGGGATCGCCTTGAACAACAACTTTTGAACTCGACCGATGTTCTCCTTCATCAGCTCGGCAACTTCCGTGTGGGTAAGCTTCGCTTTCGAGATGCCTGCCGCGAAGTTCGTCACGACCGCAACCGCCGCATAGCATATCTCGAGCTCCCGGGTCAGCACGCACTCAGGCACATTCGTCATCCCCACGAGGTCGCAGCCCAACCGACGCAACGCTCTGACCTCAGCAGCCGTCTCGAAGCGCGGGCCCTCGGTGCACCCATAAGTCGCGCGGGGGTGGAGCTTGAGCTTGAGACCCCTGGCCGACTCAAGTAGGACATCTCGCAGCTCAGGACAATAAGGCTCGGTTACATCGACATGCACGACGCCTCCTTCGCCTCCCTCGTAAAAGGTCTGGGGACGCCGTTTTGTGAAGTCGATGAACTGGTAAATGAGCGCGAGTTCACCTGGCCGCATTCGGGGATTGAGCGAGCCACAAGCGGTCGTCGCGAGCACCCGCTTTACCCTCAGCTCGCTGAGCGCCCGAATGTTCGCGCGATAATTGACGAGGTGGGGTGGCACGGTGTGCCCCTTGCCGTGGCGGGGTAAAAACGCGACTCGGCGCCCACCCAGCCTGCCGATGGTGATCTCGGGCGAGTTGCCATATGGTGTGCTAACGACGGTAGTGCTCGCCCCCTTAAGAGCCTCTACCGAATAAACACCGGAGCCGCCAATTATCGCGATCTCCGCCCTCATTTTCCAAACCTTCGCTCTCGCCCCTGGTAGGTGCGGATAGCGCGCAGGAATTCGATCTTGTTGAACTCTGGCCAGTTCGCCTCGCAGAAGTATAACTCGCTGTAAGCAGACTGCCAGAGCAGGAAACCGCTCAGCCGCTCCTCCCCGCTGGTGCGGATGATCAAGTCAGGGTCGGGCAGGCCAGCGGTGTAGAGATGGCTATTTATAATGCTTTCGTCGACATCGCTCGGCTTGAGCTCGCCCCGCTCGATGCGCTCGCATATTCGCCGGACCGCCTCGGCGAGCTCGGCCCTGCCGCCGTAGCCAACAGCGATGTTTAGGGTGTATCCATCGTAGCCCTGAGTTGCCTCTTGCGCTTCCTCGATCGCTCCCCTTACCTGCTTGGGTAAACAACTCAGATCGCCTATCGCACGGACGCGTATTTTGTATTTATGAATGCGCTCGTCCTTCACCACCTTTTTGAACCTCTCGACAAACAGATCCATGAGCACTTTTAACTCCTCGCTGGAGCGGTTGAAGTTCTCGGTTGAAAAAGCGTAAATCGTGATGTGCTTGATGCCGAGTCCCTGACACCACCCCAGCACTTCCTCGAGCTTCTTCGCCCCAAGCGAGTGCCCCTGCAGCTTATCCAGCCCCGCCTTCTGCGCGAAGCGGCGGTTGCCGTCCAGAATTATCGCCACGTGCCGCGGGATGTTCCCCCGCCGCATTACCTCCTCCAACAACTGCTGCTCGTAGTACTTCGCCGCCATTGCCTGCAGTCTAGCCACGCCAGGTAATTTTGCTATCGGGAGCTTTTCGATAACCAAGCAATCCCGAAACAACTTCTCTGTGCGGCTTTAAACTTTTAGGGCTCCGCCTGAACGGCTTAATTTTTTGGCCAACGCTTTTTTTACCTAAATTTCCTGATTTTTTTCTAAATTTCTATAAAATACGTCGAAAAACTCAAAAACGAAAAATTTTTAACGATGAATGATGAAAATAAAACAATTTTTGGAGGCTGATAGGGGAGGGGGTGAATAATCCTCCTAGGGTAGAAAACGTGGTGTACGTAAACAAAATCGAGCTCCGGGGCTTCAAGTCATTTGGAAATTCTAAGGTAAGCATCCCCCTCTCGAGGGGTTTGACGGCCATCGTCGGGCCAAACGGTTCAGGTAAGAGCAACGTCGTCGATGGGCTCTGCTTCGTGCTGGGCAGGATGAGCGCAAAGCTCATGCGCGCCGAGCGATTCTCTGATCTCCTTTTTAACGGGGGCAACGGCCAGCGCCCGGCTCCTTTCGCCGAGGTCTCGCTCCATTTCAATAATGAGGACAGCACGCTGCCCATTAATTCGACTACGGTAGTGATATCTCGAAAGGTGGACCGAAGCGGCAAATGCGTGTACCGGATAAACAGAAAGCGCTCCTCGCGACAGGAAATCGTTGACCTGCTCTCGAATAGCCTGTCCAGCCCCGGGGGGTACAACTTCATCATGCAGGGAGACGTCGACCGCTTGATAAAAATCGACTCATTCGACCGCCGTATAATCATCGATGACTTAGCGGGGGTCGCGGAGTACGATGAAAAGAAGCAGCGATCGCTTTCGGAACTCCAGCGCGTCGAAACCAACCTCAACTCGATGAACGCTATCCTCGGAGAGATTTCGGCACAGATGGAAAAGCTCCGATCCGAAAGAGAGGGCGCCATTCGCTACAAGGAGCTAAAGCAGGAGTTCGGTCAAATTCGAGCCGCGCTCCTCAGCGTTCGGCGTGTCGCCTGCCGTAGAAAACTTTCCCAACTGCAACAGAGGATAAAAACGAAGGAGGAGACGCTGCAAGAGCTGCGCGGCAAACGTCGGGGAATTTTGGAGGAAGCTGGGGGCTATGATAGAGAAGTCGAGCGTCTGGAAAAACTTATAGAGGAGAAGCAGATTACAGACGCGTTTGCGGATGCGGGAAAAATACGCGAACGTCTCAAACTGCTCAACGAAATGCTTAACTCGACAGCAGGGGAGCGCACGAGAATAGAGGGTGAAATTGCCGACCTTATCACTCGCATCAAAAAAATTGCCCCCCATGAGAAGCGAGATATCTCACCCGAAAAAATAGCCTCGCTTTCTTCAAAGTTCGAAAATCTTTGCGTGAGGTTTAACACGCTGACTCAAACCCTCGATTCAAGCAAATCGCGCGCTGAAACTGAAAAAGCGCTTCAGGAGCTCCGCGAGGTTCTTGATGACCTACGTTCCGTCCTAGGTGACTTTTCCAGATATTTCGGGCAAATCTCAGAGCTTCTCGAGGGCGCAACATCGCTCGGGAAGTCAAACGAGTCTGAAACGGGGGCCCAACTTCGGCGCCGCCTAATAAGCTTGGAAGCTGTGCACTCCCAGCTGGACGATAGGCTGAAACAACTACAACAACAGACCCAAGAAGCCCAGACTGAGCTCGGGAGAGCCACCGCGCTGGAAGAGGAGGAACGGTCTTCGATCGGGGCTCTTCGCGGGGAAAGGGAAAAACTTCGAAGCAGGACCGGAAGCCTCAAGGAGAAAGCAGGTCGTCTAGAGAATACGATAGGGCAACTCGGCGATGAATTACAGGCATGCAGGGTCGAGGAGGCCTCGCTGCGGCCCCAACTCGAAACCATTGAAGGGGAGCTAAAGCAAGTCAAGATAGGGGTTGAAATCGTCCATGATGTCGACCAGACCAAGCTCGAACGAAGAGTTGAAACTTTAGAAGCAGAGCTCGAGGCGCTCGGTCCCGTGAACTTCCGGGCTATCCAAGATTTTAGAGATGCTGAACGCCGTTATAACTCCGAAAAATTAAAGCACGACAAGCTGGTCGCGGAGAAGCAGGCCCTCCTTGATTTCATGCGGGAGATAGATGAGAAGAAAAAAGAAGTGTTCATGCAAACTTTCAACGAGCTCTCACAACACTTCAGCAAGATTTTCAGCGAACTATCGCCGGGAGGCGTGGCGAGGCTGGCCCTAGAAAACGAAGAGAAACCATTCGAGGGCGGGCTCGAGATCGAGGCCAAACCAGCTGGCAAGGAGATCACTCGGGTGGGGATCCTCTCGGGCGGGGAAAAAGCACTAACCGCGCTCGCTTTTATCTTCGCCCTCCAGCGCTTCCGACCCACCACCCTCTACGTGCTTGATGAGATCGACGCCCACCTCGACCCCCAGAACCTTCATCGTGTCGCGGAGATGATTCGCCGATCCACGCGTGAGTCGCAAGTCATCCTCGTCACGCTACACGATTCGATGATGTCTGTGGCCGACCGTTTGTTCGGCGTCACAATGGATAAGAGCGGGGTGTCCCGCCTGTTTTCAGTGGAGCTAGCGGGGCTTGCAGCGTGAGGTGAAAAGATGGTGACAATCGCCGATCAACCCTTCCAGATCTTGCTCGGACTGGTGCAGGAGCACAAGCTCGACCCGTGGGATGTCGACATTGAGAAGCTCGCCGGTGTTTACTTGCAGCGCGTGCAGGAGATGCAGGAGTTCGACCTTCGCGTCTCGGGACGGACGCTGCTCTCGGCTTCGGTGCTCCTGCGGATGAAATCCGATTTTGTGCTCAACGGGCGGGGAGGGTCGGCCGCAGAGGATGAGCTCGAGGAAGTGTTCGACCTCGACTTGCCGGAGCTCGGGCAAGTGACCATCGTGCAGCGCTCACCACGCAAGATCTCACTCCTCGATCTCTTAGGCTCGCTGCAGGATGCACTCAAAGATATCCCGGCGCGGAAACCCCTCCAAAGGAGGAAGCTGGAAAAAATCATGCAGACGCTCAGCGAGTATCACATAAACATCGAGCGGTACCTCGATGAGTTATATCAGCGAATAAAAAGTCTCGTCGCCTCAGGGCAGGAGGTCCCGCTCTCGGCGCTCGTCCTCGAACGGACTCGGCTCGCGGTGGCCAGGACCCTTCTCCTCCTACTGTTCCTCAGCATTCAGGGCAAGGTGGTGCTGCAACAGCCTGAACCATTCGGTGAAATATTCGCCTCCGTGCCGGCGGGGGAGGAGTAGCATGGGAGCTAAGGAAGATTTATCGATTATCGAAGCCGCCCTCTACGTGGCAGACCGCCCGTTGACTCTAGGCGAGCTGCGAGAGATTCTGGGAACATCGTCTGAGACCTATGCGCGCAAGCTCGTGGAGGAGCTCATCGCTGAGTACGGAAAGCGTGGGGGTCCGCTCGTGCTCGCTGAGACCTCGAAGGGAACCTTTTCGCTCCGCCTCCGCGAGGAGTACATGCCTAAGCTAGAGGGGGTGGTGCCCAAAGCTAGGCTCTCGCGGGGGGCATTGAAGACCCTCGCCATGATCGCCTACAAGCAACCAGTCTATCAAGCGAGGCTCGCTGACCTCCGGGGAAGCCGAGTTTACGATCACGTTAAGCAGCTGGGGACGCTTGGCTTTATCGAATCCAAGCCCTTTGAACGTACGAGGGTGCTCCGGACCTCACGGAGGTTCGCTGGCTACTTCGGCTTCGATGACGATATGGACAAAATCCGTGAGCGAATTGAGGAACTCATGCGATAAGGACTTTTTTATACCTGTGCACAGAAGAGTTGCAAGCGGTGCTTAAATGGCCAAGTGGCAGGGTAGGTCGCTGAAGAAGTCGAGCGGGGGACGAAAATGGGCCAGTCGGAAGAAGCGCAGGCGGGAGATGGGGAGTGAGCTCGTCGAAACCAAGCTCGGCCCGACAAAACGAATCGAGCGGCGTGCCCTCGGTGGCAACATAAAAACCAGTTCGCTCGGTGCCGATATCGCTAACGTCATGGACCTAAAAACAGGAAAAGCAAAAAAATCGAAGATACTCACGGTCGTCGAGAATCCCGCTGACCCACACTTCGTCCGCAGAAATGTCCTGACGAAGGGGGCGATAATCGAAACCGAACTCGGCCGCGCGCGCGTGACCAACCGACCTGGACAAAGCGGCAGCATCGATGCCGTGTTGCTCGAGGCCAAACCCGTTGAAGCCGAGAAACCCGCTGAGAAGCCAGCAGTACCCGAAGAAAAGTCATAACATTTGTTGTTTTCCTTTACCTACTACGTGCACGACCTTCCATCTTCGCTTTTTCAGCGCCCTTGCTATGAAGCGACGATGGCATGCGCTTGGGCTGGATTCAACGCACATGATTGCTGATGGCTTCTCGCGCGCGAGTTTCATCAGTTCCTTCAACGCTTGCTTGAACTCATGGGTCCGAGCGTAGACCCCGTAGCCCCCACGATATCCGCCGAGCTCTCGGATGTGGGCATAACCTATCCCCGTTGTAGGGAGGGTCCGCTGCAGGCTCTCCTTCACGAACTCCGGCCACTTTGAGGTCGGAAAGCGTCGGACATCGATGATGAGCTCGATACCGAAGCGCTTGAGGAGCTCCACAAAGTCGTCGAACTTGCGGTTCCCATAACCGACCGTGAATATCTTTGGCATATGAGGGGCCCTGTCACAGCTATGACATATTAAGCCCCAAGTTTTTTAAAACAGCCGACCGAACTTCGTGCGATTAGCATGCCCCAAATCCAAGTAACGTTAACCCCCGCCGAGTCGAAGCGGCTAATCGCGAAAGCTGTGGCCGCCCTCCCTGAGGTTAGACAGGCGCTTCGAAGAGGGACGATCGTCATTGGGCTGGGCACAACCAATGCCCGCGTCGCCGAGGAGTTGCTCGGGAGGAAAATTGAGCGTGGAAAATTCGTGGCGGGCGTAGTTCTGCCGAAGGGAACCTGTGTCATCCCCCGCGAGCAACGCAGGGGCGGGATCATCGTCCACAGGGGCAAGCCCATCGAAGCCAAGCTCGACGATGTACTCCCCCAGCTCACGGCCGACGATGTCTTCATCAAGGGAGCCAACGCGCTCGATGCCAGCGGCACGGCGGGAGTTCTCTTGGCATCGCGCCGAGGAGGCACGGTGGGCAGGGCGTTGGGGTTGGTGGTAGCGCGGGGCGTGAACCTCATCATCCCCGTTGGGCTCGAGAAGTTCATCCCCGGCTCGATCCAAGGGGTCTCCAAAACTGCTGGAATCTTTCGTGCTAGCTACGCCACCGGCTGCCCCCTAGGCATCATGCCCGTTGTGGGAAAAATCATCACCGAAATCGAGGCCTTCGAGATCCTGACGGGCGGGGAGGCCATCCCCATGGGCAAGGGAGGCATCTCGGGTGCCGAGGGGAGCATTACCTTGCTCGTTCGAGGGACACCTAAACAGCTCGGAAAGGCCCGAAGTCTGATAAATGGTATAAAGGGCGAACCAAGTACGAAAGTGGAAACCGAATGCAAAACCTGCAATCAACAAGATTGTTGGCTCAGAAAGGGCTAGCCCCTTCCCTCGTAAGTGCGAGGTTTGGATCGGCGTTCGGTGGTCGGCCCCGCTAGGCTACCCGTTATCACCTCGTCAACGCTGTGGACGACGCCGCCCCACTCCTCAATCGCAGAGCGTATTATGCCATAATCTAGCTTACCTTCAACGGTGACCTTGAGGGACTCGGTGTCCTTGTCGATCTCGATGAGCGTCACGTTCACCCCGTCGACGCCCGGCACCGAGCTAAGTTTCGTCGCGAACTCCGGCAGTGTGGGGCTGTGCGGCTTAAGCACATCAAGTACAAGCCTGCGAAGCTTTCGGGCACTGGACCTTCTAATTCTAACCATTCAATCCTCACCTCATAATGAACCTCTGATTGCTTAAGAATTTTCATGCTTGCCGAGAGGCAGCCAACCGTGTCTTTTAAATAATACGAAAAGCTTAAATATCGATATATGAACCCATTTTTAAATTTTTGGATGATCAAATGCGCAAGTTAGGTAAGGTCATCCACCTCACCAATCGCGGGCTCGTGCTGCGCGCCGAGCATGTGCCAAATCTCGGTGGAGCGGTATACGATGGCGCAGGCGAGCGCATAGGGCGCGTGCTTGACCTGTTCGGGCCCGTCGCGGCGCCCTACGCCGTGATAAAACCCGACCGAGGGCTCACTCAAGCCGGCCTCGGAAAGCTCATCGGTGGGCCCCTATATATGGGGGAGAGATATGGAAAGACCCGAAAAGCATAAAAAGTGCTCGGAGTGCGGAAGCGGAAAGCTCGTGCGTGACTACGAGCGCGCCGAGCTAGTGTGCGCTGGGTGCGGCTTCGTCATCCACGACAAGATCATGGATATGGGGCCCGAGTGGAGGGCCTTCGACCAGGAGCAGCGGGAGCGCCGAGGGCGGGTTGGAGCACCTATGACCTTCACGATTCACGATAAAGGATTGTCAACGATGATCGACTGGCGAGACCGTGACTCGCACGGGAAGGACCTGACGCCCAAACGTCGCGCTCAGATTTACCGCCTGCGAAAGTGGCAGCGCCGAATTCGGGTCTCCGACGCGACCGAGCGCAACCTGGCCTTCGCGCTCTCGGAGATCGACCGGATGTCCTCACACCTGGGTCTGCCCCGAAACGTGCGTGAGGCTGCGGCGGTCATCTACCGGCGGGCTGTTGAAGAGCGATTGATTCGAGGGCGTTCGATCGAGGGCGTTGCCGCAGCGGCCCTCTACGCTGCCTGCCGGGAGTGCAAGGTTCCCCGGACGCTCGACGAAATTGCAGATGTCTCGCGGGTGACCAAGAAGGAAATCGGGCGAAGCTACAGGTTCATCGCTCGTGAGCTGCTCATCCACCTGCGCCCGACGAGCCCGACGGACTACATCCCGCGTTTCGGGTCTGAGCTGGGGCTTAGCGGCGAGGTCCAGTCGAAAGCTATCGAGCTGCTCAAGGAGGCGACGAAGAAGGGGCTGACCTCTGGGCGGGGGCCGACGGGTGTGGCGGCTGCGGCAATCTACATCGCGAGCGTGCTGTACGGCGAGCGGCGGACGCAGCGGGATGTGGCAGATGTGGCGCGAGTGACGGAGGTCACCGTGAGAAACAGGTATAAGGAACTTTGCGAGAAGCTGGGGCTAGATGTTGAACTTTAGAGCTTTGTTTTTCCCTTATTTTTACTTTTAATGCATTTTTCCCCTTTGTTTTTTTGAATACTTTCGGTACCCCTGGCTCTGGGCGCCTGCGGAAGGCAAAAGTAGCACTGGCTCAAACGTTTAATCGATGCCGCGCGGAACCTACGTGCTCCTCACCCACGTGCCCTACGACCTCGTGATTAGCGTGGGCGAGCTCGGCAATCTCTCCTTTAAGGCGGGCTACTACGCCTACGTCGGCTCGGCTCTCGGCGGCCTCGAGGCACGTGTCGGGCGCCATCTGAGGCGAAAGAAGCTCGCGCGCTGGCACATCGACTACCTGCTCGCTCGAGCCCGTGCGGTCGATGTCGTCGTCGCAGAGAGTGAGGAACGAAAGGAGTGCGCGGTCGCAGGGGAGCTCGCGAAGAACCTCTCAAGCATCCGGGGTTTCGGCTCGAGCGATTGCAAGTGCGAGAGTCACCTCTTTTACAGTCCGGACCCCCGTGAGCTGCTCCGACAGGTATTGCTCGGGTTCAAAGCTTGTGGGCTCAAGCCGAAGAAAGGTGTTAGATACGGCTAAGCAACGGCGTGAGCGAAAGCGTGAGCATTTTTACCGCATGGCGAAGCGGACGGGCTACAGGTCGAGAGCAGCCTACAAGGTCAAGCAGCTAAATGAACGCTACAATCTGTTGCGACGTGGCGATGTCGTCGTGGACCTAGGGGCTGCCCCCGGGGGGTGGCTTCAGGTTGCGCGCGAGGAGGTTGGCGAAGGGGGGTTCGTGCTGGGCGTCGACCTTCAAGAGATCACAAAACTCCCCTATGAAAACGTTAAAACCATCGTGGCGGACATCACCAACGCCTCGACACCAGAACTGACCAGAAATAACCTTTCTCGCGCAGCAGATGTAGTACTCTCCGATGCATCGCCAAAAATCTCGGGGATTTGGAGCGTCGACCATGCTCGCTCGGTTGAACTCGCTCGCGCCGCAATAGCGATCACCGAGCGGGTGCTGGCGCCGGGCGGGAGGTTGCTCGTCAAGGTTTTTCAAGGTGAGTTCTTCGAGGGCTTCGTGGGGGAAGTCAGGGAAAAATTTGAATTCGTAAAGATTTCCAAACCGCTCGCCTCGCGCAAGGGGAGCGCCGAGGCCTACGTCATCGCCAAAGGATTCACGCACTTTTGAAAATTTTGACGATTTCATCCATGGGCGCGTTGGTCCTGAAGCCTGTGCCGGAGAAATGGGTGCGCGAAGCGAAGTAACCTAGTCCCCTAAGCTTTCTTATGAGTCCGATAATTTTTGGTGGCGAAGCTCCCGCGCGCTTCGCGAGCTCGTGCATGTCGTAAAACATCGGTGGCCCATCAGCTTCCTCGGCACAGCGAGCCAAAAGCACGAGCTCCTGTTGCCCAAATTTAAAGTTTCGCTTCACCAAATCTCCCGCAACCTCATGGACGAACGCTAGGTCTATTAAACTCCCGAGCCAAAGCGGGCCAGCATGAATAAATTTGTTGCCGCACTCACACGAACTCGGTAACCCAGCCGCTGTGCCTTGGGTGAACTTCCTCCGTCCGCAAGCGCTGCAGTGCGACACGTATCCTTGCTGTGCCAAGAGCTCGTCCGCAACACTTGGACTCCTTCGCGCTCGCAGGTAAACCCTGAAATAGTGTCTCGTGGCATGCGCGAGCACGGGTGCCAGCGCTAGTCCGTGCTTCCCCGCGACGCGCTGAACGAAACCAACGAGAATTCGTATGCCAAGCTCGTGGCAGTACTCCGTCTTGAGCGGCCTAGCGCCATATCTCCGCAAACATGCTTTCGCGTGGGTCCCAGAGAGCGGTGCGGTGTCGGTAGCAGTTACGGCTAGCATGCCCCTCCGGGCGAGCGCGGCACATGCTGCATCGACGAATGGCGCGGGAGAACCGAACGGGTCGAGGTCCACGAAGTTGAACCTACCGCGGTTCTCCCATAACAAAACATTCGCATCTTCGTTCCGCACCTCGACGAGCGAAGCCAGACCGTTGAGCTCAACATTTCGCTTGGCCAACTCGGACGCCTCTCGAGAGCGATCGTTGGCGACGACCTTTGCGATGCCCTGAACTTCTTTAGCATAGCGCAGCCCGCGGGCCCCAACGCCTGCAAGTGGATCGCAAACCCGGATGCTGCCCAACTCACCGGCCAAAACTTGCACCGCCGAAACCGAGATATCACGAGAGGGTTCCATGTGGGGGTTGTAAAATACGGGCGCAAGCGATGGTGCGTAGTCCCCCGCCCGGGTGCGGAAGTGCTCGAGCTCAGGCACCTCAAGCTTCGTCGTGCCCTCGCCCACGAGTTCGGTTCGCAAGTTACCCCCAGCCCCGATTAAACCTCCCTTTATAAAAGAAGAACACGAACTTGTAAAAGGGTGCATGGATGCCGAAGAGGGGCTTCCAGGAGCTCTTATCTCTCCTAAAGCCAAAACGTGAACGCGGGATCAAGATAAAGTTAAAACGTGCTAGGACGATCGGCATCTTTTCATGCAAGGGTGGCGTCGGGAAAACGACGACGGTGGCAAACGTTGGATTATGCTTGGCCAGCTATTTTGGGGGCGATGTTTTGGTGGTTGACGCAAACTTCGGTGCACCGAATTTGGGCCTGCACTTGGGCGAACTAAACCCGAGTGTAACCATCCACGATGCCTTGGCTGGGGAGGTGCCTATCGAGGAGACGATTACGAAGCACCATGGCTTGCAAACTATCCTCGGCTCGATCGCGTACGGGGAGGAGATCCATCTCATCGATCTAGGGGATTACTTGAGGCCCCTGAAGAAAAAACACAAGGTGATCCTCATCGACTCTGCACCTGGTATCGGGGCCGAGGTGGTCGCCGCAATGAAGGCGTGCGATGAGATGTTTATCGTCACCAACCCCCATATCCCGACCATCGCGAGCACCCTCAAAACCTTCCGTATGGCGGAGCGGTTCAAAATCCCGATAATCGGTGTAGTCGTGAACAGGGTCCGAGGAGAGCCTTTTGAGCTCCCCATCAAAGATGTGAAGAAGGCCTTGGGGTGGCCGATCATCGCTGTCGTGCCAGAGGATTCCAAAGTCCGCCAAAGCACCGCAGTCGGCGTCCCCATCGCGCACTATAAGCCCAAGTCCCGAGCAGCGGTTGAGTTCCGGAGGCTAAGCGAATTCCTGATTGAACATGTCGCGAAGGGCTGACTCAGCGACGCTAGCGCTCAAATTCCTCCGTTTTTCATGTGTGATGTGCCTCAGCCGAAGATTTCCTACTGCGTTTTTTCTTTAACTTGCCCACCGCTTTCTCCAGCCGCTTGAGTATGAAGTAGGGCTCGTGAATAGGCTTCGGGGGTCTCTTTAACTTATATAACCTGTAAGCTAAAGCGGAGCCACCGAGCGCCACTCCGAGCGATAGCAATACGTAGAATACGATGGGCACAGCTGGAGGCACACGCTTCTCGCCCGCCGCCGCGAACAGCGAGAACCTAGACGTGGTCGCCTCGTAGTAGAGGTAGGTGGAGTCAGCTCTAACCGCCCTTGTCGACAACCTCTGCCATCCGCTGCTATACCTGAACAGCTTGATCGTGCCCTCATCGATATCGTTCTGCTCGATCCAAGATCTCAACACCCTAAACTCAACCTCCGTGGAGCTGATGTTGGCTGCTGTAACGTTTGTGGTGACGATCCCGAAGTAGGGGTAGATCACTCCACTCGGCACAGCCACCTGCTCGGGACTCCCGGCAAACTCCTCAACCGTGATTTGTAGAGCGCTAACCCCAGCATCAATCACATCTTGCGTCACGGTTATCGATACTTTCACTATGAAAATACGATAGGACGTGAAGTCTGCCGTGACAGTCCCGCTCGCGGGTATGGGTCCGATCGTGACGGTAGGTATCTCGACCCTGACGACCAATAACCAAGCGTCTGTCCACCCACCGACGTTTCCGGCCCCGTCGATCGCCCGGACTCGCCAGTGATAAGTGCCCTCGGCCAACGCCTCCGAAACACTGAGCTGGTACACCGAAGTCGTGAGTCCGACCTTGCTCAGGACAGGCGAGCTGAAGTCCGAGCTGTCATCGACGACCAGCTCGTAGGCAACGCCGGAGAGGTCAGTGATATCAGCCCAATTGAATGTCGGCGCGGTTTCGTCGGTCATCGCTGTATCTGCGGGGGACACTAGTTGAATTGCGGGTGGCGCCGTGCGATCGACACCGCATCGAGCCTCGACCTGTATCTTGGCTGGCTCCTCGTTGGAATTGTCATCCTTGGATATGGAGTGGAACTCGTAGTACCCATCGCCCTTGGGTGCGGTGAACGACCACGACCAGGGTTCGACGCTGTCGACCCCGAATAGCGTCCAGCTGTCCCAGCTCGAGTTGTTGGTCGAGTAGCGGTACCAGAGCGCGACGTCGGTCAGATAGCCATCGTTGTCGCTTGCAGTTGCTGTGATGGTGAAGGGCGTGGCCGTCTGCCAGTAAGGCGTGATGGCATCCACGGATGAGATTGGGATTTCGGGCGGTGCAAGGGTGATCGTCAGCCCATAAGTTGTCGAACGGATCTTTCCATCCTCGCCCGTGCCCGTGATCGTTATCGTGTAGGTGCCCGTGGGAGCGCCCCTGCCCACGCTCATAGTGAGCGTCGAGTCGGAGCTCGGGGTGCCGTTATCTGGTGAGAAGGTGACCGTGACGCCGCTCGGCTGACCGCTCGCGGTGAGGTCGACCGTGTAGCTGTATCCCTCGATCGCCGTGACGGTGACGGTCGCCGTCGTGGAGCTGCCCTGCACGACCTCGTCACTCGTCGGGCTCACCGAGATGCTGAAGTCCGGCGCAGGTGGAGGTGGAGGCGGTGGCGGAGGCGGTGGTGCGGTGGACACTGTTAGAGACCAAGTGTTTGACCAGTCTCCCACGTTGCCTGCATTATCAATCGCTCGAACGCACCAAGAGTAATCACCATCCGAGAGGGCCTTGCCGCTTGTGAGCGTGTAAGTTGAGGTGGTCAATCCGGTCTTGGTCAGCGTTCCTATGATCTCCAGCGTGTAGGTGACACCCGATGGGTCGGTGACATCGGACCAGTCGAAGGTCGGTGTGGTATCATCGGTAGTCGTTCCGTCCGCTGGCAGGTAGAGAGTTGGCTTGGACGGGTAGACGGGGGCCCCGATTACGCCCGTCCACGTTTCGATAAGCTGCCACGCGGCCGGGGCTTCAACCGTTCCCGTCCAGGTCTCGATCAACTGCCAAGCGGCAGGAGCCTGAATGGTTCCTGTCCACGTCTCGATCAGTTGCCACGTAATTGGAGCTTCGACCGTCCCAGTCCATGCTTCGATCAGGTTCCACGCACCAACCACCACCTCGAAAGTCCACATGTTATCGGACCAGTTGTCGCCTTGGGCGTTGCGCGCGCAGACCTTCCAGTAGTAGTTGTCCAGCGGCAGCTCAGTCGTCGGGGTGAAGGAATTATCGCCGATTATCGTGTTGTCTATTGCGTTTTCCCCATCCGCGAAGTTCGGATCGTTGTCGACTACCAGTCTGTGGTTCTCCGCATTCGTCCCGTTCTCCCATTCGAAGTAAGGGGTGTTGTCGTAGGTCTTGGTAGCGTTCTCGGGCAGGTAGAGCACGGGCTGCCCAGGTGGGGCTTGGATCGTGAGCTTGAAGTTATCGGCCCATGAGCTTTGGTTGTTTGCAGCATCAACGGCACGGGCGCGCCAGTAGTACACACCGTCCGATGCGAAAGTATAGATGTACGAGTTGTCCGCGAGCCCGATGTTCTCGTGCACATAGAGTGAAGCGAACGAGGTCTCGTTGTCGATCTGGATGTCGTAGGTGACGCCGGGCTCGGGCTCGCTCCAAGTGAAGGTCTGGGTGAGATTACTTCCAACCGCATTGTTCTCCGGTAATACCAACGTGGGCGCCGACGGCGCCTGGGTGTCCACCACTAGCGTCCAAGTCTCCGCAGACTCATTCTCGCCCTGCGCGTTGATCGCGATTACCTTCCACGAGTAGTTATCATCGGGTAAGCTGTTTTCATCCGCTATGGTGTAGTTATTATCAAGCACAATTCGATTCTCTTCTGGCGATGAGAAGTCTGGGTCGTTGTCGACGAGCAACCGATGATTATCGGCGTTCGTACCATTCTCCCACTCAAAGTAGGGCATGTTGTCATTCGTAACCGTCCCATCAGCGGGCAGATAGAGCGCGGGCTTGCCTGGCGGAACCTCTGCCGGAGTATAATCCACCACCACCCATATTTCTGAAACGCGTATCAGTTCTGCTCCATCAACAGTGTCTGCTTTGACACCTGCTTCTAATGCCGTTACCTGCGCTTTTGTCCAACTGCCTGCACCTCCTGGACCTGTAAGTTGAGTTCCTAGATAATCATTCCAAGAGTCTCTCGTTATTGTGTGTTGTATATCTTCGTAGTCTGTGCCATCAACTCTGTAAGTATTGTAAGCTGTTTCAGCTCCAGCAGAACCAACACCATAGGCCCTGAAATTTATTTGAACCCAATTAATTGTATAAGAATCACCAAACGTGGGGTCATCTAGATTCTCAATATCCCTTTCTTCTACCACGTTAGTGTAAATAAATGTTGTGTCAGTTGGGTCTGAAGTTGCTCCCCAATGACTTGTACCATTCAAATCCCATTCTTGATAAGTTCCTGCCGCATTTGGTCTCAAGGTTTCCTGATCTGGAGGGTCCGCAACGATCCCCATCCAGTCATCGCTGACCGCGCTCCCTCCTTGGTAGGTCAGCTCGGAGTGGAAGTAGTACTTGGTCGGTGGCGACGTTAGTTGTGGAGATCTGATCACATAGGGTCTAGAAACAAAATCGCTGACTGCGCCAACGTTCCACTCTATCTTACTGTAATTTTCATCGTACACGCTTACGACTCCACCGTTTGCGTCGACCACGGTCCAATCGCTCGAGAAGTAATCAGCCAGGACCGCGTTTTCCACCTGACTTGAAACGGTTGCGGTAATCGTCATGGTTACCGAGGTGAGAGGTGGCACTTTGTGCTGACCGACCCGATCTCCGGATAGCCACCTATCGAACGTTACCTCAGCGCCAGCCTGAGCCGCGGTGACCTGCTCGCTCAAGACCACGAAGATCGGGCTGGTTAAGAGCATCACCAGCATCACCAGCGCGGTCAACGTTGCCCCGGCCCTCTGGTTTATCTTGAATCGTTTACCCATCCTATCTAACCTCGAACCTCGCTCTCTCAACTGCCAGCTCGTAGAGCCTGCGAGGCTTTTTCGGCCCGAAACTATCACCCACGAGCTTCACCTCACCAAACATCTGAACTCGTCTGCCCTCCAGCGTCCCGTTGCGCCTGAACAGGAGATCTCGGCGGATGTAGAACCTGAGGATCGCCCTATCTTCGCTTGGGTAAAGTTCGGCGTGCGTGAATGTCCTCGAGGGGGTGGCGAACGGCAGGCTGTACCTATGCATGTTTCGGCCCCTCCTTTTGACCAAGCTGGAGGGCGAGGCTCCCGGCGTAGTCCTCATCGCTCGCTCCCCTCGGCTGGTTCTCGGTGCGTCCGAAAAGTCTCCTCGGTCGCCCCGGATTCGGAAAAAATCTCGATGAGCGCAAGGGTGCGAGTAAACCCCACAGCAGGTAGTCCGATCGAAACGGGGCAGTAGCTTACGCTGACGCCGCAAAGCAAAAGCTCCCGGGTGGATTTCCCGAATCCGGAAGGTTCCCGCAAGTTATGGCTCCTATCCGTTTTATGCTAGCAATCAAATCTCTGCTCGGCGCCCTTTCGGGGTCTTCGGGGGATGGAGTTGTTTCGCCCCCTATCGAAACAATATAGTTCACTTAAGGTTGCATCTATCTCCGCCGTCGCGTCGACCTTGGTTTTCGTTGGGAAAACACCAATGAGTTTCGACAGGGGATCCTCCCCGCCCTTCTTCCCGACCCTCACAAAAATCTCGTCTCCGACCACAGTCCACACTACTTCATCACCATTGTCGGGTGCGTGACGTTCCTCAGCTCAAAAGTCAGGTCTCTTGTGGTAAGAGTAATCTCGCTTGTTTCCTACAAGGGGTCCTGCCCGTTTATGTAAAAATCTCCCGAGGGCTAACCGATCTCGAAATAGTGGCTCTCTATATCCTGTAGCCCCACGTCGTCAACCGCCTTGAAATCCACCCTGTAGACGCCCTTTGCCGTCGGTAGCGGAACATTCATATAGGTAGCCTTGAAGACAAAACCACGATCATGCTCTACCGCCATGGTGTACCAAGACCCGATCCCAATTCTGAACTCCACGCTTCTTATTTCTTTGAGCGGTTTGGCTGGGTCCTCTACCCTTTCCCAGATGTAGATCCAGAAAGTCACACTCGCACCCGGATCTATCGTCGTGGGGCTCGACTCCGTCCCTTCTGGATATGCTTTGCCTAGTTCCGGTGGGGTAGAATCTATGTAAACCTTCGCCAAGCTCTGTATTTCCAAGGTTTCCTCACCTAGAGGGTCCGCAACTATCATCATCCAGTCATCGCTGACTACGCTACCCCCGCCGTAGGTCAGCTCGAAGTGGAAGTAATACTTGGTCGGCGGCAATGTTCGTTGGGGAGATTCAATAACATAAGACTTTGAAACCGAGTCGCTGACCGTTCCAACGTCCCACTCTATCTTGTTGTGAGTCTCATTATGGATGACGGTCCCACCGTTTCCATCTACCACTGACCAGTCCTTCGGGAAGTAGTCGACTATAACCGCACTGTCCACTGGGCTCGAGACCGTCGCGGTAATCGTCATAGTCACGGGCGAGAGGGGCGGCGCCTTGTGCTGACCTACTCTGTCTCCAGATAATCGCCTATCGAACGTTACCTCAACGCCAGCCTGAGCCGTGGTGACCTGCTCGCCCAAGACTACTGTCCATATTTCCGAGACCCTTATCTCCTCTCCTGACCCTACTGTCGAGGAGTAAAGACCAATCTGTAAATCATTTAACTCTTGCTTGGTCCACGCTTGTTGGGTATAGGGATTAACATCCCAAGTATGTGAATAATCAGTGAAGGTGTCCCTGGATACTGTTATCGGAGAACTCCAATCACTGATAGCGTATGTGTATACCCCAATCTTCATTTTTTCTGGCTGACCACTCCCTCCAACACTTCTTGCCCTTACCCATACGGTAACACCGTTAATCGTGTCGTCATCACCAATTGATGTGTTGTCTACATTCAAAAAGTGGTCCTTATTCGGAGAAGTCGCGTAGATATATGTAGCGTCATTCTCGTCGGACGTCGCTTCCCAGTCAGATGTATCACTTACACTCCAAGTCGCGAAGATACCAGTCGCATACGTTACCTCAGCGCCAGCCTGAGCCGCAGTGCTGGTCAAGAGCATCACCAACATCACCAGTGCGGTCAGCGTTGCCCCAGCCCTTATCTTGAACCGTTTACCCATCCTATTCACCCTCTGATCTTGCTCCCCCGATCGTGAACTCGTGCGGCCTGCGCAGTCGGCCCGCCTGGACTGGGCCGGGGGTTGAGCGCTCTATCGGGTAATATACGACCATGTCGTGGCACTCTCCTTATCTCACTCAAACCTCTACTTGGCGCCCTTTCGGGGACTTCGGGGGAAGGGAGTTGTTTCGCCCTCTATCGAAACAATAATAAGTCACCGAAAAAATAATAAGTCACTTAAAGTGTTTCGCAAATGCCTGAAATACTATTTGAACACGCCCTCTAAATCGTTTGGGGGTTACTACGAGGAAGATCAATCGGATCCTGCACGAGATTCTCCACCGCTTCTACGGGGGCGGTGTGCGTTTCTTTAACCAGGAGGGGGCTCGCCCAAACTTGCGCGCTCTCGCTTGGTACGGTAAACCCCCTCATCGAGCTACTCGAAGGGCTAGGGGCATCTCGCTGAATTTTTTCTCTAATTGTATCTTCTAGCTAAATCGGATTCGTTGTTGTGAGCGTCGATCCCTCTTCATCAATTCCTTCAATCGACGCGGAATCCTCACCCGAAGGTGTACAACGGTCCCGCGATCATACTTGCCGTCATTGCGCCGTCCCGGCGGAGCATCCGCTAGGTTTGGGTGATAAGACGATCGTGAAGGTCTCAGTGGTCGATGAGAGGATAGTCATCGAGAAGGGAATGGAGCTTTAATACCTTACCGTTTCAAGAACTCGGGTTTTGGGGATGAGGGGCTTTGCGCATAGACTAATTCTTACACATAAATTACCCTGCGTGCACATAAATTCTCCCTGATTACTCTAGTAATCGGGCATTTTAGTTCTCATCTTGGCGAACTGTATCGAGTGAAGATAACCTAAGTATGGGTCGAGGTGAGCATACACCACTCCCCTGTAGACCTCACCCTTCAGGACTTCGTGGCCCAAGTTTAGGAGGTTGTTTAGAGGGTCTTCGGCGTTGTGCTTCATTCACTTAGGTGTTTGTAAGAAATCTGGAAAAAAGGTTGGCTTATTATTGTTTCGATGGGGGACGAAACAATTCCCTTCCCCGAAGCCCCCGAAAGGGCGTCCGCGCTAATTTATTTCGATGGTCCTTAATCCTTTTAGCCTCGCAAAATGGATACTAGACAAGTTCTGGTACTGGCTCGGGTGGTCTCTGATATTCCTCGGGCTAATGTACATTTTGACGGGCGTGGGGAGCAGCCAAGAGCTGATCATCGCGTGTTCCTTTGGATCATTCTGGATAACTACCACGTTTATGGATTGGATCCGAAAGGTGGAAAGGAAGGTTCGCTCAAATCGAGCGTGGAAGCGGCAAGCCATCTCTAAGTTTGCGACATTCAAGAGATCGGGCTGATAGACGACTTCTTAATCAGCTACAGCCAAAGATTAACTGAGGAGGACTTTGAGCGTAAAGGTGAAAGAGAGCTACAAGTTAATAAAGGCAATCAATGAGCTCTTCAATAAACGGATTAAATATCAGAAAATCAGGAAGTACGGTGAATGCTCTAAGATAAGGACTGCAATTAGAGAGGAGCCGATAAAGCTGGCGCTACCTGAGGGGAGAAAAGGAGAGTTACGAGCCCATCATGATCCACCACCTCCGTGAGCCACGCGCGCTTTAATTGTGAACCGCCGAATTTCTACGGAAGCAAAAGGAGGCTAAAAGTGAGGATCGAACTTTTAAAAGGCGCCTTGCTGTCGTTGCTGTCGACCTTGGTGATAGCTTCATTAATGGCATTAGCGATTCCGGAGTTGAGTACTATTGTCAAGCGACCGAACGACCCGCCGTTCGGCGACATCGTGTTAAAGGCTGGCGAGAATGTGGGGACTTTCGCTTGGTTTGGTGAATTAGAAATCATAAAGAATATCGATGTCGTCTATGATACTCACGCCCAAGGGAGAAAGGCAGAGATAACCTTTGGGAACTTCGATGTTGGAGCAGGGGAATTGCAATTTTAGACCCGACTATGAATATCGGTGTTGGAGAAAATAGCGAAGTAAGCCCAAGCGCTCCTACCTGGAATTACGGAGAATATTCAAGTTTAAGAGCTGGGAGCGACCCTGGAGCAGAGGGCTGGCGTTCTTGGTTTAAGTTCGACTTAAGTGTAATTATACCGGGAGCGACTATTTCGGAAGCGTCTCTAAAAATATATGCTTATTATGTTGGTGCAGACGAAGGATATAGCAAGATAACTTATGTTCATAAATCTGATAACGATAATTGGACAGAATCTGAGATAACTTGGAACAATCAACCTACTTATTATCCTACGGCAACTGACAATATTACAGTTCTCGATACAGGCTGGAAAACTTGGACTGTAACTAACGATGTACAACAGAATTTGCAGGAGATAAAGTCGTTTCTTGGGTTATAAGAAAACCAGATGGGGAAGTAGTTAATTTTGAATCTAAAGAACGTGATGGCAATGACTCATATCTTGAAATCACCTACGCCCCGTTACCCGCCACAATCGCATCGACCCAGACATCTTAAACCTTAAAAGCAGGGGCGGGTGGATAACTGCCTATATCGAGCTGCCCTCTGGCTACAGCGTAGAGAACATCGACGTGAGCACGGTAAGGCTGATCGTCGACAACGACAACGTGCCCGCCGAGCCCTGGCCCGCTAAAATAGGCGACCGCGACAACGACGTCATACCCGACCTCATGGTGAAGTTCAGCAGGTCCGCCGTTCAGGCGCTCGCCAGCGTGGGCGAGTACGAGGTAAAGGTGATCGGCAAGGTCGCGGGCGTGTCATTCCAGGGCAGCGACACTATCCGGGTCATTGACTTCGGCATCGACACGCTTTACCGGCAAGGCTGGGCTTGAACTTCAACCTGGAAAACAGCCAAGGGCTGGCGGTCAGGTTCTACACCTCCGCTGGCGTCTATCAAGGCGAGAACCTCAGAAGGGTGGCGCGCCGGCGCATGTGGTGTTCCTTGGGAGCATACCCCACCCGGAGAACAGGTATCAAGGAAAATTTCAGCGAATCCATAGTAAACAATGAATCTTACGTGGAGAGCTAGAGGGCTTATTAAACTCGGAGGCTTGTGGGGGACCGAGGAGGCGGGACCAAGGAGGCTAATAAGTCCCAAGCCCTCAAGCTCAACTGCCACTCTGCTTGGCGTCCTTTCGGGGATTTCGGGGGAGGGAGTTGTTTCACCCACTATCGAAACAATAATAAGTCACTTAAGGTGTTTCGCAAATGCCCGAAATATTATTTAAGCACGCCATCTAAATCGTTTGGGGGTACTACGAGGAAGATCGATAGGATCCTGCGCGAGATCCTCCACCGCTTCTACGGGGGCGGCGAGCGTTTCTTCAACCAGAAGGGGCTCGCCAAAACTTGCGCGCTTTCGTTAGGTACGGTAAACCCCCTCATCGCGCGACTCGAGGGACTGGGGGCCATCGAGCGCAAGCCGTTGGGGTTTCGTCTCGTGGACCCGAAGCGGGCCCTGCTATACTGGGCGATCACCCGCGAGCTGGGGAAGGACGTCACCTATACCACCTTTGTCACGGATACGGTGGAGGAGCTGGAAGCTGGGTTACCGCGCAGCGCCATCCTCACCGCTTACTCTGGCTTCCGCGCCAAGTTGGGCTCAATGCCCGCCGATTACGACCAAGTTTTCATCTACGCTGATGCTGACGAGATGCAAGGCGCGTTCAAGCCAACCTCTCGAGAAAGGCGAAACCTATTCGTGTTGACGCCGGACGAGCACCTTCAGCGCCTGAGCGAGAAAAACGTCGCCCCGCTTGTCCAAATCTACGTCGACCTCTGGCAGCTGGGGGCGCCCGCCAGCCGATTGGTGGATGAGCTCGAGCGGGAGTTCGCGCCAGCACCTACCCGAGCGCTTGAGGGGGTTGCGAAAACCCTCGAAAGGAAACGCCGCGAGCCTAAGTGAGCTATTCTAACAGCTGGGGTGTTTTTTTGTACCCTAAATGTACTCTTCTCACCTTTTTATCTTGCCATCAAAATAACGAAGAATGTAAATCCTTGATATCTGACTAACAATAATAACCCAAAAACGATCGAGGCCCTGAAGGCGCTGGCGCGGAAGGGGTTCCTAATCCAGCCTAATCCCAACCGTGGGCGCTGCTGTATCACCTTAAAGAGTTTCGAGTTGCGTGGAAAACGGTTAACTAAACATCTTCTTCCGCAAATCCACCTTCAGAGAATTTCTACGCTACTCCCCACCGCCCAGCCCGGCAAGCCCGAGCGAAAGCGAGCGCGGTAGCATGCCCCGCCGTGAGCGGCAACGATTTTCCCGATGACCTTGCTCCCCGCGCGAGGGTTGAGCCATATGACCTTTCGTCCGATGAGCGAGCCTTCAAACTTTTCCAACAGACGAATTATGACCTCGTCACCACGGCGCGTGCGAAAACCGCCTCGAAAGTTGACGACCACCGCCCTCACTTGAGCACCTCCGCCACCAGCTCGGCAAGTTGCTCAGATAACCTCGCTCGTGTACCCGGCATCACCTCGAAAATCTTGATGTCGTCACGGGCCTTGACGCCGCCGATGAAACCCGTCCTCGTCCGTTGATGGATCACCGCTAGCAAAGGCTTGGGGGAGTCGAGCGCATCCAGCACCGAGCGCTTGAAGCCTTCGCTATATGTCTCCATAGGGGCGATCTCATCGATGACCACGAAGTCCGCCTCTTGCAGCGCCCGCCCGATCGCCGCCTCGCTGAGCTCATCCACATTCCTAACATTCACGCGGTACTTGCTCACCTGGGGGCCTTCGCGTTGGTTGACGTGAGCTAGGATTCGCTCCTCGCCCGTCACGAGATCAACGATCTTAAAACCGAGCCTGACGCCGCCCTCGCGAATCTCGGGGCAGTAGATCCCGCCAGCCCTGAGCCCTTGGGCCCGCAAAATTGAAATCGCGCCCTCGATGACCGAGGTCTTGCCGCTTCCGGGACGCCCGGTAATCAGGAAATTGTTGGGCATGCACCCCCCAAATCCGTTTCGCGCTACAAGCCAAAAATTTATTCAACAGATCTTTAATTTCTCTTTATCGGTTTAAGTTTTGGGTATTGCATCGATTGATATTCTAGGCCTCCAAGATCCCAATAAATTATGTTTTTGCTTTTACATGTCTGAAACGATTAAGATTAACATTTTCAGACATTATCTCAATTGAGATGGTTTAAAAATAGAAATAGGAAAGGGGAGTTGGGTGCATTTTCCCCTTATTCACTTTGGTCACTCACTCGCCTACTTTTTTCTTGTGCCGATTACCTTGATTGTGTCGCTGCCCTCAAAGTAAAATCCCGCGACTTCTCCCGTTATTTTCAATTCGAGCTCATCAGCGATCCCTGCCTCTTCATTGTTGACGTCACCAACATTAAGCCAGTCCACTATAGCGGCTCTGTCGAACTTGACCATGAGATCGGGGATGCCGTCGTCGTCGTAGTCCCCGATTGCGGTTGGGTCAGCTGGATCTACTACAAATTCATTCTCAGCAGCGGTCAGCTTGATAGACCCAATGGCGATTTCATTAACATCGTAGGGCTCTGGGAGCTCGATGTAAGCGGTTACCCAATTGCCATTGCTCTTCAGGTTCAGGGTGTCGGGGTCGATGTCGATTGTGGCGGGTAACGGGACGTAGGTGACTTCAAGATATGGGTCATTTGTAGCCTCCATTGAATGAAAAGATGCTGTTCGGTCTATCCAACATGCTTCGTTTTGAGTTTTCAACTTCAACGAAACGATATTTTCCCCAGCGTTATATTCATTTTCCACGAAAGATTTGACATCCCAATTATCCCAATATGCAACGTACCAAGATAATCTTTCGAGCATAGTTATGTGAGTTGGTTGATTATTCCACGTTACCCCACTTTCTATCCAGTTATCGTTATCCACAGACCACACTTCTGGTTCGGTGTAACCACTTACATTCGAGTAAGCCGTGCAATACATAAAAAGTTTAGCTTCAGTTATTGTTATACCAGAAGGCAAAGTTGATATGTCAAATTTTAACAAAATTCTACGAGCAGCACTTTCTTTTGTTGTAAGTAAGAGTTCAGTTGATGTGCCGTAATTGATATCAGGATTTTCTTGGTCGATATAAGCATCATTATTTGGATATAACTTCAACTTCACCGGTTCGGTGTAGGTCGCTCCAACAACAGGCACCGTCGATAGTAAAGCAGTCATGCTCACGAGCGGCGCGAGCAACGCGGTAATCAGCAGCACCGTCAGCGTCGATGCAGCCTTCTTCATCCCCCACTCACCCCACCTCCATCCGAAAAGGGGTATTTAACGTTTGTGGTCGAAAAGGCTTTGCACAATAATTGGTTTTCTGCACAAAAAATGCACTGTCTGCATAATAATTGCGTGAGCCACGCAACGAGTTTCGAAACCCTTTGCGCGTGGCCGGGAAGGCAAAGTGAGGATCACCAACCAGTCCAAGCCACGCGCGACTCGCGAATCGAACCTTCACAACGGCTGGACAAGTCCGAGCGAAGAGGATGACCGCGGATTGCCACAGTGGTTTAAGCACTAGGGGGATAAATCGCTTTGGACCACTATGAACCAGAAGAAGTCCAAGCCCTCGATGGGTTGGGTCTATTTTGGCACCAGCTAGAGAACCGTTTCTACAAAACAATTTATCTCACCCAGCAGGATTACCTGCCTGCTCCACATATTGGAGGACGGCTCTTTGGTACTTCGCCACTAAGCCTTTTCGGATGCGCCTGAGGCGCTTTATCTTGATTTCAAACTTGCGGACCGATACGGCCGTCATCGTCACGGGCGCTGCGGGGGCTCCCACGAGCAAGGGGGTTCCCACGAGCATGGAGGACCAAGCCAGCGGAGCCCCTCCAAAAAGTTTGGTACTCATCGCCACGATCGCGAATAAGAAAACCGCAAGGCCGAAGACCCATGTCGCGAACCCAAACCTCAGCATGTTTTTTGTATACGACCATCTATTCTCCTCTAAGCGACGAAGCTTGCGCTCGGTGGTCCGGAGCTGCTGCTTAACCTCCTCGAATTTTATGAACGCTTCCCGACCCATATGCATGATACTCCCCTTTCCCGAATCTGGAAGGATCTCGCAAGTTATGGCTCCTATCCAGTTTACACTCAAACCTTTACTAGGCGTCCTTTCAGCGACCTCGGGGGAATGGAGTTGTTTCGCCCCTTATCGAAACTATAATAGTCCTGTTATGGAGGCTGGAATTTGCGACAGATACCGCGGATTGCCATAACGATTTAAGCGCCCCGGGGATAAAGCGATTTTGGAGTTAGTCTTAGGGAGGCAACGAAGGGGGTGAAAAAGTGGAAAAGCGGGAAATTCAAATTAGAGGAACGCCTGCTATGGTAAAGCCCTTATTTGCAGACGAAGTGGTTCTTGGAGTTTCCGAAAGAACCTACAGGAGGTCAGTGACCAGGGCGGCATCCCGTACATCCCTTTTAGGGCGGGTACTGCAGGCAAATGCCGGGGGGCAATAATCTGGAGGAGGATGTACCAATACTTTACAGAGCACAAGGCAGAGTTTGAGAAACACTACCACAAGCGGAGCAACGCGGAAACCGTCTTCGCCATGATCAAGCGGAAATTGGGTGTGGGCCTCCGAAACAAGAAGGAGATCAGCCAAGAAAACGAGATACTACTGAAATGTTTGGCCCACAACATCATCGTCTTGATTCACGAAATGTGCGAACTCGGGATAAAGGTTGATTTTAATTATTGTGCAGAATCGGTTTTTATGGGGTAGTGAGGTTAATTTTTGTGCAAACCCGGTCGAAAAGTCGAAAACACGATTGTAGCCGCCCACGCTAACCGGACGCAGGTCAAGTTGACCCCAGTGATCCAAATCTTATGAAAATGCTCATAAAATGGTGCAAAGCTAAGGCTGGGGACCACAGGATGTTAAATTGATTTTTTACTCGACAATCGCCACTAGGATGACATCTTTGGTCGCAGTCATGTGCAGCTCGTACTGCGTGATCTCCGCACCAATGTCGTCGGGTACCTCCACCATGTAAATCACTGATACACCGTACTCCCCAATATTTGCGCTTCGGGCGCGATCCATGACGTCTACACCGTAATCCTGCCAAGCGACGGCTGCTGCATCCGCGTCCCCGGCTGCGGCTGCCTTGATGCTCTCCCAAACGTTCACCGAGTAGGACTGCGTGGTGGCCCCGTCCGTCAGGGCCCACTCAATGGTGGCGATGTCGGATTGGGAGTAGATCACACTGCCGACTGTGGCATTCCCCCATATGGGCCTCATGTTATCGGTCGCTATGTCATAAACGTAGATCTTCACGGTCGAATTGGGTTTGATTGTGGGGGTTCGTTGGAAGGTATCCAAAACCGGTACCTCGACGGTGCTGGGATTTTCAAATTTTAGTTTACGTAGGGTCTGCCAAATTTCCCCTGCAACGTACGCGAGCGCATCATCCTTAGACATCCATTCTCCATAGAGCAGGGAATTCATCCGCAACATCGCTATTTTGCTTGCAGTAAAATTTCCTATTAAATTGGCAAAGTGGGTCCGCCAAGTTGAGGCCGCTTGGTTATCTATCTGAGGCTCGTACGCCTCCATCTGCGACCTGCTCGTCATGGTGTTTATTTTTTCCTTGAGGCTCTGCGAGAGCGCTGCGAGCTCTGGCACGTCAGCAGTCGTGAAGTAGGTACCGTTCGTGGCCGTGGCGACTTCGTCCAGCAGCTGCTTGCGCTTTTGCTCAAGTTGGGCAGTCGAGGCCACCTCAACCAAAATCGCATTGACCTCGCTCTTGGATCCCGCGTCTTGGACTTCGGCCGAATATCTCGATGCCGCCTCTGATGCTTGATCGGTTCCTATCGCTGCCAGAGTTGAATTTATCTGATCCAAAGCCGACAGCTTCGCCTGCTCGAACTCCTCGGCCGCGGGCTTTGCTACGCCGAAATAGTAAATCCCAAAAATGACCGCACCTATAATCCCAAAAACGACTACTGCACCGATGATTGGCCTAAAATCGATTTCCCTTCGCGCGATAATAATCACCCAACCAAAAATAGATGAAATCCGTAGCCTATATTAATGCTTTGGGTATCGATGGACAAGCGAGCACTTCGCGAGCGGGTCTGGCGGGAACTGGAGGCAAGAGGCGTTACCACTTTCCCGAAACCCGCTCGAGGGAGGATCCCGAACTTTGTGGGGAGCAGAACGGCAGCTACCCTTCTCCGCTCGTTGCCGACCTACGCCCAGGCCCGAACGATCTTCGTGAACCCAGATGCTGCCCAGCTAGCCGTGCGGGAGCTTGCGCTGCGCGATGGAAAACGCCTGATCATGGCAACCCCCAGACTGCGAGAGGGCTTCATCCTGCTCGATCCGGCGGAAATAAAAGATGCGAGGGGGGCGGCGAGCATCCGAGGTGCCTTCAAGCACGGTAGAAAAACAAGCGTTCACGGGGTGAAGGTGGAGATGATTGTTGAGGGTTCCGTGGTCGTGGACAGGAGGGGCGGCAGGGTGGGAAAAGGAGGCGGCTTCGGTGACCTGGAGTTCGCCATCCTGCGTGAAACCGGAGCTGTCACAGACACGCCACCCATCGTGACGACAGTTCATCCCCTGCAGATCGTCGACGAGGTACCGATGAGCGAGCACGATGTTCCGGTCGACTTCATCGTTACACCGAATCGTATCATCGAAACCACCCACGCCCACCCAAAACCGCCGGGAATCATTTGGGAGCTCCTGCCGAGCGATGTGTTTAAGCGCATGCCAATCCTTGCAGAACTGAGGAGAAAATAATGATAGCGGGCACGGACGAGGCTGGGAGGGGGCCAGTTTTTGGTCCGATGGTGCTCTGCGGCGTGCTTCTCGACGAGCGAATGCTTGAGGAGCTAAAAACCGCTGGGGTCAGGGACTCGAAACTTCTTACACCAAAAAGGCGCGAGACGCTTGCTGAGCTTATCTCTCAAAAGGCTGCGAAGTGCGAAATCGTGGAACTCTTGCCGGCCGAGATAGATGAATCCCGCCTCATCAAAAAAATTAACCTCAACGAGCTAGAGGCGATGAAGTTCGCTCAAATCCTCGATCGCCTAAAGCCGGAGATCGCGTACGTCGACTCAACCGATCCAAATCCTGCGATGTTTAAGGAGCGAATCCAGCGTCACATCCAAACAAAAACAAAGCTTGTGGTCGAGAACTTCGCCGACCGCAATTATGTCGTCGTGGCCGCTGCGTCTATCGTCGCAAAAGTCCGCCGCGACCAGCGAATAAACGAGCTGCGCAAGCGCTACGGGGATCTCGGCTCGGGGTACACCTCCGACCCCCGCACGATCGCCTTCCTCGAGCGGTGGGTACGCGAGCATGGGAAGCTGCCGGAGTTCGCGAGGAAATCGTGGGAAACGGCGCAGCGCATCGAGAGTGAGGCTAAGCAAAAAAAGCTCACATAATGAAAACATCGTTCCAGCAAGGAAGAGCTCCTCGAACTCGCGCGGGCTGCAAGGCGAGAGGGGATTAAAAACGCGAAGATTTTTACCGTCGAGGATGGGCTTGAAACTGTTTATTAAATTGGCCCCCGATGTCCCCGACACAACTAACAGCGAGCTTCATTGAGTGTCTTTTCGACGTCCTTCACTCGCTAACCCTCGATGGCGGGTTTTCCCGGGGGCCGCCCGCCGTGTCCCGCACCAGGGTTGTCTCGAATGTCATTGCTAGGTGTTCCCGCCAATATGCTCCTACGAGGACCCAATTTGGCACGATTGCCGACGGGTTGCTCCAGTGTTCCCGCGATGATGCACCGGCGCTCATGGATCACGCCAGCTCTCGATTCCCGCGGATTATTCCTTCATCGCATTTTAAATTGGTTTTCGTGAAGTAAAAACCTTACTTCTCTACCCTAAATCAAACTCAAACGTCACAACCGGGTGCTCGAGCTCGAAACCGAGGATGACTTCGGGATGAATCTCTCCCACGACGCCCAAGCTCTTGCCATCAGAGACGAACTCCGCCGCCCGACCTTCCAAGAAGCTGGGGTGCTCGATGGGGCGAACCTCGTGGCTGATGCCGAGCTCTCGGAGCAGAGTTTCCGCAACGGCTTTGATATAGGTGAACCCCAATCCCTCACCTATCACCGCTGCTGCGGCACGGCGTACATTTCGCGCGCCCGTTTCCGCACCCTCATCTAGCAAGGCGACATCACCCACCTCAAACACCCGCTGGGGCAACGGGTTGCGTCGGTTCGCTCGCAGCACCGAGAGCAAGCAAGGGAGCAGCGAGTTCCTGATAATTGTGTACTCCTCCGACACCGGGTTCGCGATTTCCACCGCCTCACCCCGTGCACGCATGAGCTCGAAGTTCGTGCGTGGGTTTGTAAGCGTGTAGGTCATAGCCTCCATGAAGCCCAGCCCCGTCAAAACTCGCCTGGCCCGCTCGCTGAGTCGCTCAATCGGCATTCGCTCACCCGTGGTCACAACCTTCGGCAGCGTGGGCTCGAGCTGGTCGTAGCCGTAGCCTATGGCTATGTTCTCAATGATATCAACCTCATGCATTAGGTCACTTCGATAGGGCGGGGCCAGCAGCGTCAGAATATCACCCCAAATGTCCGCGATGCCGTAGCGCATGCGCTCCGCAATTTTGGCGATTCCCCTTGGTTTCAGGTTGATGCCTATGAACTCGTTCGCGTTGCGCGCGCTCAAGCGGTGCCTGCGGGGGCGGAGGTCGGGCGTCCGAACGCGCCTGCCAGGATACTTAACCGCCACCGATCTGAGCTCAAATCCCCGCTCCGCCAGCCCGGTCATCAAAATCGTCAAGGATTGGTTCGCCACGCGCTCGTCCTCCCCGGTGACATCGATGAAGAGTTGCCTCGTCTTGCTCGTGACGCGCGTGGACTCGCTGTTGATGATAGGGGGTATAGAGAGCACCACGCCCTGTGAGTCGACCAACAGCGGGTAGCGTGACCACCCTCGCGTGATCGAGCCGTACTCGATGCCCTTCGGATGCTCGCGCAGGATCTGAGCGGGGGTGAGCTCCCGGTTGAATTCCAGCGGGACGAAACGGATGCCATCTGGCAGCGTGGTGGTGTAGCGCACGGGCGGCTCGATAGTATCGAGGTCATAGACACCTATCGAGCCCCTGCGCCGATTTCTGCAAAGTGAGGCGTGGAGCTTCTCCTGAACCTGCATGAGCGATGCAACTATCTCATCAATCAGCTTCACCTTGGTCACCACACCCGCTGCGATGAAAGGCCGGATGGGCTTGACGCTCCGGTCGACCTGAACCATCACCCCGGATGCACTCGGCTCGTAGCTGGGCAGTCCGATCTCTATGCCCAAGAAGCCCTTGAGCACCCGAGCCACGCCTTCGGGGCTGAGTAGGTCTGGGCGATTGTGGGCCACCTCGAGTTTGAGCTCATCGCCGGCCGCCTCAGTGATATCAATCCCGATCATCACCAAGTGCCCCAGCAACTTCTTCAGCCCTATTCGCCTGCCCAACAGCTTGCAGAGATCGCGGTAGCTCACGGTAATCGATGGCATCTAAACCATCCTCCAGGCGTGAAGCCACTCGAGATCGTTGTTGAACAAGTCCCGAATATCCTCGATCCCAAGCCTAATCATGGCCAAGCGCGAGAAACCAATCCCCCATGCCAAGACTGGGTAGCGAATGCCGAGCGGGCGAAGCAACTCAGGTCTGAACATGCCGGCGCCCAAAACCTCAAGCCACTCGCCCTTCTCGGGAAAGTACACATCGGCCTCGACCGATGGTTCAGTGTAGGGGAAGTAGCCCGGCCTGAACCTCACCTTAGGGAGTCCCAGCTTGACCATGACCTGCTTCAGGTACCCCAGCATGTCCCGCAGCGTTAGCTTCGGGTCCATCACGATGCCCTCGGCCTGATAGAATTCGGCGAGGTGCTTGTAGTCAATTTTCTCGTGGCGATAAACGCGATTGATGCAGAAAATCTTGACGGGGGGCTCTGGGTGTGAGGCGAGGTATCGTACGGTTGCGGCAGTCGTCTGCGAGCACAGCACGGGTCTTCGGCTTACCTCTATGTTGAACTTGTAGCCCCAACCCGTCGACCCGGCGACACCCCGTTCGTGCGCGGCGGCAACTCGTCTGACCAACGCAGGTGAAGGGAGTTTAGTCCGCTCCGGCTTCGATAGCGAAAGGCTATCGTGAATTTCGCGCGCGGGGTGATCCTGAGCTTGGAAGAGAGCATCGAAATTCCAGAACTCAGATTCGACAAAGTTACTCCTGATCTCGACGAAACCCATCTCGAGCAAGATCTCGCGGAGCTCGTCGATGACCTGCTGCTGGGGGTGAACCTTTCCCGGGTGGACCGGGGCTCCCGGAGCTACCACGTCATAACGTCTGAGTCTGACCTCCCGCCAACGCCCGCTCACGAGCAACTCGTGGGTTAGTTCGCTCACCTCCTCAACCAGCTCGACGCCGAGCGCGAGGGCTTGATTCCCGAACTCTGTCAGCTTCAGCTCCCGCCGAGCTTCCTCTTCGGTCTTCACAAGCTTGCGCTCGACCAGCGTGTTGAGAGCTCCTCTCAGGTCGGCTGGAATCTCATCGACACGATGCACGCGTGACGCTAATTGCTCGAGCAGCGCCTCATCTGCGAACTTCTGTGAAATCGCCGTTCCGCCCTGCTCGGTAATGGTTAGAACAGTTTTACCTTGCCGCTTTTGAAATTCTGCCCAGCCCTTGCGCGTGAGCCACGCTAGGGCTATTTGTACCAGTTTCCCCTTGAGGGCTGCGCGGGTAGCTACTTCATACACGAGTTCTGGACCACCGCTGGCGAGCGCAACCAGCATGCGTCGCTCCGGCAGGCCCTCGCGCGCGTACTCCAAACCTTCCTGGGTGAGACCCGCCCTTGAGAACTTTTCTTCACGCATTCCGGCCAAACCATGTTGGGTGAGGGAAAGTGCCGCCCGCATCACCGTTGCTTGGTCGATCTCCGCCCGCTGGGTGATGTCCGTGACTCCCGCCCTACCGCCGAGCTGCTGGAGGGTAAGTAGGACTTTTTTCTCGTGAGGGGTCAGGCCATCAATGATCGCACGGATATCCAAGGCTTTCAACCCCAGAAACACAAGGTGAGAGAGAGTTATAAAATCCGCTGAAGGAAACCCGCTTTAAAAGTGGGATGAAAGCGGTGCCGAACCTTGCTCGGTGAGGCCGGTTTGGTGGCTCAAAATGAACTGGATGAAGCTGAGATTAAAGGGTTGCGAGTAAAAACTAAATCTTCAACCTTTTCAGCAACTTCCACGTTTGGATTATCTCGGTATCCCCGACCCGCTTCAGGGAAAGAATCCATTTATCGCCGGTGACCAAGTAATCGGCCCCACTCACGGCCGCTGCTGCCAAAATTGGAACATCCGCCTCATCGCTAATCAGCTTAGCATATCGCTTTTCAGAGCTTTTGTATGCGCTCTTGGATATTTTCTCATGTTTCACCAAGCGCAAAAACAGCGGGAAGAGGACAGCGTGTTTTGGAAACTTTCTCTCGAGCACCGCGTTCGCTTCGTCGATTACGTCGGCGCTCAACACCAGCCCTAATTTTCCATCGATGATCGCATCCAGCAATTTTCTCTCGTTCCCGGCAAAACCCATCCCAGACACTAGGATATTGGTGTCTAAGAAAACCCTCGGCTTCTTGATCATCTCTTGGTCCGCCTGATTTCTTGGATGGCCCGATTCAATTCTCTCCTCGTGAGACCGATCTCCTTTGCGGCACGCTGAAACACGTTCAGGATTTCCTTGGGGTCGACACCGATCCGCTTCATCAAAATTAGACCCCCTGCTTCAGTGACGTAGAGGTAATCGTCCTCGCTGATGTTCAGGTCATCCCGTATTCCCGCGGGTAGGGTGAGCTGGCCTTTCGAGGTGACTTTTACCACAGCCTCCACCATCTTACCACCGTTTAAAATGTAAGAATTCCTTACTTATAAAACTTTGGACCTTGGGGCAACCCACTTGATGGAGCCAGTTTAATGGCTCAAATTGATAAACCATAAATTGAAAGAATACAAACCAGATAACTGGCTATTACCGGGGCGATTCCCAAGAGGCATATAACTACAAGAACTGCCCAGGCGATTTTTGAGCAGGATTGTAAAAATGGTGGAATTCTGAAAGACGTGAGTATTCACTCATTAAGACATAGTTTCGCCACGCATCTTTTAGAAAATGGAGTGGATTTGAGGTATATCCAAGAGTTATTGGGGAAAACGTTATATTCAATCACTCTGGCGTGCTCATCATTTTTTTCTTAGAAGAACCATGTTATCAGAAAATTTTTTAGCTTTTTCTAGAGGTTTGTCTAAATGCCAAATATTACAATTTCCCTTCCACCACCCTAAGAATTCAAATTTTCCATTTAACTTTACAAGTGTTTTAAATTCTTGTGGGTAAATAAATTTTAAATCTCTTTTATGAACAAATTTCATTTCCTTTCCATAATCATTTACTTCATGTGTTAATATTTCGGTCCCCATTTGGGTTATTGGATTTTTATAAATCCATTCAAAAGTTGTTTTTACTTTTATTCCTCCTTTTTCTCTTGTCCAGGATTGTTTTCCGGATTTTGAATTTATGCCATGATTTTGTATAAAATAAAGTCCGCCTTTATTCAGAGATTTTGCAACAGAGTCAAGATGTGAAAGAAACTCTTCATTAGATTGCACATCTAAGGAGCCCATCATTATAAAAGCAAAATCTGCTTTCTTTTTTAACCTGAAATTTGTTAAATCCGCCCTAATGGTTTCTATTTTTACTCCTTCTTCCTTCGCTTTCTTTTTCAGATACCCCAACATTCTAAAATTTAAATCTAGTCCAATAGCTTCATATCCTCTTTTTGCAATTTCTCGAAGTTGTAAACTTGGCCCACATGCTATATCTAAAAATCTTTTAACTTTTCTTTTGCTGAATTTCTTAATTATTTTTTCAAAATTGTCAACTTGCTGTTTGGCGTTTACAAAAATAAATGCTATATCATAGTATTCTGGTTTATCATACGGACTTATCATGATATAAAATAATCCTCAATTACTATTTAAAAGATTTGAAAAAATTGCGTGCCCTCGTGACTTCTCCGTCGTTCAGCTTACGCCTGCGCTACTCGACCTTCGCTATCGCTCAGGGAATATAACACGGGCTATACGGCTCGCTAACGCTCTGCCCAACTCGTTTCTAACGAAACGACTTCGTATAGCCTGAATACGTTATACGCAATTCCGCCCCGAAGCCTTATGAAAAAAGAAATTTAAGATCAAATGGAAAGGTAACTAAAAATGTCGAACGAAAATGAATGGAATTTAGTTGCTCCCTGCGGGCTTTATTGTAAAGAATGCACAGCTTTTCTTAATGAGAAATGTGGGGGTTGCAGGTCTAATGAGGGCTTAAGCAAAGAGTATAGAAAATATTGCGAAATCTATCATTGTTCAAGCAGTAAAAACTTAAAGATATGTTTAGATTGTAAGGAATTCCCCTGTAGATTCTTTGATTTCTTTAAGACTGAAAAATTAGAGGAAAGCTCTTGGTTTTTAGACATCTGGAGCAACATGAAGCAAATTAAGGAAGTAGGCCTAACAAATTTCCTGAGGAAGAAAATAGATTGGTTAAGGAAGAGAAAAGAATGTGCTAAGAAAAAAGGGATTAAATATTGCAATGAATGTAAGCAATGGCCATGTGAATTTTTGAAAAGACCTGTCCTTGTTCCAGCAAATTTGAAAGAATTTAAAGAATTCATGAGGAAAGGTAGGTAAAAATGAGAGCGATCAGTAGCTTTGGACGAGACTCTTCCGTTGTTCGCCCCTATCGGGAGCGTATAACAGTGGCTAAAAGGCTTCGCTACGCTTCGCCCAAATTTGCTACGCAAACTTCTTTTACCCGCAAAACGTTAGGAGTATTTTTGCTCATCTGAAATGCTCATAACCGCGATCTGGCAACGCTCGTGTCTTTCCCTTCACTTGAATAAAAACTCCCTTACCCTTGGCCACACGTCCAATCGTAGTTGCTGTGGCGCCCACGCGTTTGAGCGCCCACCGAACTTTTTCCCACCCTCTCGGGCGAACCGTAAAGAGTAATTCAAAATCCTCCCCACCGAAGAGCACGAAATCGTCAACACCAAAACCATACCGGGTGACAAATTTTCTGACGAGTGGATGTTCAGGCACATTAGCCCGATCGATGACGAGCTTGACTTTGCTCTCTCGAGCCAGTTGCCAAAGGTTCGCCGCGAGCCCATCGGTGACATCTATCGCCGATGTAACAAAGCCACTCCGCGCCAGAACCATGCCCTCCCGCACGCGCGCTCTCGGTTCAAGCTGGGCTCTGACCAGCGCACGGTAGCCCTTGGCCGGATGTCTCTTGAGCAGGAGCCTCAAACCCGCCGCGGCCGTCCCCAGCCTGCCCGTCACCGCGATGAGGTCGCCCGCCCTCGCCCCTGAGCGAGTCAGGAGCTCCCGCCTGCGGGCCATGCCGAAGGCCGCCCCGGATATGACCACCTCCTCGCTCTCGTCCAGGTCCCCACCGACAACGTGGGTGTCGTATTCGCGTGCAGCTACATCCATGCCCCGCACGAGCCGCTCGACGAATTTCACCTCGAGCTTCCGCGGCAAACCCACCGAGAAAATCAGTCCTAGGGGCTCGGCCCCCATCGCCGCCAGGTCGCTGAGGTTGACTACGACCGCCCTGCGGGCCATCTGCTCGGGTGTCGTGCGAGGTGGGAAATGTCTGCTTGCGACGAGCATATCGGTGGTCGCGACCAGACAACTGCCATCGATGTCAATCGCCGCAGCATCGTCACCTATTCCAACCCTAACCCGGGGCCCTCGCCTACAGATTTTACGCGCCAACTCCACCAAGGCTCTTTCGCCGGCCTCGCTCAGCTTCATCGACTCCACCTACAACAGAGGCAACTTGCTAGTAACTTTGTCCACAAGTTCGGACGGCGCTGGCCCGACTGCTAAAACCGTGGTAGTGTTTGGGGGCAACTCGGTAAGTCCTGAATCTTGGATCAACTCACATGATAAGCTCAATTCCTTCGCATGTGCCTCAAGTTCTCTCAGTTCCTCATCGTTCGATACTTTAACAACCACTTTTTTCTGACCCTCGCCTAGCCAAGCCTTGAACCACTCTTGTTTCGCCCTCCTCGTTCGCTCAGCCGATGCCACGGAACCGTGCGCAACCTGTGTCGCGAGCTTTCCCGGACTCATCTCAAGGTCGGCTCGAACGACGATTACCTGCTTGTACCTAAACACCCTCGCCACTTTCTCGCTTCTCCTCAGAAGGTTTGGGCGGTGGGGCTGGTCGCTCTTCGGGTGGGGCTGGTTTCTCTTCAGGTGGAGCTGGTAGCTCTTCGGGTGGGTGTGGCTGCTCGGGCGGGGTTGGTTTTTCCTCAGGTGGAACCGGCTTGGGCTTGGGCGGCCTCAGTCTACTTATCTTTCGCATCAACGCGCGCACATACCTCAATCTGCTTATCTTTCGCACCAACGCGCGCTCATAAATTATGGCCACCTCCAGCCCCCCGCGCCAGTACGCTATGAATACAAAAAGCAGACACACGCCGAGCACGGCGAGTATGAATGGTACTAAGGTGAGCATTTTCACTCCTGGCTGGGCGAGCACAAAACCGAGGTAAATGAGCACAAGCACACCTAGGCCCAAGCTCACCCCCATGCGCTCCCAGAAATCGAGGCTCTCCCTGCGGGGGTAGAGCACGAGCGTGAAGAGGAAGCCCGGCACCATCAAGAGGAATAAGCCGAATAGCACGTACACGAGTACATCTAGCATCCCATCACTCGTTAGGGTTATCTGGAGGGTTGCCTAAAAAGTTGCAAGGTGATGACTTGCGAGTAGATGTCGCCGTGGTTGGCGGCGGTCCTGCGGGATGCTTCGTCAGCGGGGTGCTTGCCAAACAAGGTTTTGAAGTTGCAATCATCGAGGAGCATGCTGAAGTGGGCAACCCGGCCTGCTGCGCGGGCGTGGTGGGGGTAGGCGGGCTTCGAGAGCTGAAAATCAAGCCGGGGAAATGGGTGCTCGGCAAGCTTCGCCGCGCCGTTTTCTACCCCCCATCGAACGAGCCCGTCGAGATAACTCGCGGCAAGGTGGAGGCATTTGTAATCGACCGCGCCGCCTTCGACCGGGAGATGGCGAGAAAAGCCGTGAAGGCTGGGGCCACCCTGCTCCTTGGGACAAGGTGCGTGGGACTCAAACTTGGGCGCGAGCCAGTGGTGAAGCTCAAGGGTGGACGTGAAACCGAAGTCGGGGCACGCTTGGTAATCGGCGCAGACGGCCCGGCTTCGATCATCGCGCGGGAGGCAGGCCTGCTTAAAAACGTGCGCTACCTCAAATGCTCCCAACTCGAAACTATCGCTGAAGTCCGAGCTGACGCCACCGAGCTTTACTTCGGCAGCTCGTTCGCCCCTGGCTTCTTCGCTTGGTTGACCCCGGCCGGCGACCTCTGTCGCGTGGGGCTCGGCACCTTCCGGGGCGATGCCCTCAGGAATCTCCTATCTTTTGTAGGGACTCACCCGACAGCATCCACCAAGGTCCAATCCAGTAAAATTCTCAGCCTCTGCGCTGGGCTCATCCCCGAGCCGCTGACGAGGAAGATCTACACCGACCGCGTGATACTTGTAGGCGACGCCGCCGGTCACGTCAAGCCCCTCACAGGCGGCGGCATCTACGTCGGGCTTTCTTGCTCCCAACTCGCTGCCGAGGTCGCGGCGGATGCCCTTGGGAGCGAGCCCACCGCCAAGAAGCTTCGCGCGTACGAACGGGCCGTGATGAAGAGATTTGGCCGCGAGTTTGAGCTGGGAATTCGTGCACGCAGGGTTTTTGAGCAAATGACCGATGAGGACCTAAATTCAATATTCGAACTTCTGAAGAGAGAAGACGTTCAAGCGCTGGTACTAGAAAACTTCGACTTCGACCACCACGAAAAACTACTCCGAGCCCTTCTAATCAAGGCCCCACGATTGCTACCCTCGCTCGAGCTGAAAAGGATCCTGAAATACTCACGCTACCTACTGAAACCCTAAAAAATGGCGGGGATTTAGACCCTTCCACTACTCCCTCGACGAGCTTGCGAATCTCGACCACTCCGCTCACTCATCGCTTTTTCACGTTGGGGCCTTTATCCCACAGTCGTTGCCTTGCCTCGCTCCTCCACGAGACTTATCCGCGTCCTCCCCCGGTTTTTCGCCCGAGTTTTTACGCGGCTCTCCGTTGCCCTTAAGCTCCGGTTCGGCCTCCTCTGCAGACTTCTATCCCCGCCGCCTGCATTTAAAGCGTCCCGCTATTTAAGGTTTTTTTCGAAAGTAGAACTATTTCCAACTTAGATATATGGCTAAAATAAAAAAATGGCGGGGTTCGACCCCTCGACTACTCTTCAGCGCAACTTTCGCTGCGCCGCTTTTCATCTCGGGGCCTTTTTCCCACAGCTCTTGCCTCCGCACCCACCACCGGGCGCCTTAGCCAATCCCTTCCCAAGTACTCCTGGTTTCTGAGTGGCTCCCCGTCGCCCTTGAGCGCCGGTTTGGCTTTCGCTGCGGGCTTCCCCCCGCCAAAATTCATATTCCTTATCAACCTAATAAAGATTTGGCGTCAAAAATGCCAGCAAACCTCCGCCCAGAATACTTCAAGGCTGAAGAGCGATACCTCCAAGCGCGAACGCTGGAGGAGCGAATCCTTGCAACCGAGGAGCTCATCCGCCTCGCCCCGAAGCATAAGGGGACCGAGAAGCTCCTGAGGGTACTCAAGCGGCGCCTGGCCAAGCTTCGCCAAGAGCTACGGGTGAAGCAGGGGCGCCGGGTCGGGAGGAGTGGGCCGAGCTTCGCTATCAAAAAGGAAGGCGCCGCCCAAATAGCACTCGTTGGGGCACCGAACTCAGGGAAATCGACGCTGCTACACCAACTCACGGCCGCCCGTCCAAAAATCGACAATTATCTATTCACCACCCGGCGGCCAGTGCCGGGAATGATGCAATTCGAGGATGTTCAAATACAGTTGGTTGAGGTCCCCGCGGTGATCGAGGGCTCGAGCCTCGGCAAGGGGCTTGGTGCACAGCCGCTCAGCGTCGCCCGAAACGCGGACGCCATCGTCCTAGTGGTCGATGCCTCGACGGAGCCGATCGAGCAGGTCCGAATTCTGATCAACGAACTCGAGGCAGCAGGCATCAGGCTCAACCAGCAGATCCCCAAGCTCAGTATCCAGCGCAAGGTCACGGGAGGGATTGAAGTTCGGGGAGCGGGTGCGTTCGATGGCAGCGAAGTGGAGCTCAAACGCATCCTGCAAGAGCATCGCATCCACAACGCGCTCTTGACCATCGACGAACCGGTAACGGCCGATGACCTCGAGGAATTGCTCGATGAATCCTTGGTTTATCGCCGTGCCTTCATCCTCCTCACAAAATGTGAATCTTCGGGCGCCGCAGACAAACTCAAGCTGCTGGAGCGCGAGTTCAGGGGGCGCTTTCGGGCGATTGCCACTCAAGGGGCTGGGGAGCGGCTGAAGCAAGCGATCTTCGAAAAACTCGACCTCATCCGCGTTTACACCAAGCGCTCCGACGAGGAGCCAGCCAAACGCCCGCTGGTCCTGCCTAAGGGCTCGACGATCTTCGACATCGCAAGGGCGGTGCACAAAGATTTCGCGAGAGAGCTGGAGTTTGCCCGTGTGTGGGGGTCGACGCGCTTTCCGGGACAACAGGTGCCTCGGGAGTACGCGCTTCAGGACAAAGACATCGTCGAACTTCACGCATCAAAAATCTACTCGCCGCGCAAGTAGCGGGTAATCTTTAAAACAGCGTCGGGTTTGCCCACGACCGTGACGAGATCCCCCGCTCGGATATCGGTATCGCCCCGTGGGGGAATGAGCTCGTCGCCCCGTGTTATCATCGCGAACGTGCAGCTTTTTGGTACGTCTACGTCCTTGATGAACTTTCCGACCGACTTCGAGCCCGCGCCGACCGTGACCTCCACGACCTCACCCTTGCCGCCGCCTATGCCAAGCAGCCCGTAGACCCCCGAGCCCGTCACAGCCTTCTCGAAAAGCATCACCGCGGCGCTCACCAAGCTAACCGCGATGTCAACCCCAAGCTCCTCAAACATCTTCGCGTGCTTCTCGTCGTTGACGCGAGCGATCACCCTCCGGACGCCCATCTTCTTACCCAACTCACACGACATGAGGTTGACCTCATCGGCTTGGGTGAGGGCGATCAGCACGTCTGCCTTATCGACGCCCGAATCCTTCAACGTGTCTATGTCGGCGCCGTTGCCGTGGATGACGAGCATGTCCAGCTCGGCCGCCAGCTCGTGGGCTCGCTTCTCGTCCCTCTCGATCACCACCACGTTGTGCCCTCGATCGCCCAGCCGCTTGGCCAGTTTGGAGCCCGTCTGTCCCCCGCCGACGATCACGATGTACGACATTTGCTGCCTGCCATATTTTATGGGTAATTAAATAAATAAGGATGAGGGCTTTAAAGCTTATTTAGAGTGGTCCAGATGCCGATCCGACCAGCGCGAACCTACCGCTATTTTAGCGGTCCGGCCTACACCCGCCGGGAGTACGTTAAGGGAGTCCCGGGGGTACGTGTTACTTTCTTCGACATGGGCAACCCAAAAGGCGATTTCCCCGTCGAAATGTCCTTGATCTCGCAGGAGAGCGGCCAGATAAGGCACAACGCGCTAGAAGCCGCTCGCATCGCCGCGAACCGCCTGCTCGAGGTCAAGGCGGGCAAGGACAATTACCATTTCAAGATCCGCGTCTACCCCCACCAGATTCTGCGGGAGAACCCCATGGCAACAGGGGCGGGGGCTGACCGGATCTCCGATGGTATGGCCCGATCCTTCGGCCGACCGATCGGCACCGCCGCGAGGGTCAGCCGAGGACAAAAGCTCATGAGCGTGCGAATAGCGGAGGAATTTGCACTCGTCGGCAAGGAAGCGCTCCGCCGTGCAAGTTTGAAGCTGTCCCTGCCGTCCCGAATCGTTGTGGAGCGGGGGCAGAAACTATTTGGATGAACTCGCCATCGCCGCGAGCAACTCGTAAATAACTTTCGCCGCAGCAAATGCCGCGGTACCGTCGTCGTGCGGTGGAACCAATTCCACGACATCAAAAGCCCATAAGTCGAGTTTCCCAAACTCACGAACCAACCGCAAAATTTCAACCGTCGAAGGCCCCCCAGGTTCCGGGGTCGCAACCCCTGGCGCGAAAGCCGGATCTAGCACGTCGAGGTCGATGGTGAGGTAGACCCTCGCGCCACCGACGAGCTTGCGCACCTCCGCGACTATTCTCGATGCATCATCAATTATCTGCTCTGAAGTGTAGGTCGTTATCCCCTCCTCTCGTGCGAACTCCGCTTCCTCCTTCGAACAGGAGCGGATGCCCACCTGCAAGAGGCGCTCGGGGGGCAGGTGATCCAGCACCCTGCGCATCACCGTCGCGTGGCAGAGCTTGTCGCCCAAGTACTCATCGCGGAGATCGCGGTGGGCATCTAGCTGCACCACGAAAACATCCTTGAAAGCTTGGAGGGTGAAGTATGACAGCGTGTGCTCTCCGCCCAGCAAAATTGGCATCTTCCCATCCTTTGTTATCTTTTGAACCGACCGCGAGATCCGCTCCCCCGTTGCCCTAAGGTCGGTGGGGGTAACCATCAAGTCGCCGAGGTCTGAGATGTTCAGACGCTCGAAAACATCCAGTCTAGCCGATGTCAAGTAGGTCTCGAGATTTGCCGACGCCTCTCGAATCCTAGCTGGACCGAAGCGGTAGCCTGAACGATAGCTTGAGGTGACATCGAGTGGCACGCCCAAGAAGACAACGTTGGCCCGCTCGTAGGGCTCGTCGAAGCCGCCGAAACCCGGTCGGACCGGGGTAATCCATTCCATCTACTAACCCCCCTTATAGTGGGGCCCCAAAAAGAATAAAAGCAATGGCCCTTGTGATGAACGATGAGGCACGTTCAATGGCCAAGAACCTCTATTTCTTCGACGATGGCGACGGCACGGACAAGCGGCTTCTGGGCGGCAAGGGGGCCGGCCTGTGTACGATGGCACAACTTGAACTGCCCGTGCCCCCCGGATTCGTGATCACCACCGAGGTCTGTAGGCGCTACTACGAAAGCGGCGGGAAGTTGCCAGGTGGGCTAATGGACGAAGTCGAAGCCGCCATGCGCAAGCTCGAGGAACTAACGGGCAAGCGCTTCGGAGACCCAAACAACCCGCTCCTCGTTTCTATTCGCTCCGGCGCGATGCTCTCGATGCCGGGGATGATGGACACCATCCTCAACCTCGGGCTCAACGATGAGAGTGTTGAAGGACTGGCGAAGCGGACGAAAAACGAGCGGTTCGCCTACGACGCCTATCGAAGGTTCATCCAGATGTTCGGCAAGATCGTGCTCGGGATCGATGCGAAGAAGTTTGACGACATTTTTGAGGAGCACAAAGAGAAGGTGGGGGCCAAGCTCGACACCGATTTGAAAGCGGTGGATATGAAAAAGATAGTCGAGCAATTCAAGCGGGTGTTGAGGGAGGAGACTGGCGAAGAGTTTCCTTCTGACCCAATCCAACAGCTCGAGCGAGCGATCCAAGCGGTTTTCGCCTCTTGGAACACCAAGCGGGCCCGAGAGTACCGAAAGTTTTACAAAATCCCCCACGACTTGGGCACCGCGGTTAACGTTGTCACCATGATTTTTGGAAACATGGGAGCAGACTCGGGAAGCGGCGTCGCTTTCACTCGAAACCCAGCCACCGGCGAGAAGGGGCTCTACGGCGAATTCCTGTTCAATGCCCAAGGGGAAGATGTCGTGGCGGGAATTCGAACCCCCTTGAAGATAGCCGAACTCAAGAAGTACCCGGAACTTTACAAGCAGCTCCTCGACATCTCGGAGATACTCGAACGACACTACCGCGAGATGCAGGATGTCGAGTTCACCGTCGAGCAGGGCAAACTGTACATGCTCCAGACTAGGGCAGGAAAGCGGACCGCACAGGCTGCGGTAAAAATTGCCGTGGAGATGGTCGGCGAGGGGCTGGTAAGCAAGGAGGAAGCCGTGCTGAGAGTGGAGCCAGGACAAGTCGAACAGCTACTGCACAAGCAGATCGACCCGAATGCCAAGGTCAATGTGATCGCGAAAGGACTCAATGCCAGTCCTGGCGCGGCCGTCGGGAAGGCGGTATTTGACTCCGAGCGGGCCAAGGTGTTGGGAAACGCGGGGGAGGTGGTGATTCTCGTTCGACCGGAGACCGACCCCGATGATGTGGGTGGGATAATCGCCTCGCTGGGGGTGCTCACCTCGAGAGGGGGGCTGACGAGCCACGCGGCTGTGGTAACGAGGGGGCTTGGAAAACCCGCAGTTGTCGGCTGTGAGGCCCTCGAGATAGACTTGGAAAAGCGTATGTTCGAGGCAAACGGGACCATCGTAAAAGAAGGGGATATCATTACGATAAACGGGTCGGCGGGCGATGTCATCCTCGGCGAAGCCCCCCTCATAAAACCGAAGATCTCCAAGGAGTTTGAGGAAATTCTATCATGGACGGACAAAATCAAGCGGTTGCAGAACTGGGCCAACGCTGACTACCCCCGTGACGCCAAGCGGGCAAAGGAACTTGGGGCCCAGGGGATAGGCCTCTGCCGCACCGAGCACATGTTCTTCGAGGAGGAGCGACTGCCGCTCGTCCATCGCATGATTCTCTCAGAGACTGATGAAGAGCGGAAAGGAGCGCTCGAAAAACTTCTGAAAATCCAGAAGGGTGACTTCAAGGAGATATTGAAGGAGATGGACAGCATGCCAGTGGTGATAAGGCTCATAGACCCCCCACTGCATGAGTTCCTGCCGCAATACGAGGAGCTTCTCGAAAGGGTCGTTGAGTTGAGGACGAGAAAGCGTCTGAAACATGAGGAGAAGCGAGAACTCGAGGAAAAGGAAACGCGAGAACTCGAGGAAAAGGAAAAGCTCTTGACGCGGGTTGAGGCGATGCGCGAGACCAACCCGATGATGGGGCTTCGCGGGTGCAGGCTCGGGATAATCCACCCCGACATAAACGAGATGCAGGTCCGGGCGATATTCGAGGCCGCATGCGAGCTGAAGCGGGAGGGTCGCGACCCGAGGCCGGAGATCATGATCCCCCTCGTCGGGCACGTTAACGAACTCAAGGTGGTGCGGGAGCAGCTCGAGCGGGTGGCGCACGAAATCATGGCGAAGCACGGGGTTGAAGTGCCCTACAAGTTCGGCACAATGATCGAGGTGCCGCGAGCCGCCCTCACTGCCGACGAGATTGCGGAGTATGCAGAGTTCTTCTCGTTCGGGACCAACGACCTAACGCAGATGACCTATGCCTTTTCGCGCGACGACGCCGAGGGAAAATTCCTCTTCCAGTACATAAAGCAGGGGATACTCGATGCGAACCCGTTCCAGACGCTCGACCCCAAGGGCGTCGGGAAGCTCATACAAATCGGTGTGGAGCTTGGCAGGGGTAGGAGACCCGAGCTGGAGATAGGGATATGCGGCGAGCACGGGGGTGACCCAGAATCGATAAAGTTCTGTCACGAACTGGGGCTGAATTACGTGTCGTGCTCGCCCTTCAGGATTCCGGTGGCCAGAATAGCTGCCGCCCATGCTGCGCTTCGCGCGGGTGAGGCTGAAAGGCGGCGCTATTTATAGCTACGTGTTTTGATTCCAAACTGTGTCACGAAAAGTGCAAGGGCAAGTCTCCATAAGTGGTATAAATCTCGAAGATGTCATTCATAGGGGAAGAGCCTATGGTGCGATTATTTGGAAAAAAGAAAGAGGCACCGAAGGCTGTGGCGGCATGCACCTGCCCGTTGTGCAAGTTTATGGATTTGCTCGAGCCCGAACTAAAGGGTAAGCCGTATGAAGAATCCCTGCTGAAGTTCATCATCTCCCCAACAAACGTCGGCGATGAATCTCCCAAGGAGATCGAAAAAAGGGCTAAGGATGCTGTGAAAAAAGGGAAAATCGAGGAAGCAAGGATTTCCTACCTTACGCTGATTGGCAATGCCCTTGCAAAAGAAAATGTGTCAGCAAAGGATGTTAGGGGATACCTAGAGGAATACAAATTGTTCTTAAAAAAGCATAAGCTCCCTGCTACAGAGTATTATCCATCAGTGGAAGATTGCTCAAATGTAATGAATCACGCTGATGAAATTATAGGTGTAGTCAGAAAGGCTTATCAAGAAGTGAAAAGTCCCGAGAAATGAATACGTCCCGTTCTTACTAGCCATCAAAAATGCGCCGGTCATTTTTAACCTATGGTGCGGTATTAAGGGTTTGAACCCAGATTTGTACCCTCCAGAATCTTTCCGTACAACAGATAAATACCTCCTTCCCTCTAACTTTGTAGTGAGGGTGAAGCATGTCCATAAACGTTGTAAAAGCCGATGGGCACGTGGAGGGATTTCAACCAGAAAAGATAACACGAACCTTGCTGAAAGCTGGGGCAAGTAGGGAAGTTTCTGAGCGGATTATCAAAGAAATTAAGACTAGGGTCTATGATGGTATCACCACCAAGAAAATCTTGAAGCTGGTAAAGTCCCTGCTCAGAAAGGAAGAGGCGAGAGCGGCGATGCGCTACGATCTCAAGGGGGCGATGATGCGCCTTGGTCCAGCAGGCTTCCCCTTTGAAACTTTCGTGGCTAATGTCTTAGAGCACTACGGGTATAAGACGAGGTTGAGAAGTATCCTTCAAGGCAGGTGCGTAAAACATGAAGTCGACATCATCGCTGAGGAAGCTAGCGAAGAAAGAATCAAAAGATACCTCATCGAATGCAAGTATCGTAATACCTCAGGCACCTTTATCGATCTCAAAGATGCTCTTTACACGTATGCGCGTTTTTTGGACCTAAACGAGGCAAGTGAGTTGGGTAAGGGAACAAAGTTCGACGGGGTTTGGCTTGCCTGCAACACCCGGGCCTCTTATGCTGCAAGACGCTATGCTGACTGCAAGGGGATGAGGTTACTATCCTGGCTGCACCCCAAAGGTCAAGGTTTAGAGCGGCTTGTGGAGGAAAAGAAGTTATATCCAGTGACGATCCTGCCCTCGGTCGACAGAAAGACCTTGGAAAACCTGTCCAGAGCCGGTTTAATGCTCGTCAAGGACCTAATAATCCGTGATTTGAACACCCTTCGAGAAAAATCAGGGGTGAGCAAGGAGAAACTTAGGAGGATAATAAAGGAAGCTAAGGACTTGATGTCTGAAGCAGCCAGTTGAGGGTTCTGAAGATTTTTTTGAGAGGGCCCCGAACGACCGAGCCTGTGAAACCCTTCACACGATTCGACTCCCGATCGCGCGCAAAGGGCTTTTTTATGGAGTGCGAGCGTCATGGGGAGAACTGTTTTCCTCGAGAGAGTGCCAATTTGTCAACTCTCTATCCCTCCTCCAAGCTAAAGGAGGAAGACTGCTACAAGACTTTCGGCAAATCTTAACGATACCCCCTTTTTTACTGTTTCCACTTTGGTGCGGGGGAGTGGATTTAAGCACCAATTTACTGGTAAAAATCCTGCAAAGATGATTTAATCGATCACTGTAATAAACTAAACTATTTGAATGAGCGAGGCCGAGAATTTTGTTTATCCACGCACGTTGTTGTTTAGACCTCTTCTCAGCTCCACGCCCACGTTATAGACATCCTTGAGAAACTGACTGTGTGAGCAATAGAGATCGGGGGATAAAACTACCTTAAAACGCCAGTCTTTGAAAGATTTTAGGCCCAAGAGTTGAAATGATTTCTACGCAGGTAGCGAGGGTGAACTTAATCATGTTCAGTGTCTCGCGTATATCGCCGACAGTTAATGGTTTAAAGACGTGGTACATATAATTCCGAACAGAACCTTTTATCAATTTGAAAGGATAATTATTGCTACCCTTCAATTGATCGAAATCGAAATTGAGGTCAAAATTTATTGTTGCTTTGTCTTGTTTTCCGGATATGATTTTTATATATTCTACGGTGTTTCTTGTGGTTTCCATGATGTAACTGGTAAGCGGTCTGTTTTTGTATCTTATAGTTAATTGGATTGTTTGTGGACCCAATATGGCAAGGAATCTTGTCATATCTACGACTTGATGCATTCTTATTTTCCTTGTGCATTCTTCAACGCGGGGATCTGCCATTGATTCTATAAAGACTTTAAACTGAGTAGCCATATTTTTGGAAGATACTTGTTGAGAAAAGCCTGCTTTAGCCAAGAATACCAACTGAACGATTCTGTCCATTATAAACTTAGACAGCGACGTTTTTCTAGCGTCTCTTTTCTGAGTGACTGCAAGCCAGTCAAAGAAGGTGTCCGGTGTCCAAAACTTTCCTATACAGTAAGTTCTCAGTTCCTCAATTTGTTGTTTGCTTATTTTCGGTGATTTAAATACAGAATTATTTTCATCGTATTTGGTCCAATCGCGTTCGAAGATTAAACTCTCTCTTTCTAAAGACTCATAGAATTCGGTCCCGGGAAATGGTGTTGCGATACCGAACGCCGCGCTCATCAAGCCTATTTTCTTAGCGTATGTTGGAAATTGCTTTATCTCTTCTTCGCTCTGATCTGGTAAACTTATTACGAAAGTGCCTGCAGCGACGCCACCGGAATCTCGAATTACCTGTATGGCCTTTTTTTGCATTTCAGTGTTTATTCCTTTGTGCGTTATATTTAGATCTTTTAAATTCGGACTTTCGATTCCCATACAAAAATGAATAATGTTATTGTCACACATTTTTTTAACGACTTCAGGGCGTCTAGCCATTGAATCTACCCGAACCATGGCATGAAATACTATGTCAAAATTTAATTCGCTTAATAAATCGCAAAAACGGTCAACTCTCTTGGCATCACCCATAAAATTAGGGTCTCCTATGAGGATACATAGAGGTTTCCCTTTGTGTATCCCATTGTATATTTGATCGATTTCTTCTATTACGTTTTCCGGAGAACGATAACGTTGGCGACTTCTGCTCATACTCGGTTCGCAGCAAAAAGTGCAACGCCCCCAACACCCACGAGACGTGTGAATCTCATCTACCTCCCTATCCCTTATAAGAGGACTAGTGTATTTGTGTCGTCTAAGGTGTCGTGCAGGGAAGGGAAGCGAACCCAGGTCTCCAATCAATGGACGATCGGGATTATGAATCACCTTATTGTTCTCTTTGTAAGAAATACCTAGAACACCCTCAGGAGAACCCCTTTGGACCAGTTCCTTCATCGTTAATTCCCCTTCACCACGGACTACCATATCAACTTGTTTATGTGAAAGCAATTCATCTGGAATAGCAGTCGGGTGATAGCCCCCCAACACTGTTACAATCCCCCTCTTTTTGGCAATCGAAGCGATACGCAAACCACTTTTATGTTCGGTTGCTGACATTGAGATTCCCACTAAATCGGGACGAAATAAATCTAGGAAATACAGAAACGAATGGCGTTTTTCGTGTGACATGTCAAGTACATTTACCTCATCAACGATATCTTCAATCGACGCTGCGACATATTCTAAGCCTATTGGAATCAAAGCCAACGCAAACCCTAATCCCGTTCTTCCTGCTGGTTTCACCAATAAAATTCTTCTAAAAGCCATTCTTATCATATCCAATAATTGTGTTCCACCATGTATTTCAATTGTCTATAATAGCTTTCACGATTTCAGAACACACTATGAATTAATACTGTACTTGCAAATCCCGGATCGCTACGTCAACGCCATCTGCGGCCGCGTTCCAGCGAGCGTCCTAGCGCGGCACTACACGGACTACTCGTTCGAAAGACTAAGGAAATCTGTGAAAAGGCTAATCTGGGGGTGTTGGATGGCTAAAGTCAAAATGCGGCAAATCAAATCACCAAAAATATGAAAATTGAACTCGCGCTTTTTGAGATAGCAAGTGGGGATCTTGAAGCTGCAAGGGACTTGAAAATAGTGCAGAAAGAGGATATAAAATACTGAAAAAATTCCGAGAATTCTTTAGAAAATTGAAGTTGAGGACCAAACTGTGCGGACAAATGTATGTACACGCCGCTACCGCAAGCGCATAAATTTGACCCTTCCCGCCCGATTTGTGGCAACAGCGCGTGAAAAAAATACCTTTGTCCCGTTTCTGCGAAATGGCGATTGATGAACATTTGAAGTGCGGGGGGATAGGTTTAAGCTACCGTTTAAATCTACCGAAATGAAATTTTTATGCCTAAAAACTGCCTAAATCTTGCTCCATTGGCTATTGAAGAGTGGTGCGGGGGAAGAGATACCGACTACCGTTTAATTCTACCGTATTTAAATGGCAATGTTTGCGCGACCGGCTTTTGAGTTTTATCCTGTGGTGCGGAGGCAGTGCTTGTGGTTTAAAATTATTTTATCCTCGTCTATCTTCTACTCCCAAGCGAGCATGTCCTCAGAATGCGATTCTTTGATGGACTCCAGCAATATCCTCTTCATTTTCTTCTTCGTGTGGTAGTCGTAAACGACCTTAACCTTCTCAAGCGTGAAAGGGTTCAGACCCGTCCAGTACATACACGATGAGACCGTCATGGGTGTGGGCGTGAAAAGCTGGAAATGCTCTATGTTCCGCAGCCGCGCTAACTTTTCACCCAACAATTTAACCTGTCCCTCATCGTCGCCAGGATGGCCTATCATGATGTAGTACCTCAGTGTCTGCTTCTTACCCTTGTTCAAGGAGTTGAAGAGATCCACGAACTTGTCGAACCTCGAGTTGTCCTTGTTCATGAGCCTCAGGACCTCGCCCGAGAAGTGCTCCGGGGCTATCTTCAGAGTGCCCGAGATGTGGTGCTCTGATAACTCCTTTATGTACTCCTCGCTGTCCAGCGCCAGATCGTACCTTATGCCGCTCCTAACGAAAATCTTCTTCACGCCAGGAATCGCCCTAGCCTTCCTTAACAACGATATCAACCTCCTGTGGCTCCTGTCCAGATCGGTGCATCGCCAGCAACTTTCGCCGCACCTCTTCTCACAGTCCATGCCATACATGTTCGCCGATGGGCCGCCGAAGTCGTCTATGTAGCCCTTAAAATCCGGATGCTTCGTCAGGCCCTTTATCTCCTTTAGTATGTTTGCCTCAGACCTCGAGATTATCTCGTCACCCTGATGGAGCGCGATGGAGCAGAAATTGCACCCGCCTATGCACCCCCGGTGGGTGACGACGGAGAACTTGGCCATCTTCAACGGCGAGTGCGGGTGCAGCTTCCTCGTGTAGCCCAGGGAATATATCCAATCCAAGTCCTCGGTTGTGTAATCCGGGTATCTATATTGCAACACGTAGTTGTTTTTGTACTCCTGGGCCTGGTTCTTGTAGTTCGAGAAGGCCACCTGCATCTGGCAGAACTTTACCTTGTCCTCTTTCACCTCTTTGAAAGACGGCAGCATCCCGAAATTGGCGTCGACCGTCCGGGATAGGATGCACGTGCCCCGTATTCCCCGCAGGTCCTTCCTGTCCCTCAATCTGTCGGCAATCTCGATGGCCTGCTTCTCGCCGTTACCGTACACCAGGATGTCGGCCCTCGAGTCGAGAAGGATGCTGCACCTGACGTTGTTGTCCCAGTAATCGTAGTGCGCGAACCGCCTCAGGGAGGCCTCTATGCCGCCTATGACGATCGTGCTCGACTTGAAATGCCGCTTTACCCCGTTGCAGTATACGATCACGGCCTTGTCCGGCATCTTCGTGACGGAGCTGTGCCTGTCGCCGACCCGCTTCTTCTTAAGCGGCGTGTAGTTGTTCACCATGCTGTCCACGGAACCCGAGGTGACGCAGAAGCAGAGCTTCGGCGCGCCGAGCCTGGTGAAGTCCTCCTCGGTCTCGGGCTGCTCGATTATCCCCACCTTGTAACCCTTGGCGTCTAGGACCCGGGCTATGACTCCCGCGGGTGAGAAGGGGTGGTCGTCGTAGTAGTCCGCCGTGAGGAGCACTATGTCGAAACCCGCCCCAGTTTTGGCTATCATCGTCATCCTCAGCTTATAGTATGCTTTGGCTCAAATAATCTCAGTCGGGAAAGGGGTTTGGACCACTGAACAAGCATGTTGTTATATCACGTATCAAGAAAGCTAGCTTTGGTGCCATGCAGAAGCTGAGCCTAGAAAAATTGCTTTAGATTACTCTCACCCAGGGCATTTTCTGAAAATGAAATATTGGCAGTGCTGCCTGTTTCTCAGCCTAGCCGACACAGTTTCTGCTAAGGGATGATGGTTTGGGAGGGTATCTCAAAATAGTCCTGTGGTGCGGGGGAGGGGATTCGAACCCCCGAACCCCTACGGGACCAGACCCTGAATCTGGCACCTTTGACCTGACTTGGCTACCCCCGCGGCTAAAACTTCCCCACCGAGCGGCTTTAATTTTTCGAGAGCAAGGTATATGAAACCAGGAAACAATCAAAATTTGGGAACGATATGCCTTTCAACATAGATATAGTGACGTGGATATTCATCATGATCATTTTCTTCACCATCTCCATCTTCCTCACCCCTCGCATGATAGGGCTCCAAGCACGCATGGGGCTTGGGCAGCTGCGCAAGTCGGTCCGCGAGCTCGAGGGCTTGGCGAAGGAGAGCAGAAGGGCCGCGCTCCGGGCGATAACGAAGCACGGCAAACCCAAGCGTGATGTCGAGCGGGAGTTCGACAATTTCTTGGAATTTTTCGCCATAGCGCCGGTTAGCGAGGATCCGGTGGGGGTGCTTCGCAGGATGGAGCATGTGTTAGATGTGCGAAAGAAGCGGTTCGAGGGCGTCGTCGCGCGCTTGGCTCCAAACGCCGAGCCCGAAGCCGCCGCCAACTTGGAGATGACCATCGAGGGGGCAATGGCGAGCTACACCCTCTATCGCCTGGTGCGCCACTTCACGTTGCTGGCCGAGAAGACGAAGAGCTACCAACTCGTCATGCTCCTCCAGATGCAGCTACCCTTCCTGAAGGAATATGCGAAAGCGTTCGTGGATGCGACGAAGGCGTTCGTTGCCGGAAAACCCATAGGTGACGGGGTCGGGGCGATGACGGCAACCAAGCTCATCGGGGATGCACGCTGGGAGGAACCCATCGAAGGTACCATCTACGCTGAGACGAAGTTCGACGGGCGGAAGCTCCTTATCGTCAAGGCGAAAGGGCCCGGGGGGAGGGTCGGCAAACCCGGCGAGCTGATCAAACGCTTGGTCGGGCGAAGCAAGATAAACCGAATCATCATGATCGATGCCGCCCTGAAGCTCGAGGGAGACACGAGTGGGCAGGTGATCGAGGGCGTCGGGGCTGCGATAGGCGGGCCCCCCACGGAGAAGTACAAGATCGAGGAGATCTCGGTGAAGCGCAAGGTGCCGCTGGACGCCATCGTGATCAAGGAGTCGTTCAAGGAGGCGATAAGGCCCCTCAACAAGCGCCTCGCCCGCGCGGCCGAAGTGGCTGCGGAGCGGGTGAAGCAGGCGGTGCAGGAGCGGACGAAGCCGGGCGATGTAGTAATCGTCGCGGGCATAGGGAACACGATAGGGATAGGGCAGAGCACCGAGGAGCTGCCCCAGGAATTCCCGGCGGCACCCGAGAAGAGGAAGAGCGAAATCGAGTCAGATCTCCTACCCTTCCGTTAACTCGACTTTTAAGCGATGAGATTGATATTTTTTAACAAGTGGTGGATATGCGGCGCTACAAACACATAGGCGATGTCCAGCAAATCATGTGGGAACCGCAGCGGATTCGGAACATAGGCATCGTCGCTCACGTCGACCACGGCAAAACCACGTTGACGGACTCGCTCGTGGCAGCCTCGGGCATCATAAGCTTCGAACTCGCCGGCGAACAGCTCTTCACGGATTTCCTCGAGATCGAGCAGCAGCGCGGAATAACCATCCAGACTGCCGCGGTTAGCCTCGCACACACCTTCGGCGGGCAGGAGTACCTCATCAATCTGCTCGACACCCCGGGCCACGTCGACTTCAGTGGAGACGTGACGCGAGCCCTGCGGGCGATCGATGGGGTAGTGGTGGTGGTAGATGCAGTCGAGGAGGTGATGCCCCAGACCGAAACCGTGCTCCGCCAAGCGTTGCACGAGCGGGCGCGTCCCCTGCTCTTCATCAACAAGGTCGACCGCCTCATCGCTGAGCTCAAGCTAACTCCCGAGGGCATGCAAGCGCGTTTTATGAAACTCATAACCAAATTCAACCAGCTGATCCGGAGGTATGCCCCGCCCGATCTCGCCGATAAATGGCAGGTGAGCGTTGAGGAGGGCTCCGTTGCATTTGGGTCTGCGAAGGAGAAGTGGGCCCTCTCGATGCCCCAAATGAAGGCCAAGAACATCAGCTTCAAGGACATCATCACCGCCTACCAAACAGAAACCCAATCGGAGCTGGCGAAGAAGAGCCACCTCTTTGAGGTTGTCCTTGACATGGCCATCCGGCACCTTCCAAACCCAAAGGACGCACAGGCAAAAAGGATCCCGAGGATATGGAAGGGCGACGTGGAAAGCGAGCTCGGCAAGGACATGATCACGTGCAACCCGGAGGGCAAGGTGTGCATGGTGGTCACCGACATCATCGTGGACGAGCAGGCCGGGGTCATCTCGACGGGTCGGGTCTTCTCGGGAACGCTCGAAAAGGGAAAGGCCGTGAGGCTGGTGAACGCGGAACGGGATGCACGCATTCAGCAGGTGGGCGTCTATATGGGACCTGACCGCGTGATGGTCGACCGAGTGCCAGCTGGGAACATCGCGGCAATCATAGGCATGAAGGAAGCCCACGTCGGTGAGACTCTCGTCGAATTGGGAATAGAAGGGAAGGGCTTCGAGGAACTCCGCTACATAAGCGAGCCCGTCGTCACCGTCGCCGTCGAGCCCAAGAACTTCCAGGAGTTGCCCCGATTGATAAACCAGCTCAAGAAGATTTCCCGCGAGGACCCGAATATAAAGATAAAGATCAACGAGGAGACGGGAGAGTACCTCGTTTCGGGGATGGGCGAGGTCCACCTCGAGATCGTCGAATACAAGCTCAAGGAGGCTGGGCTTGAGGTGAAAACGTCGGAGCCGATTGTCGTCTACCGCGAGGCGCTCCTCGGTAAGGCCGAGCACGTCGAGGGCAAGTCGCCAAACAAACACAATCGATTCCTCATCGCAGTCGAACCCCTCGAACCAGGGGTGGTCAAAGCGATCGAGGAGGGTAAGGTCGTCCAAAAGCAGGAACGGAAGGAGCGCGCGAACGTGCTCCGGGAGCTGGGATGGGAGACCCACGCCGCGCGGAAAGTGGTTTCCATCATTGGTGCGAACATTCTTGTCGACGTCAGCAAGGGCGTACAGTACATGCACGAGGTCGAAGACTACACCATCGATGCCTTCAAGCAGGTCGTCGAGGAGGGGCCGCTGATGCGCGAGCCTATGCGCGGGCTCAAGGTGCTCATCGACGACGCATCACTGCACGAGGATTCGGTGCACCGGGGGCCAGCTCAAATCATCCCGGCTGTCAGGCGCCCGATTCAGGCTGGAATCCTCCTCGCGAACCCCACCGTGCTCGAGCCCCGGCTCAAGCTCGAGGTGCGGGTGCCACAGGAGTTCATGGGTGGCGCCACCAAGGTCGTTCAGGGGCGCCGGGGGCGAATCCTCACTATGGAGTCGGAGGAAGACATCGCGATCATCAAAGCCTCGCTGCCGGTGGCAAATTCCTTCGGGCTTGCCGCGGAGATGCGCTCCGAGACCGAGGGGCGGGCGATCTGGGGGACGGAATTCGAAAAATTTGAGCAGTTGCCCAAGGAGCTTCAGGAGCAGGTCGTTCGGGACGCGCGAAAGCGCAAGGGGCTGAAACCGGAGCCGCCCAAGCCCGAGGACTTCATGGAGAAGTAAGTAGGTTAGCTATCACGCCAAATTTCTCTGGTGCGAGGTCCATGACAGGGGTTTCGGCGAGCGCTTTAGGGAGCTTCTGATCTATCGTCGCCCGCCTCTCTACCTTCGATACTTTCACACCAGGGAATACCTCACCGAACGAACGGTATAGCGCGTTCCGCACCCGCTGACGCCGATGCTGAAACAGCGCCCGAACCACGTTAAAAAACATGCTCTCATCTGCGACATCGAACGGTGGCTCTCGGGGTTTGAGCCTGACAATCGCCGACGTGACTTTTGGCTGCGGGAAAAATGCCTCTGGCGGCACCTCCCCCAACAACTCGACGCTTGCTCGATAGTAAGCGTTCACCGTCAGGCGGCCGTAATCATCGGAACCCGGTTTCGCCACGAGCCGCTTGGCGAACTCCCGCTGATACATCAGTATGGCCAGCTCGAATTTGCGCTTGAGCAACCTGAACGTGATGTCCGAGGAAATGCCGTAAGGGAGGTTCGCGACGACTTTGTTAAACTTGGGAAGCTCGATCTGCAATGCGTCCCCGCACAACAGCTCAATGTTCGAGTGGCCCCCTAACCGCTCCCTTAGGACTTTTATGAGCCTTCTATCTCGTTCCACCGCGATAACCCTTCCAGCGCGCGCGGCGAGTAAAAGTGTCAAATTTCCTATCCCGGCACCTACCTCAAGCACCACGTCATCGCGCGAGAGTTCGGCGTAATCAACCATCTGCTCCAAAACAGTGGGGTCGATGACTTGATGCTGCCCCGCTCGCTTGCTAAGCCTTATGCCGTGCCTCCGCAACAGAGCTAGAATTTGACCCATCATCAACTTTATTCTAATACTGATGTGTGATTAATTAAGGTGGGGACGAGGATGGTTTCTGCAGCGTTCCAGCGCGGGAGGGACGAGCTGTTCAAGCGCCTGAAGCGCGGTAAGGTGCTCAGTCCAGAGCTCGAACGGGAGATAATGGATGTTTATGGCGGGCGGGGAAAGCGGGCCTTAGAAGTCATCAAGCGAAGGTGCGTCATAAAGAGAGGACGGCGATGGTTTGTACGAGGGAAGGCTGATGAATATGAAGTTGTCCGCAATTTCTGCACCTGCCGTGACTACGTAATGAACATCGCTACTGAAAAGGTCGACGCCGACATGTGTTATCACGCGCTCGCGAAAAATATCTGCGAAGCAATCGACGCATATTATGTGATTGAACCAGAAGCTGAAAGCTAGCTAGGTGATGGAATGCGATTTGTGATCAAGTTTGGTGGTGTCCCCGTCAAAGACGGCAAAAGTATTCGCAAAGCAGCTGAGTTAATTGTCGACCGATACAAAAAACGCGATCAGCTCGTGGTTGTCACTTCTGCCATGGCAGGCGTCACCGACGAACTCGCGACGATTGCGAGCAAACTCGTCGAGCCTCGCGCGAACCCCAAGCAATTGATCCCTGAGTTCATGAAGCGCATCTCGGACAAGCACTTCGAAGCGTGCAGGGGTGCCATCGCCGATAAGGATGTCCTTTACCAGACCACACGAACGGTCAGGGGTGCTCTCGACAATTTACAACGCGTGCTCACGGGCATCTCATATTTAGGTGAACTCTCACCACGCTCACAGGATCTCGTGCTATCCTTCGGCGAGCGTCTCTCCGCACCTATCCTCGCGGGGGCAATCGGGTCGCTGGGGGTGTCATCCAAACACCTGACGGGGTTCGAGGCGGGAATCCTCACGGACGGCCGGCACACCGAGGCTCGACCGCTGCTCGAAAAAACCCGCAAACTAGTCCACCGGCGCTTGAACAAAATTCTCGCCGCTGGGGAAGTTCCTGTAGTAACCGGGTTCATCGCCGGTACCAAAGATGGTACCGTGACGACCCTTGGCCGGGGGGGCTCGGATTACACGGCGTCCATCCTCGGCGCAAGCTTGGGTGTCGACGAAATATGGATCATGACCGATGTCGATGGGATCATGACCGCCGACCCGAAGGCTGAGCCTAACGCCAGGGTAATCGAGGTCATCTCCTACCTCGAGGCAACGGAGCTTGCTTACTTCGGGGCGAAGGTGCTCCACCCCAAGATGATTGAACCCGCGATGGAATTTGACATCCCGGTGCGCGTACGCAACGCCTTCAAACTCGAGCGTGAGGGCACGTTGATCGTTCGAAAACCCAAGCGCATCGAAGGTATCGTCAAGGTGATAACCGCGAGCAAGAACGTCTCGCTGGTCACCGTGGGGGGCGCGGGGATGATAGGTGCCCTAGGGGTGGCTGCTACTGTGTTCGACATCCTCGGGCGGGCGGGGATCAAGGTGCTCATGATCTCCCAGAGCTCCTCGCAGGCAAACATAAGTTTCGCCGTCGACCGAAAGCAACTGGATGCCGCCCTCCACGCCCTGCGCACGGAGTTCGCCAAACGTCGGATAGACTGGAGCATCACCTGCGACAGAAACGCGAGCGTCATCGCAACGGTCGGGGCTGGGATGAAGGGGGCACCAGGAGTCGCCGCACGAGTTTTCAATACGATGGGGCGCAATCGAATAAACATCCTCATGATCGCCCAAGGGTCCTCGGAACTCAACATCTCTTTCGCGACCAGCGAGCGGGACGCTGTTAAAGCCGTGCGCGCTTTGCACGACGAATTCCGATTGGGCAGAGGTCGTTGATCGGGCACTCGTCGCACAGCGGGTTACGGGCGAGACAGTAACGCCGACCGTGTTGAATCAGTAGCACGTGGGCCTCGCCACGGCGGCCTCTAGGCGTGAGCTCCTCGAGCTCGGATCTGACTTCTTCATAGCTGGCCTTAGGTCGGGCGAAACCAAGACGCTTCGAAATCCTGAAAATGTGGGTGTCGATCGGCAGCACGTCACGCCCAGCCCCGAAGACCAGCACCACGTCAGCAGTCTTGTACCCAATGCCGGGCAAGGAGAGCAACTCTCGACGCGCCTCCTCGGGCGACTTTCTAAGCACAGTGCTTATGTCCCCGTGGTATCGCTCGAGCACTATGCGCGCTAGCTCCTTCAGGCGCTTGGATTTCATCCGGTACAGGCCAGCGGGCTTGATTAACTTTTGGATCTCCCGTACCTCCGCCCTCGCGAGCTGTTCGGGCGTACGAAACTTGACTATGAGCCGGTTGTAGGCCGCGCGGGTATTGCGCCAGTTGGTGTTCTGCGAGAGTACGGTGCCAACAAGTAGCAGGAATGGGTCATCGGTGTAACGACGCCAGAGCTCGAACTCGGTACCCATGCGGTTTAAAATCATAAACATACGGCGGCTGGCACCCGCTCGTCCACCCTTTAAATCTTCTGCCGCCCTAGCTCGATTGGTGACTGGGTTGAGCGCCATTGATATTCTCTACCTAATTCTCCTCGTCGGTTCTTTGGCTTTTGGGCTAGAGGCGCTGCTCTTGGGTTTGGGAGGCAAGCTTATGGTGCTTTATCGCCGTCGAAAGGTCAAAACGATTGTGATTGCCCTAGCGGTCGGGCTCGCAATCGCCGGACCTGCAATCGTCACATCCATGGCGCTCGCGCTCGAACCGCTCTACTTCTGCGTGGTGGTGCTTGCATATATGTTCGTTGCAGGCAAAATCATCAGCGTGTTCAGGGAGAAGCTGGCTCGAACGCCCGCTCCCCCCTTGCCCCCGCAGCCTTCCGAGCGAGAGATCAAAGCGATGCTCCGGAAGCGTGGACTCGGAAAACTCGTGAAGAAAAAACGGGCTAAGTCTGGCGGTTGACTTCAAAAGTGTGAATCCTTCATAGGTTGTTAAATGACGGTAACGTAGAAAATAAACAGGGGCCGAGTAGGTGGCTTTGATGGATATCGAAGATATAGCAAGGGCCGCACAGCTCGCGTCCGCGTTGGAGGTTAGCGGGTACCCAAAGCCGGGAAATGTTCACAGAACTGCGGATCTCAAGGGAATGACGTTCGAGCATTTTATAGCGAGCTCCATCGCGATAGGCCCCGTTCTGCTCGATGTGGCCAAGAAAGGGTTCAGGGCTGGAAAGGGAGAGATCAAAACGGTGGATATTGGAGTTGGAGGAGCAATAAAAAGCGCGATTGGAAACACAATGAAATGGCAAAGAGATGGGAACACAAATCTGGGCATCGTGTTGCTCCTAACGCCGCTTGCGGCAGCAGCAGGAATGACGCTGGCCAAGGAAGGTAAAATCCAAATGAAAAAACTTAGGACAAACCTCTCATGTGTCCTGAAATCCACGACCCCTGAGGATGCGCTAAACGTCTACGATGCAATCTTGATTGCGAACCCGGAAGGTCTTGGGAAAGTGGATGAACTCGATTTAAAGAATGAAGCATCGAAGAAGAAGATAAAAGAGGAACGAATCTCGCTCTATGAGATAATGGCTATCAGCTCAGGGTGGGACAACATATCCAAAGAATGGGTCACAGATATGCAGATAACTTTTGAGTTCGGTTATCCGCTCGTGAGAAAATTGTACGGGAGAACTAAAAATATGAATACGACGACCGTCCAGAGCTTTCTTGAGATACTCTCAAAATATCCCGATACCTACGTGCGAAGAATACATGGCAAAAAAATCGCGAAGAAGGTCTCGGAGAAGGCGAGAGCCATCATCGAGAAAGGAGGGATGTTAACAAGTGCAGGGAGAGTCCTCATCAAAAAATTTGACGAGGAGCTGAGGAAAAAAAGCATAAATCCAGGAACAGCAGCTGACCTTACATCTTCTTCTCTAATGCTGGCAATCCTCGATGGGTTGAGGCCTTGAAATGAAGATGCAAGTTATGTCCTCCTTAAAGAAAATAGGACTGACAAAGCAATCTCCGGCAGAAATCGTTCTGACCACATTCTCGCCTGATAAAAAGCCCCACGCATCAGTCATGGGTATCAGAGCAATGGGAGGATCAAGGGTGATGCTAAGGATTTTCACCAACACTAGAACCTTTCGGAATATCTTTCAATCCCGGGCCGCGGTTATAAACATCGTGAAGGATGTGAATCTGCTGGCATCCCTTGCTTTAAAAGGATTCCCCCGCTTTGGTAAAATTACGCTAAAATTCGTAAAATCGGGGCACGTAAACGCGCCTAGACTAGCAAAAGCCGATGCCCGCGTGGAGGTCGAGGTTGAGAAGGTAGAGCGAGCAAAGATTTCGGACGAGATTGGCAGTTCAGAAGTGGCTTGCGTTACCGCGAGGGTGAAAAATATTGCGGTAATAAATCCGTCAATCCATCCGTTCAAGAGATCCGAATTCTTTGTGATCGAGTCCGCAATATTGGCAACTAGAATAAAGGAAGCGTTGAAAAACGGTAGAAATGAAGTGGCGAAAAGGAAATTCCTAGAGCTCATAGGATATATGGAAAAATGTCGACGAATCGCCCCTGACTCAGGGGCGCTAAACCTGATGATAAAAATTAAAGATCTCTTCAAAAATGAAATGGGGTAGTGAATTGGGAAAAATTGGATGGGGCATAACAGGGGCGGGACATCTTCTTCAAGAAACATTCGGTGTCATGGAGAAACTAGCGAGAACGCATTCGGTGTCGTGCTTCATTTCCTCAGCTGGAGAAAGAGTCGTTCACATTTACGGGCTTCAGCAAAAGCTGAGCGAGATTTGCCCGGGTAATTACTACCAAGAAGTGATCCTTGAAACCGAGCAGGGTGCCGCGTTCCCGCTAGCGGGACGTTTCCTAAGAAAAACCTACGATGCTCTAATCGTTTCACCCGCGAGTGCGAATACGGTTGCAAAAATTATCGCTGGAATCACTGATACCTTAGTTACAAACGCCATCGCACAGGCTGAGAAGGGAGGAGTACCGATAATAATTGTTCCGAGCGATCAGATTGGGATTAAAAAAACGAGACTTCCTTATGTGATAAACCGAGAAATTTGTCTGAAGTGCGAGGCGTGCTCGATAATCGCTCTTTGCCCATATGAAGCAATAGTTCTCTCGGACCGCCTGCCAAAAATAGACCTCACCAAGTGTGAGGGGTGTGGCATTTGCCTCAGAAAGTGCCCCCATGGTGCGGTCACTTTTGGCCAAAGAGTTAGAGTTACCCCCAGAAAAATTGATATTGAAAACGTCAAGAAGATGCGGAAAAACAAAAACTATGTTGTACTCAATAGTCCGAAAAAAATTCCAAAAACTCTGAATAAAGTTCTCTGAGTGATACCTATGGGTAAAAAAATATTGTTGGTAACGGCAGAGCTCGCTGAAAAGCTCGTTCGGAGATATGCCGCCGAGAGCTCTCTAGCTTCTGATGTGAAAGTCCTACCCATCTCCGTCGCATCATTCATGACTTCCGAGCTTCTGATAAATGAATTAAAAAAGATCAAATTGAACGACCTCTCGATGATCCTCGTTCCAGGGCTGGTGAGATCCGACTTGGAGAGAGTAGAAGAGGAGCTTGGGTTGCCTACTTTTAAGGGGTCGAAGTACGCCGCAGACATCCCCCTCGTGCTGGACAATCTGGATAAAATAGAGCTTTCAAAAGAGAACCCAGCATGCGAGCTCCTAAATTCTGATATCAAAGCCTCAATAGAAAAACAACTTAAAATGGCCGAGGAAGTCGCTAAAGAAAAACTTTCTGAACCCCACAATTTCTTGATTGGGAAGGGCAAGGCGGCGGTTGCCGCTGGTAGAGATTTTCCCCCAAGGGTCATTGGGGAGATAGCCGATGCCCCCCTCCTTTCAGATGAGAAAATCATTGAAGTTGCCAAACGGTACCTCCAAAGCGGGGCGGAAATCATCGATATTGGAATGCTCGCAGGGAAGGAAATGGCGGATGAAGTTCCGAGACTCGTATCCATCCTAAGGGGTAATTTTGATACCCCGATAAGTGTCGACACTTTTAACAAAGCTGAAATCAAAAAGGCCATCGAGTGTGAAATTGATTTGATCCTAAGCATAAACGGCGCTACCATCGATGAATTTCAAAATCTTGACGTGCCCGCTGTCCTCGTCCCAATAGATCCCAAGCGCGGTCATTATCCGCGCGCGCCAAAGGAGAAGGCCAAGTATTTGATGAAACTGGTGGGAAAATCAGAGAAACTCGGATACGAACGGGTGATAGCCGATTCCATTCTAGAACCCGTTAACCGGGGATTTGTTGAGTCCTTGCTGTCCTTCTACGAGTTGAGGGGACTTAACCCAGAACTCCCGATCCTGATAGGGGTAGGAAACGTGATTGAGCTTTACGATGCAGATTCAGTAGGTATGACCGCTTTGCTCGTTGGAGCTGCAAGCGAACTAGGGGCAAGTTTAGTGCTCACAGTGGAAGCGAGCGACAAAACACGGGGAAATGTTGCGGAGGTCAAGAAGGCAAGGGAGATGATGACGATATCGAAGCTAAGGTCCACCGTCCCCAAGGATTTAGGGTTGGACCTTCTGATTCTGAAGGAAAAAAGAAAGGTTTTCGATCAATACGATAAAAACGTCGAGAAGATGGCAAGGGCAATCCATGCATCGGCCAAGAGAGAGTTTAAGCTTGATCCAAAGGGCTTCTTCAAAATTTTCGTTGACAAATCTGAGATAGTCGCCGTCCTGTACGCTGGAAGAGACCCAAAAATCGTGATAAGGGGGAAAACCGCCGAGGAGATATGCGATGAAATCATCAAAAGAGGCTTGATCGACGAAATCGAACATGCTGCATACTTGGGGCGCGAGCTCCAAAAAGCCGAAATTGCTCTGAAAACAGGCAGGAGCTATCTGCAGGAGAAAAAGCTTTTTTGAAGTGCCCACAAAGAAAAAAGGAAAATCAAATTGACTTTACGGAAGGATGAATTGATGAAAGTTTTGGGCATAGATCCTGGTACAAAGAGTTTCGATTTATGTGGGCTGGAAAATGGAGAAGTGTACTTTGAGGAGATTTTAGATACCTCTGAGGTTGCTAAAAAACCGGAGCTGTTGATCGAAGCTACTGAAAAAGCGATGCCACTAGATTTAATAGCTGGTCCCTCTGGATACGGCGTTGAGCTGACTTATCTGCGAGATTTGAACATCCAGACCCTTAAGGACTGGTATCTTACCTACATACTCCTCCTGAAGGAAGAGGACTTGGAGGCTGCTTTAAAAAAAGGTAACATCGGAATAATGGTCTATTCAGCTATGACTGAAACAGCGATGGAGATGAAGCGCAGGGATTGGCCGGTCTGTTACATTCCAGGCGTGATCGAGCTCCCCACAGTGCCCGCACACAGAAAAATTAACAAGCTCGACATGGGGACGGTCGACAAAATGTGCATCGGCGTCCTCGGGGTTTATGATCAAGCTAAAAAGCTAAACATCCCATACTCGGAGGTTTCCTTCATCCTCGTTGAGATGGGCTTTGGTTATAACGCAGTTCTCGGTATAAGTGAAGGGAAAATCGTCGATGGGATCGGTGGAACCACGGGCGGAATCGGATTTCTAACTGCAGGCGGCATGGACGCGGAGCTCATGCAGCTAGTCGGGAACTGGGAAAAAGTGGATATTTTCACAGGGGGCGGGATTTCCGTGTCTGGCAAGCTTTCCCCTGAAGAGCTGATCGAATGTTCAGACGCTGATAAACGCTGTGAAGTGGCGTGGGGGGCAACGATCGAAGGCATAGCAAAGGGCGTCGCTTCGATGATGACCACGGTCCCCCATCCCAAAGAAATCTTAATCTCCGGCAGGTTAACGAGAGTCGAAAAGGTTAAGGATGAACTGCTAAAGAGGCTTGCCAAATTCGCGCCAGTGAGGAGGATCGGGTGGCTTCAGGGGACGAGAAGGGTCAAAGAATCTGCTCAAGGATACGCAATCGTCGCTGATGGTTTAGCAGGGGGCAAATTTGTCGAGCTCATCGAGTGGATGGGTATCAAAAATGCAAAAGGTACAGCGTTGGACCATATCTATCATCCTAAAGGAAAAAGCATAAGACAAAAATTGGAAGAGAAAATCTCATTTAGGCCTTGATGGAAGCTAGGATTTCACTCGTTTTTCAATGTGAGCGCCTTTATTGTTTGGCCTGACTACTCTTAAGCTGGCTTTGTAGTTTTTACCTTTCAAGAACTCCAAAATTCTTTCTTTGAGTTCCTCCGCCTGAGCCTTACCCTCAACCAACCCATAAACCGTCGGACCCCAAGAGCTCTGTCCAGCCCCATATGCTCCACCTTCCAGCATCCGGTTAACGATATCAGAAGCTACCTGACTTCCGAACACGCCTCCTTGATAAGCGGAGAACGCTCCCCCAACGAGCCTCTGCACCTCAGTTAAAACCTGCCCAAAACCCTCTATGTCACGTTCCACAATAGAGGGCAACATTTTCATAACGAGTGAGTGGCAAATCCTTCGGGCAATGTCGGTCGAAGCTGTTATTTGCTTGAACAGTTCCTCCTCAGTTTTTTCATCTAGCCCTCTCTCAATCTCCGGTGTAACGATGATAAAGTGCCATTCTTCAGGAAAATCATGTCTGAAGATTAGCGGCGGAAATCTCCCCTCCTTGATTCCTCCATCCACGATGAAACCACCCTTCATAAAAGCGTAGGTTCCTACACCAGAATTTTTTCCCCTGCCCATTTTCTCTGCAAGCTCAACGGATGAAGCCTTTATTCCAAAGAGCTTAGTGATAGCCGTTGCCACCGCCAGCGTCAGTTGGGTCGTGGAGCCCAGCCCTACGTGCATCGGGATGCCCTCAAGCATGTTTATTTTGACCTGATGTGGAATGTTGTAGATTTGCATCACTTTCTCGGCAATCTTTCTTGCTCGCTCCGCATCCTTTTCAGGCCCAAGGACCTCCAGCTCCTCGCTTTTCTCGGCGAGGATTTCATACCCGCGCCCCTCTATCGCTAAACCCACTGAACCATAGCTGCGACCCAAGCTCCTGCTGAGATCAATTATCCCGAAATGCAACCGCGAGGGCGTTTTGATGTGGATTCTCAATATATCACGCTTGCTCATCTGAAAATAATCGATAACTACGGGGATATTTTCAAATTTTTCTTCACCCTCCTCACAGCCTCGACCATATTTTTCAGCTTTTCGGCCGCTATTCTCTGTCCAGTGTCGTCTTTAAAGTACTCTCTCATCCCCCCGAATCCGCAATCTGGATCTATGAGTAACCTCTCGAGCCCGAACCTCTTCCCTCCCTCGAGGATCAACTTTTCTATCTCATCCACCGATTCGACTGCTTCCGCCCATTGTGCCTTTCCCGCTCGAATGTCCAAGAGAAGCTGTGGGTCTGGTGTTGAGCTCACACAGCCGAAACCTATCATTTTGTCAGCTTTCTCTAAAATGTCCTTGGAATAGGATTCTAAGTTGGCTGAAAAGTCCTTGAAGCTGTGATCTAATATTGGAGCTTTCGATTGGATGAGGATGTCCGTGACAGTGGAAACGTCGCCGCATACGTGAACCGAAGGGAGGGCGCTCTTTATCGCTTTTATGGGCTTATTGATCGCTTCGATTAGCACATCTGGATCTATTCCAAGCCATACGGCATAACCCAAAGAAGGTTCATCGATCATTATCAGCCCCGCCCCCGCTTTGTCGTACCATTTCGCGAGTTCAACCACGATGTTGGAAAAATCTAGGATAAAATCTGGGTACTCTATTGCATGATGTTTTTCGGAAACCTTCGCCACGGAGGAGAGGGTGATTGGTCCTGTGATGGGTATTTTAATCCCGTCGACCTCTTCGGAGGGATTCTTTTTGAGGTAATCTTGAGCGAATTCCAAGAACTCGAGGGTTATGGGCCTCTTGGGAACCTCTAATGAGCCGGTAACCCAAGCCTCCCCCCCAATCATTTCGATTCCACATTTTTCCTTTGCCAACGGTTCTAGAAACATTAAATTCATGTCCAGGAGTTGCCCATAACATGGGAAATTTACCCCAGCTTCGATCTGATCTGTAAGCGCCCTACGCATGTTGTCCAAAGAGTGCTGTAAGGGAAAGCTACCGACCACAGTCGTTTTTAGTTCCCCATATGGTATGTTCATCGACTTTACCTTTCCATATTCGCTACAAGTTTGCGTATGTTCCATTTTTGTTTAAATCTTCTGCTGATAGCTTTCCCACAACTTGCACACATCATTTTTACGAAGAAGCTAAAAATACCCCGCTTTACATTAGAACTAGGGAAAAGATGAGATGAATTACATGAAAGTGATTTTAATCAGTGGAAGGACGGTAAAACAAGGCACAAGCCTAGAAATGGGCAAAACTTCTGAGGAATATTCCAACAACGTCGCCGTGATCATGATGAATGAAAATGATATGAAAAAGATCGGTGCCAAAGAGGATGAACATGTAGAAGTTAGAACCAAATTCGGTTCAGCCGTTGTCAGATGCAAGGAGTCGAGAATAGATCGCGGAATTGCTTTCATGCCCTACGGGCCCTGGGTAAATATGGTGATAGGCGCGGATACCCAGGGAACCGGGATGCCGAATTCTAAGGGCGTTGAGGCGAAGATTTTGGCGACGGACAAGGATGTATCGACGATCGCAAATGTCATAAAGTGGATAAAAGGGATTAAATGATTTACAAAAACATCGTGTGCACCCTTTGCGGATGTCTTTGTGATGACATAGAGGTTGTAACGGAGGGTGGAAGAGTAGCTGATGCTAAAAATGCTTGTGAATTCTCCAAAAGTAAGTTTTTGAATCACGCTAAAAATAGAGCCAAACCTATAATAAAGAAAAATGGGGAACTCGTTGAAGTACCTATAGAAGAAGCTTTAGATGAAGCAGCGGAGGTTTTGAAGAAAGCCGATTTTCCATTGATATACGGCTTAAGCTCGACCGAAACTGACGCCCAGAGGCTGGCTGTCGAGCTCGCCGAGTTGATCGGGGCATCCATAGATAACACGACTTCCGTCTGCCACGGACCAACTATCCTAGCTACTCAAGATTGCGGAGCTGCAAAATGCACGCTAGGGGAGGTCAAGAACAGGGCTGATCTGGTGATTTTCTGGGGGTGTAACCCCGCAGAAGCCCACATCAGGCACGCGACGCGATACTCGATTACCCCCAGAGGCCTCTACACTGAAAGTGGAAAGCGAGGTCGAGAGATAGTGTACATGGATGTGAGGGAAACGAAGACCTCGAAGATGGCCGATATTTTTGTAAAAGTTAAGCCCGGTCAAGACTACGAGTTGCTTTCGGCGTTCAGGGCAGCGGTCAAGGGATATGATGTGGGGGATGCCGCAGGGGTACCTTCTGAAACCATCAAGCGACTTGTGGATAAAATGAAGAGCTGCAAGTTTGGGGTGATATTTTTCGGCCTAGGTCTTACGATGACGGGCGGAAGGCACATGAGCATCAACGCGGCTCTCCGCCTCGTCAGGGATTTGAATGACCACACCAAGTTCACCATAATTCCCATGAGGGGCCACGGTAACGTGTCTGGTTCCAACGACGTGATGACTTGGTGCACTGGCTATCCCTATGCGGTCAATTTCTCCAAAGGTTACCCAGTTTACAATCCAGGCGAGTTCTCTGCGGTGGATATCTTGGCCCGCGGGGAATGTGATGCCGCACTCATAATAGCCTCCGACCCCGTTGCGCATTTCCCTGCCGAAGCTTCCAAGCACTTGGCTAGGATTCCGACGATCGTGATCGATCCAAAAGTCAGCCTCACTTCCCTAATCGCTAAAATTGTAATTCCCTCGGCGATGGCTGGGATTGAGTGCGATGGAACTGCCTACAGAATGGACGGGATCCCCCTAAGGCTCAGTAAAGTAATCGATTCGGAGTTCTTACCCGACAGAGAAATTTTGAAAAAAATTATCGAGAAGGTGAAGGCTTGATCATCAAGAACGGCACCGTCTACGACCCCATGAACGGGATAGATGGGGAAAAGAAGGACCTATTCATCAAAGACGGAAAAATAGTCGAGGAAGCTGATGGAAAGGAGATAGATGCCTACGGGCTGATCGTCCTACCTGGGGGCGTGGAGATCCACACCCACATCGCTGGTTCCAAGGTTAACCTCGGGAGGTTGTTCAGACCTGAGGATCACAGGAAGGATCCTGTTTTGAGGACAGGGGTCACGAGGAGCGGAGTTGGGTACACGGTCCCCACGACGTTTGTGACGGGGTATAGGTACGTGAAGCTCGGTTACACGACCCTGATGGAAGCCGCCGTTCCCCCCTTAGGCGCAAGGCACACACACGAGGAGCTAAACGACATCCCAATCGTGGACAAGGGGTGTTACACACTCATGGGCAATAACTACTTCGTCTTGAGGTACATCAAGGAGAAGGACTTTGAAAAGCTCAAGAACTTCGTTGCATGGCTCCTGAAGGCGACAAGGGGGTACGTCGTAAAGATAGTGAACCCGGGTGGGGTGGAGAACTGGAAGTGGGGCAGAAATGTGAACAGCATTGATGATAGGGTCGATAATTACGAAGTAACCCCCCGAGAGATACTCACTGGTCTAGCGAAGGTCAACGAGGAGTTGAAGCTTCCCCACCCCATCCACGTTCACTGCAACAATCTTGGGGTGCCTGGGAATTTCGAAACGACCGCAGAATCGATAAATGCGATCAAGGAAAGGATTCACATTACTCACATCCAGTTCAACTCCTACGCCGGAGACAGTTGGGCGAACTTGGCCTCTGGGGCAGCCGAGCTCGCGAGGCGAATAAACCAGCGTGAAAACGTGACTTGTGACATGGGGCAAGTCATATTCGACGACGCCACCACCATGACGGCCGACGGTCCAATGCAATACGGCCTTTACAAGAAAACAGGAAACAAGTGGTATAACTCGGATGTGGAGATGGAGGAGGGCGCTGGGGTAGTCCCGCACGTTTACAAGGCTAAGAGTCCCGTCAATTCCGTTCAGTGGGCAATCGGGTTGGAGATGGCTCTGTTAGTCAAAGATCCGTGGAAGTTCTTCTTGACCACCGATCACCCCAACGGGGGCCCATTCTATCACTACCCGGAAGTCATTTCTTGGCTGATGAGCAAGCGGGCGCGCGACCAGATGCTGCAGTCCGTCCACCGCTTCGCTTCATCGAGAACTAGTCTCGGGGGAATAGACAGAGAATATTCGTTATTCGAAATTGCCATAATAACGAGAGCGGCCGCTGCCAAGCGCCTAGGGCTCAGGCAAAAGGGACACCTAGGCGTGGGAGCCGATGCCGATGTAGCGATTTACGAGTTCAGGGGGGACGATGTAAAGCGTTCTTTCTCGAGGGCGAAATACGTAATCAAGGATGGGAAAATCGTGGCAAAGGATGGGGAGATAGTTGAATCCCCCCAAGGGAGAACTTATTGGGTAAACGCTGGGGGTGAGGTGACCGATGAGATAAGAGAAGCCTTCTCGAAATACTACACGGTTTCCTTAGAAAACTACCCCGTGCAGGACGAGTACCTGCCCAGAGGGGAGATGATATCGTGCGGATAA